>JAKVCR010000076.1 GCA_022448985.1 Roseibacillus sp.
CCAACTGGAGCCGGGTCCTCGATGGGAGAGGCCAGCCCATCGTGGTCCAGGCCGCGGCAGGGACCGTCACCAGCTTCAGGGTTCCCAATCCCGGCGGGCGGGCCTTCCTCCGGATCGTGGTCACCCGCTGATCAATACACCATCCTGATTGCGGCCAGGATCTCATCCCGGTTCCTCCTGTCTGCCACCCTGGGGCCCCTTGCGATCCTATTCCCCGGCCGGCGCGACCTCTTCCACCTCAGGGTCCTTCGCCTCTTCATAGGCTTTCAAGACATCAAAACCCTTCAACGCCTCCGGGCCGTTGAAGGGTTTCATTTCCGGTTCCTCGAATTTATCAATGCGACGCTCTTCGGCCCTCAGGGGTTCTCCAGAGATATCTACGTTCTTTTCTTCGCTAACCGTTCTTTCTGGAATGCTGATACAAACCACTTTTCCCGCTTCCAGGGAGACAATCTCCAAGGCATAGGGTTCCCAATCCTCATCCCCCATCGATACCTTTTTCCCATCCCACACGAGATCTCCTAAGTAAATAACGTCATTCACAATGGTCCAGATCCCGTGGCCAGTAGTTCTGGTCTTCTTTCCCGGGACCGGCACGCCATCCTTGGCCACATACTCCGTCCCCCTGTTCAAATAGGAGTAGGTGTGATCCTCACGAATGATTGTAGTCCACTGGTTCTCCTGATCCCGGCCCTCCCAGCGTCCCACGTATTGCTTCTCACGCTCGTTGAGGGGGCTGCCCAGCAACTTCCTGAAATCCGCAATGCTTCGGGGCGTCTCGTCGGCTTTCAGGATATCAAAGCCCTTCAACGCTTCCGGGGCGTTGAAGGGTTTCATTTCCGGTTCCTCGAATTTCTCGATGCGGCGCTCCACGGACTTATAGGGTTCTCCATCTTCAGTAACCGCTCCATCAATCACGTTGATACAAACCACTTTCCCCGCCTCCAGGGAGACAATCTCCATAACATAGGGGCTATTTGATTCATCGTCCACGAATTCCGGGTCAGACGACACGAGATCCATGAAGTAAATGGATTCATTCGCAATGGTCCAGACGCCGTGGACGATTATTTTTGTCCCGTGAGCCGGCCTCCTCGGAACAGCCCCGTCGTCAAGCTCCTCAAGCTCCTCAGGCCTCTCGTAAGACACCTCGGTCAGATAGGAGTAGGTGTGATCCTCACGAATAATTGTAGTCCACTGGTTCTCCTGATCCCCCCCGGCCCAGCGTCCCACATACTGCTTCTCACGCTCGTTGAGGGGAGTGCCCGGCAGCTTTCTGAAATCTGCAGGGGTCCGGGGCACCTGCCCGTAGGCAGCATTGGCTTGGATCGCCGTGATGCGCCCTTTGGCGATCTCGTCCTCCCCCACATCGAACTGGATCTCTCCACCCACTGCCGGAAGACCGCCGGGAAACTCCAGCACCGCGATGGCCTCCTCGTCCTCGATCCTGATGACAACCAACGAGCCTCCTACCCGGTAGGTTCCGGATGCCTTCCGGTCGTTCCTCCCCACTTGACTGAGGGTGAATCCCCCGCCCTCCGCGAAGAGAAACCGCACGCTGCCTTCAAACAACCCGCGTTCACCAAACACCACCACCACCGCCTTGCCCGGGAGGAAATCCCGCAGGCTTGCGTCCTCTTCCGGGTTCTCCTGCCCCGGAGTCACTGCTTCCGTTTCCTGATCCTCGTTCCCCCCACCGCAACCCGGAAGGAGGAAGACGAGAGCCCCCGCCAACAGGGACTGGAGAATGCCTGGAAGTTCGAACTTCATGACCGGACCCTGAAGCAAATGCCCATCCCTGGACAGGGAACAAGTCGAATTGTTGAATCCCCTGGCCTGCTCTCCCCCGGACTCAGGCCGTCAATTGGGACAGGGTCCCCGTGCTGTCGGCAAAGCGTTCCGTCTTCAGCCCCATGGCCTGCGCCTGGGTCAGCCAGAGGTTGGCCAGCGGCGTGCCGCCCTCGACCTTTTTAAACTTGCCGTCCTCCTGGGGCACGGGCCCCGAGTTGGCAGAGAGGTTGATATGCTTGCCGGTAGCGAGCCGGCCGCCGCCGGAGCCGGCCACGATGATCGGCAGGGCACTGTACTGGTGCGTGGCACCATCCCCCAGCCCGGACCCGTAGGTGAAGATCGTGTTATCGAGGAGGGAGGTCCCGTTGGCCTCCCTGATGGTGTCCATCTTCTCCAGGAGGTAGGCAAACTGCTCCATGTGGAAGTGGTCGACCTTGAGCAGGTCGTCGATGAACTTGCCCTGGTTATGGGACATTCCGTGATGACTGCGCGGTTTCTCAAAGAGGCTCTCGAACAGATACGGCGTGTCCCAGCGCTCGGGACCGACCATGAAGGTGGCAACATTGGTCAGGCCGGTCTGCAGGGCCACCACCATCAGGTCCCCCATCAGGCGGATGTATTCCCCCCGCGGCAGATGGGCCTCCGGGGGCTCCTCGATCCTGGCCTTGGCCAACTGGCCCCGCATCTCCTCGAGTTTTTCCGTCTGCTCCTCAATGGTGCGGATGGAGTCGAAATACTCGTTGAACTTCTGCTGGTCACTGTAGCCGAGCTGACGCCGGAGGGAACGGGCGTTCTCCAGCACGAGGTCCGTGATATTGCGGTAGGCCTTGATCTCCTTGGTCCCGAACAGGCGGCGGTAGGCCTTGCGCGGGTCACGCAGGGAAGGTGCCACGTGCCCGGTCCCGTACCAGGAGATGTTGTCAAAATACATCGACTCCTTGTTGTCCTTGTGGCTGTTGCAGCTGAATTCGAGGGTCCGGAACGGGGTGTTCTCCCCGGTCGTATCCGCGATGACGTGATCAAGGCTGCGGGCGAGCGGATAGGGGGACTGGGTCACCGCGAACGCACTGGCACTGGTGAGAAAGCAGGAGGCGCACTGCGCGTGCACATCCGTGCCCGGCTGGAAGGTCCGGTCCATCCCGGTAATCAGGGTGACCTTCTCCCTCATCTTCTCAAGGGGCTTCATGGTGGGCGTCAGTTCGAGGGGACGGACTCCCACCGGGATCTGCGTGACGCCCTCTGCCATCTCCTTGCGGCTACCGGTAAACTTCGGGATTCCCGCTGCCGCCTCCCCGGGAAAGAACCCGCGGCGCACCACTCCGATCGGCACATAAAACCATGCAATGCGCCGGGCGGGTTCCGCGACCGCGGCCTCCCGGCCGAAACTCTCCATCCACGGCAGGGCCAGGGTGGCTCCACCCATGCCGCGCAGGAAGGATCGTCTTGAGGCAGCTCTCACTGTTTTTCCGTTATAGCAGGATTTGGTTCGCTGGATGAGGACGTTTTTCGCGAAATCGCATTCGCCCGGCTCACGAACGGGGCGCTCTGTGTCACCCCCTCGATCAGGGTCCTGATACTGTAATCAGCGGAAATCGTCTGCGCAACCATGTCGTCGAGGGCGGGTGAGTCCGCGGGGGTGATCTCACGCCCGAGGGCAAAGGAAAGCAGGTGCTCGGCAAAAGCCCGGGTGAACCTGTCCTTCTCTTCCAGGATCGCCTGCTTGAACTCCACCACGTTGCCGAACCTGTGCTTCCGGAAAAGGGTCCCCGAGGCATCGACCTCCCGGCCGTTTTCATATTTCTCCCGCCAGCGCCCGACGGGATCGAAATTCTCAAAGGCAAACCCAAGGGGGTCAAGCTGCGCATGGCAGCC
The DNA here is from genome assembly GCA_022448985.1 of Roseibacillus sp. GTDB lineage: Bacteria > Verrucomicrobiota > Verrucomicrobiia > Verrucomicrobiales > Akkermansiaceae > Roseibacillus_B. Next base: position 3,664 of record JAKVCR010000076.1, read on the forward strand.
GGCACAATCAGCACGCTCGCGATGGGCTGCAAAGCGCTCACGCATGGTCAGGTTTTCTGCTCCCTCCTCCTTCTGGTCCAGGGGGGGCACGTCCGCGGGCGGAGGATCGGGTGGGTCATTGAAGATCACCCCCGCGATCCAGGCCCCGCGCGTGATGGGCTGGGTCTCGTCCGGACCGGAGGTCATCGTCATCACCGCCGCATTGGTGATCACGCCTCCGTGCCGCTTATCGGACACCGGTTGACGCTTGAAGTTCAGGGTCACCGGCCCGCCAAGCCTCTCCTTGGTCGGTTCCCCGTGCCACTTGCGCAGGCGGGGCGTCCGGTAGGTGTAGTCCGCGTCGATGAACTCAAGGATGGAGCGGTTCTCGATCAACACCGTCTCAAACAACAGGAGCGGCTCCATCATCATGTCCATGCTGGTCCGGTAATTGGGAGGCGNGTAATAGAAATCCTGGTAGATCGTTTCATCCGGAAGCGATGAAATGATGCGCTCCAGCTGTAGCCACTGGGCCGGGAAGCTGTCGCAGAAGCGCTTGAGCTTCCGGTCGAGCAGCATCCGCCTGACCTGCCCCGCCAGCACCTCCGGNTCNACCAGNNTGCCACTGCCCGCCAGTTCCAGGAGCTTNTCATCCGGAATACTTCCCCACAGGAAGAACGACAGGCGGGAGGCCAGCCCGTAACCGTCCAGCAACTCGACTTCACCACCTGCGGAAGGCTTGTCGTAGAGATAGAGGAACTGTGGGGAGGCCAGCACCGCCGAGACCGCTTCCTTCATTGCCTCCGGAAATGCCTTGCCGGACTTGAGTTGTCCCATCACGTGCCCGAGGTAGCTCTCCAGCAGGTCCTTCTCCACCGGCTGGCGGAAGGCCCGGCCCAGGAACACCCGCAGTCGCTTGCGCACCTCGCTCTCCAGTCCCTCCTTCTTNCCGGGGGGGACAAAAAACTCCTGCCAGATCCCCACCGTCCGCTTGTCGAAGTTCGGGCTCTGCACGATGCGGCGGCTGAGCTTGAAGAAGGCCTCCATCAGCATGGGGGAGAGCGTCAGGTGATCACCGCGGTTATCAAAGCCGTGCTCCGCGCGCAGATCCTGCGGGAAGGGACCCACCCCCGCCAGGCGGGGCTCAATGAGGGCGGATTTGCCAAGCTGGCGGCTGCTGACCACCACTTGATCGGGCATCTTGCCGGTTTCCGGCCGGAAATAACCGGAGCGGTCGCGCATCATCTTCTCCGGGAGGGGAAAGACCACAACCTTCAGCTTCAGCAGGTCCACCACCGCATTGTTGTACTGGAAACGGTTCATCCTGCGGATGGGCGTGGGGGCGTAGCCCTTCCCCGCCTTCGCCCCGGCGTGAAGGAGCTTGCGCAGTTCCAGCACCAGTTGATCGCGCACCCCGGGCTTGAGTTCCGGCTCCTTCTCCGGCGGCATCTCATGTTCATCAAGCGCGTCGATAATGGTCTCGAGACGCTCAAGGTCGGAGACCAGGTCCGCAACCCCCGCAATCTTGAGCAGGTTCACCTTGCCCTTCACCTTCCCGTCCCGGCCATGGCACTTGACGCAGCTTTGCTCGAAAACGGGCCGCACTACGTCTGTAAACACCCCGTCCTCCGCCGCCCCAGCAGGATACCAGGCCGCGAGGGCCAGGATCCCACAAACAATTCTCTGCCGATTCGTCATGCGGTGCCGGCATGTTCGCACCCGGACCGATGGACTTCAACAGGTTACGCGCAAAATCCGGCATCCGCTGGTTGATGCCGGCTGGCAATCGTCCTATAACGATTTCCCGACCATGAGACGAGCCTGCCCGATTCTACTTCTCGCCATCTTTCTCGGTGCCTTCGCAGGCCCGGCCACGGCCGCTGCGAAAAAGCCGAATATCCTCTGGATTGTCGGGGAGAATCTCTGCCTCGACCTGGGGATTTACGGGATGAAGAACGTCGCGACCCCCCATCTCGACGGCCTGGCGAGAAAGGGACAGCGCTACACCAATGTCTATTCCACCTCCCCGGTCTGCGCCCCGAGCCGCTCGGCCTTTATGGTGGGCATGTATGCAACAACCACTGACACCCACCACATGCGTTCGCACCGGGACGACGACTTCCGCCTCCCGGAAGGGGTCAGGTCCATTACCCATCGCCTTTCCGATGTGGGCTACCTCACCGCAAATATCAAGATGATCGGGAAGCGTCGCGTGGGGACCGGCAAGCTCGACCTCAACTTCGTGAATGAGGGTCCTCTCTACCACACCACGGACTGGGCCAAGTTGAAAGGAGACCAGCCTTTCTTCGCCATGATCAACATGGTGGAAAACGAGTACGACATCTACGACCGCCAGACCTACAAGCATGACCGCGTCACCTGGGACGGAGAGGAACAGCATCCCAAGGTCGCGACGCCCGGGAACGTGACCCCTCCTCCCTACTATCCCGAGCACCCGGTGGTGCGGGAGGAATGGGCCCGCTACCTGAATTCCGTCTCGGGCATGGATATCCGGGTGGGATGGATCCTGGAGCAACTGGAGAAAGACGGGGTGGCCGACAATACGATCGTGATCTTCTTCGGTGACAACGGCAGGATGGAGCCCAGGGGGATCCACTGGTTGTGGGATTCGGGCATCCACGTTCCCATGATCATCTACTACCCGAAAGGTGTACCTGCCCCCGCCCAGTTCAAGGTCGGTGGGGTCAATGAGCAGGTTATCAGCCTCATTGACCTGACCGCCACCACCCTTGCGATGGCCGGAATTACAAAGCCGCATGGGATGCAGGCGAGACGCTTCCTCGGCCAGGAGGTCGATCCCCCCCGTCGCTTTGCCTTCAGTGCCCGGGATCGCATCGATGAAACCGTTCTCCGGATGCGTTCGGTAAGGGGCAAACGCTATCACTACATCCGCAATTACAGCGAGGGAGAGGGTTTTTCCGCCCTCAACCGCTACAAGGAGAAATGTTTCCGGATCAAGCCCGTGATGAGAACCCTCATGGCCAAGGGCAAGCTCAAGGGGGCGGCCCTGCAACTGATGCAGCCGATGCCCTACGAGCTTCTCTACGACACACAGAAAGACCCCCATGAAATTGTCAACCTGGCGGAGTCGAAAGAGCCTGCCCACCGGGCGGCACGTGTTGCCATGAGCGCCGCCCTTGACACCTGGATGGCGGAAACCGGCGACCGGGGCGCTTTTCCGGAGCCCGAGGAGGTCGTCGCACCCTTCACCAAGGAGATGCACGACTGGTTCGGTACCCCGGACTGGGTGGTCGAGAAATCCGTGAAGTGAGGAAGCCAAACCCGACAAGATCCCATGAACCCCAAGAACGAGCAGGAGAAAACGGTTATATCCGGCGGGGGTGGAGGCCTCGCCCCCGGCCAGCTGATTGGCGAGGGCGGCCACAGGGCCGATCGATTTCTCCGCAGTTGCATATGTTCGCTCCTCCTCTTCCCGGGGATCATGGATGCCCAGGAGGATGAGGAAGGGGGTGCACCCTACCAGGACCCAGATGCGCGGAACCACTGGGCCTACCAACCAGTGAAACGTGCCAAGGTGCCGGCCGATGTTCCCCCGGAGTGGAGAGTTAATCCCATCGATTCCTTCCTCTGGAAACGGTTGGCGGAGGATGGACTGAAACCGTCCCCCCCGCTGGGCCGAGCGGCTCTCTACCGCCGCCTGCATTATGGAATCACCGGTCTGCCGCCGTCTCCGGAAGCCGTATCGGCCTTCGTCTCAGATGACTCGCCGGAAGCTTACGGGAAAGCGGTCGACAGCCTGTTGAACCGTCCCCAGTTCGGGGAGCGCTGGGCGCGTCACTGGCTCGACCTGGTGCGATTTGCAGAAACCAACAGCTTTGAGAACGACCGTCCCAAGCCGGGCGCGTGGCGTTACCGGGACTGGGTGATCAAGGCTCTCAACAGTGATATGCCCTATGACCAGTTCCTCATCGAACAGGTTGCGGGAGACGAACTGGAACCGAGGAGCATCGACCGGACGGTCGCCACCGCCTTTTACCGCCTGGGGGCCTGG
>JAKVCR010000077.1 GCA_022448985.1 Roseibacillus sp.
TGCAGGGGTGGGAGAAAATGGAAACTCATCCCTTCCGGCAAACCGATCTTCACCTGCCGCATCAGCCCCACCAGCAGAAGCACCACCGCCGTGACAATCCACACTCCGATCTTGAGCTTCCGGGCCAGAACCATGTTGGCCTCCCGGCTGCGGTAGGAATCCAGTTGATTCATGGGTTTCCGGTCGTCGGCGAGTCGCGCCTCGCGAGGCTCTTCAGGATGGATTTGCGCACGTCCTGGAAATAGCGGTCCCGCACCTTCTCGCCCTGCGTACGTGCAAATTGAAGGTCGCGCTTCTTCACACACTTCCAACCGTCAAAGACCAGCAGGGCGCGGTCATGGGAAAAACGGTTCTTGGCCGGAGGGACCTGGTTTCTCACGACCTTCATGAATCCCATCTCCTTTTCCAGGTAATCATGGATTGCTTTCTCCTCTCCCCGCAGGAACCACCAGTTCCCGCTCTCCGCCCCCATGACCCGGGCGTATTCCTGGAGTTGCTCCAGTCCATCCGTCGCAGGATCAATCGAAATCGACACCATGTGAAAATCCGGATCGGAGGAGAACTCCTGGTAAAGGCTCTTGAGATCCTCCGAAGCCGTCTCAAGGCAATACGGACAGGTTGCAAAGAAATTGGTTGCGACCCAGACCTTGTTCTTCAACTCGGACAATTTCACCTCCCTGCTGTCCTGGTTGGTGAGGAAAAGGTCCTTCTCCAGGCTGCCAAAGTCCTCCGCCACGTCTCCCCCGATCTTGTCGGCAATTGGAGAACCAAACCTGTTGTCCCGTGATCCCCGGATCCAGAACGAGGTGGCCAGTACGCCAACGCTCAAAATACCGACCACGGTATAAATAGTGATGATTTTTCCCCGGTCCGTCATGATGAATGCCTGCTATCCCTCCTTCAGATCTCCGTCGCGGATATATTGCAGCACTTCATAGAACCGCTCAACCGCCTTCTCCAGATCATTAATTCGTTCCCGGGCCCCGAGTTTCTCTGCTTTCCCGGGGTCATTCTTGAGCATCTGCTTCGCATCCTCCTCAACTTCCCGCGCGCGATTCAGATCAAATGCCGGATTCAACACATGGAGGTGCTCATCGATAAAGACCAGGGTCGAACGAAAGCGCTGCCTGGGACCACCCGGGGATGGAATTGACTCCCTGAAGTCCACCCGGATCTTATGACGAATGTAACCCCGCGCCGCCTCTTCTTCGGCCTGCACGAAGAACCAGCGCTCATCGTCGGCTACGCCAAGCTTCTCAAGAACGGACTTCAGTTGCTCCGGTCCGTCGTTCCCGGGGTCAACCGTGATTCCAAGGAAGCGCAACCTGTCGTCATCGGGAAATTTCTGCGCCATCTCCCTCATGATCTCGAGCGCCTGTTGCATCCGGTCCTCCTCCCTGAGGGACAGCGGCGTGAAAACCGTTATCTTTCCCTTCAGTTGTTCGGTGGTGAAGGCCTTGTTGTTCTGGTCCCGCCCAAAAAATACCTCGGTCAAACGCTGCACCACGTGCGGACGGGCATCCTGTTCATCTGCCCGGTGCTTGATCCTGTATGCAACCGTCACGAGGATACCGCCAATCAGCATGATGGCCGTAATAGCCAACCCGGTCCTCCGCAATTGCACAGGATCCCGCTCGGCAGGTTCCAGGGGCCCGACGTTTCTTGCCACTGCGGTGGGAACGTAGGACAGGAAAGAGAGATTGGAAGGGGAAATTCCCGGAACCTTTGTTGGCATCTCGGGCCAGCGTGAGCGCCCGAATCCCTGCAATCTCACTTCCAGTCGATTGCAAGCACGGTAAGAACCACCGGCAGGTAAAGCAGGGTCAACAGGAAGAATTTCCGGAAGGCTAGCCGTTCCCCGGACAGGGCAAACTTCGCTGCCAACCAGGCCAGGAGGAGGCCGGCCGCCAGCCCCACAACCCCGAAACCCCAGCCCGTGTATCCTGACAGGGGGCCAACCAGCGCCAACACGCCAAGGGCTACCGCAAAGCCACCGGCAAGAAACCCCGAGCGCCTGCCGCTCTCGTCTCCATCCGACCACATCCGGAAACCAGCCTCCTCATACTGCTCCCGACAGAGCCAGTTGATCGAGACGAAGTGCGGAAGTTGCCACAGGAACAAAAGCGCGAAAAGAAACCATCCCCGGGGATCCTCCACTCCGCCCCCGCCACCGACCCAGCCAATCATGGGCGGCAGGGCCCCGGGCACTGCCCCTACCAGCGTGTTGATCGAGCTGCGCCTCTTTAGGGGCGTGTAAATAAAGACATAGGTGGCAATGGTGATTGCCACCAGCAGGGCAGCCCCCCGGTCGACCATCACTTCCAGGTGGATAATTCCAAAGGCGCTGAGAATCCATCCAAGCAGGAAGGCCCCCGTCGGAAGAACACGCTTCGAGGGCAGGGGCCGATCCGCAGTCCGCCGCATCCGGGCATCCTCCTTGATCTCCATCAACTGGTTGAACACCGCCGATCCAAAGGCCGCCGCGGCCGTGCCCAGAAGGGTATGGAAGAGGAGCAGGAACCGACTCACATCCCAGTCCCCTGCCCCGCTGATGGTCGCGACCAGAAACCCGAAAAATGTCGTCAACAACACAAAGGTGTTGAGGCGGAGCTTGATCAGGGTGGCGAGATCCTCCCTCAGACTCGGGCTAGCCCCGGCAGCATTGGATTCCGAATCGCCCACTTCGTCTGTCACGCCCCTTGAGTATGACCCCAACAGCTTACCTCCGCAATCCCGGGGGGCTGAAGATCGCCCAGAAAATCCTGCCAATTCCCTCCTCCTCCAGCTTACATCCGCTCCATGAAGTTCGCGATTTGCAATGAGACCTTCCAGGACCGGAGCTTTTTCGAGCAATGCCAGGCTGCCGAGGCTGCCGGATACACCGGGCTCGAAATCGCCCCCTTCACCCTTTCCGACGACATCTCCCTGATCACGGAGGCTCAAATTGCCGACTATCGGACAGCCGCATCTGATCATGGCCTTGAAATCGTGGGGCTTCACTGGCTCCTGGCCAAGACCGAGGGCTACCACCTCACCAGCCCCGACGATTCCGTCCGGGTCGCAACCATCGACTACGCCCGGCGACTGGCCGACCTCTGTTCTGCCCTTGGCGGAACCATCATGGTCTGGGGAAGCCCGCAGCAACGCTCGCTCGAGGACGGATGGGACTACGGGGAATCCGTGGAGCGGGCCGTAGAAATTCTCCAACCGGCTGCCGAACACTGTGCCGCCCAGGGAATCACCATCGCGATGGAACCCCTCGCCTCCACCGAGACAAACTTTCTCAACACTGCTGAGGAAACCGCCGCCCTTCTCGACATTGTCGATCACCCGAACCTCCAGCTCCACCTCGACGTCAAAGCCATGAGCTCCGAGAAAAAGGGCCTCGGGGACCTTGTCCGGGATAATGCTTCCCGCATCGCCCATTACCACGCCAACGATCCCAACCTCCTCGGGCCCGGAATGGGTGAAGTCGACCACGCCCCCGCGGCCCTGGCCCTGCAGGAAATTGGCTACCGGGGCTGGATCTCGGTTGAAGTCTTCAAATACGAGCCCGGTCCTGACGAAATCGCCCGGCTAAGCATGGAATACCTGCAAAGGGTGTATCTCCCGGGCAACTGACCCCCTGGAGGACCGCAAACGGCACTTCGTCCTGCCCGCGGTCTGAATTTCCTCTTTGCCGCTGCTGGCGCTTCCCGGTTAGGGTGCCCCGCAACACCATGAGCAGCAACGACGATCAACTCAACCGCGAGATCGAGATTCTCGACTCGGTGGCCGACAAGGGTCCCCTCCAAAAGGCCAGGGCCTACACCAAGCTCTCCGGACCGGGTTGGCTGCAGAGTGCTATCACCCTGGGTGGCGGCTCGCTCGGCGGGGCGTTGTTCCTCGGAGTGATCGGCGGTTTCGCCATGCTCTGGGTGCAACCGTTCGCGATGCTCATGGGGGTCATCCTCCTCGCGGCCATCGCCTACGTTACCCTCAGCACCGAGCGCACTCCCTTCCAGAGCCTCCGCCAGGAAATCAACCCCGTCCTCGCGTGGGGATGGCTCGCAGCTTCGCAGCTCGCCAACATGATCTGGGTTTTACCCCAGTACTCCCTCTCCTACGCCGCTCTCACCAACAACCTGTTTCCAGGTTTCTTCGCCGAATCAAAAGGGGATGACAGCACCAAATACATCGTCTCGTTTCTCATCCTCGGCCTCATGATCGCAATCAATTTCCTGGGATCCGGCAAGGGGCGCGGCTACCGCATCTACGAGAATACCCTGAAGGTCCTCGTCGGAATTGTCGTCATTTCCTTCTTCCTGGTAGTCATCCGCTTGGCCGGAACCCTCGATTGGGGAGCCATCTTCAGTGGCATCATTCCAAATCCTGCTCTTCTCTGGAAACCAGCTGGTGCCTACAACGAGATCATCAGCGCCCTGCCCACCGAAGCGGCCAAGGAATACTGGAACTCCGTGGTGCTCGCCGCCCAGCGAGAACGAATGGTGGCCTCCGCAGCCGCCGCGGTCGGAATCAACATGACCTTCCTCATGCCCTGGGCGCTCAAGGCCCGTAAGTGGGGCGGCAAACATCGCGGCCTCTCCCGCTTCGATCTGGTAACCGCCATGATGATCCCCTTTATCCTGGCTACCGGCTGTGTCGTTATCGCTGCCGGATCCCAGTTCCATGGCAAGCCATTCGAAGGACTCATCGAAGAACAGGGCGGCAAGGTCGTCGTGGTCCAAGCGAGTCCCAAATACGGTGATTACTCGAAATCCATCGGCGCTCGCAACAAAACCGTCGGCGAGGAAACGGCGCTGGCCGACGGCGAAAAGAAACTGGCCGCCATGCTCATCAAACGTGACACCGGCCAGCTTGCAGCTTCTCTTGAAAAGCTGTTCGGCAACTCCTTCTGGTCTCAGAAGATCTTCGGCATCGGCGTGCTCGCGATGGGGCTGTCGACGATCTCGATTCTGATGCTTATTTCCGGATTCGTCGCCTGCGAGGTCACCGGGAAGCCCCGCGACAGTATGGCCTTCAAAATCGGAACCCTCCTTGCCGCCACGGGGGTCCTCTGGCCCGCTCTGTGGAAAGGCGAATCACTCGCTTATCTCGCCGTTACCACTTCTACCTTCGGATACGTCCTATTCCCCATCGCCTTCCTCGCATTCATCGCCATGATCAATTCCAAGAAGGTCCTTGGCGACCAGGTCCCCACTGGAAGAGCCCGCCTGGCCTGGAATATTCCGCTCGTCATCTCCTGTATCATCACCGGTTTGGCCGCTGGCTGGACCGGATGGAACAAGACCCTGGCGGTCGGCGAAAACGTTATCCCCCTCGGGAAGTACTTCATTATCGTGTTCGTAATCCTCGTCGTGATCGGATTCTTCCTGCCCAGAAGATCCAAATCGCACAGCTAAGTCACCTTCCCCTTGAGAAACGAATACCCTCACCCTTATGAAATTCGGAATTATAGGGGCCGGCATGATCGGCCAGTTCCATGGCAAGGCCATCGAGGCCATGGATGGCGGCGAACTGCACTCCGTCTTCGACCTCCGGGCCGAAGCTGCGGAGCTACTCGCAGAACAATTCGGCGCAAAGCCCTTCAGCGACATC
>JAKVCR010000078.1 GCA_022448985.1 Roseibacillus sp.
AAGGAGGACGAGAATTTCCAAGGACGGCGAAAGGCCATTGCTGAAGCCAATGACGCAATCAAGAATTACCTGCACGATGCGGAACCGAGGCTCAAACAACTCGCGGGGGCAAGGATGGCCATTATCCAGGGAAAAAAGAAATAACCCGGGACATGTCGAGATGAGAGGGGAGCAGGTGGAAAAGGTGATGGAGGCGGAATAAAAAATGAGAGCGATCCTTTTTTTTCTGACGTTCGTCGTGCTGTCCGTGCCGGCTGACTCACGGCCCAACATCCTGTTCTGTATTTCAGACGATCAGTCCTACGCCCATACGGGGGCGAACGGGGATCCCGTGGTCAAGACGCCCGCGTTCGATCGCGTTGCCCGGGAGGGGATCCGTTTCACCCATGCCTTCTGCGATGCCCCGACCTGCGGGCCTTCCCGCAGTGCGATTCTCACCGGTCAGCCGATCTGGCGCCTGGAGGAGGCCGGCAACATCCACAGCACCCTGCCGAAGAAGTTCATTACTTACACCGAGGTGCTGTCCGAGGCCGGTTACTCCGTGGGTTACACGGGCAAGGGGTGGAGTCCCGGACGCCTGCAGGCGGGAGGCCGCGATTCGAACCCGGCGGGCAAGGAGTTTGGGAAACGCCGCTTGAAGCCTCCCTTCAAGGCGATGCGAAATACGGACTATGCCGCGAATTTTGATGACTTCCTTGCCCAGTTGGAGAAGGACCAGCCTTTCTGCTTCTGGCTTGGGACCAGCGAGCCTCATCGCGGATTTGAGGCGGGAGCGGGGAAGCGAACGGGCAAGGATCCGGCCAAGGTGATCGTGCCCCCGATCTTTCCGGATCATCCCGTGGTGCGGAGTGACATCCTCGATTACTATGTGGAGGTCGAGCATTTCGACCGGATGGTGGCGCGGGCCATGGCAGCGCTGGAGAAGTCCGGGCAACTGGACAATACGATCGTGGTGGTGACCAGTGATCACGGGATGCCGTTTCCCCGGGCCAAGGCGAGTCTGCATGACCAGGGGTCGCGGGTGCCGCTGGCCATCCGCTGGCCGCGGGGGATCAAGGATTCCGGTCGGACCGTTGATTCCTGCATGAACCTCAGCAGCCTTGCCCCGACATTTTTGAGCGCAGCGGGCTTACAGGCACCGGATATGATGACTGCAGGAAACCTGATGCATATATTCAGCAACGCGGGAACTCCGAATAAAAGAGCTTACCTGGACAAGTCCGCCGCCTTCATCGCGATGGAGCGACACGATGGATGCCGCAAGGGAGGGAAGGGCTATCCCTGTCGCGCGATCCGCACGGGGGAATATCTCTATATCAGGAATCTTGAGCCTGCTCGCTGGCCGGCGGGCAACCCGGATCGTGAGTTCTGTGCGCGTTACATTCCCTTCGGGGAAGTGGACTCCTCGCCCACCAAGTCCCTGCTGATGGACAACAAGGACAAGCCGGGGTTCAAGCGCTTTTACGACCTCGCCTTTGCCAAGCGCCCCGCGGAGGAGCTTTATCACGTCACCAAGGACCCCGGGCAGATCGTCAACCTTGCGGGCAAGACGGGCTATGCGGAAATCCAGCAGAAACTAGCGGTCCGGTTGGAGGAACACCTGGTTCGCACCAAAGATCCCCGGGCCCTGGGCATTGATGCTCCGTGGGATTTCTATCCCTATTACGGGACGAGACGTAATAAGAACTGGCGAGTTGATCCGAAACCATGACTGTTTTGAAATACCTTCTATTCCTATCCTTTTTGACGGCCAATCTCTGGGCCCGTCCCAACATCGTTTTCTTTCTGGTTGATGATCTCGGCTGGAGCGATGTCGGTTGCTATGGCAGCACCTTCCATGAGACGCCGAACATCGATCGACTGGCCAGGCAGGGTATGCGGTTCGATAACGCTTATTCCACTTGTCATGTCTGTTCTCCCAGCCGGGCCAGCATCCTGACAGGGAAATATCCGGCTCGCACGGATCTGACCGAATGGCTGGGGGGGCGCCCGGAACGGGCTTTTGAAAAGCTCCACAGTGCGAGGAAACTGATGTCACTGCCTGATGAGGAAATCACTCTGGCGGAGACGTTGAAGAAACACGGGTACGCCACCGCGAACTATGGCAAGGCACATCTGCGCAAGGATCCCAGGACCTACGGGTTTGACGAAGCGATCACTGGCTGGGTCCGTTCCTACTACCACCCCTTCTCGCCGCAGTATTCGAAAACGCTGCCGGCGAAAAAAGGGGACTACTATACCGACAAACTGACCGATGCCGCGCTCGACTTCATTGAGCGGAACAAGGATCGCCCGTTCTTTGTCCATCTCGAGCACTTTGCGGTTCACGATCCGATCCAGGGGCGCAGGGACCTGGTAGAAAAATACAGGAAGAAACTGGCCGGCATGCCGGCGGCCAAGGGTCCCGGGTATATCCTGGAGCCCAACCCGGATGGCCCGGCACTGTCCGCGGAGGAGCTCAAGGCGCTGGAGAAAAACGATGTTCTCAAGGTTCACCAGGAGAAGCGTGTGGGGTGGGGGAAGCAGAGGCAGGATAACGTGGAGTTCGCGGGCATGCTTGAGGCCACGGATGAAAGCCTGGGCCGGATCCGTGCCAAGCTTGAGGAACTGGGGCTGTCAGAGAACACAATTGTGATCTTCACGGCTGATAACGGGGGCATGTCGGCTTCGAACCAGTATCGGGGAATCAACCACCCTCGCAGGCAACTGGACAGTCGCTTCGCCTCGTCGAACCTTCCCCTGCGGGGAGCCAAGGGCTGGAACTACGAGGGGGGTATTCGCGTGCCCCTGATTGTCCATTGGCCGGGAGAGGTGGAGGTCAACAGCATGTCGCACGCGGTGGTCACCGGGACTGATTTTTATCCAACCCTGCTGGAAATGATCGATCTGCCCGCTCTCCCCAAGCAGCACGTGGACGGGGTGAGTTTCCTGCCTGCGCTCAAGGGCAGGGCTCAGGATCGTGGCGCCATCTACTGGCATTTTCCTCATTACAGCAACCACGGATACCAGAGCCCGGGGGGAGCCATTCGCCTGGGCAAGTACAAGCTGCTCGAATACTACGAGAATGGCAGCGTCCAGCTCTTCGACCTGGAAAATGACCTTGGCGAACAGGACGATCTTTCCAAGGCGAAGCCGGAGATCACCAGGAAGCTGCTGAAGATGCTGCATGACTGGCGACGGGAAGTGGACGCCAAAATGCCGAAAGCCAAGGCTGCCACCTCATGAGCCAGCCAGAGAAGGCCAGACGGAAAACTTACGGGTGATGAGCTGAAGAAAACGAAGTGAAAAAATCAATTCTCGCTCCATTTGCCCTGTTCCTGACGTCCTTTGTTTCTGTTTGCGGCGCAGAGGAATTGCGTGAAGTGATCGTCAGTCACGCTGATGACAACGGCATCCTCCAGCTTTTCCGCATGAAGGAGGACGGGTCGGATAGCATTCAATTGACGCAATCGAAATCTGGCTGCCGCATGCCCTCTGTTTCGCCGGATGGGAAGAAGCTGCTTTATGTGGAATCCGGTAAGGGTTCCCTGTCGATCTGGTTATCGGATCTCGATGGCAGGAACGCCCGCTCTCTTGTCAGGGAGGGGATGAATCTTCTTCCCTCCTGGTTGCCGGACTCCCGCCATATGGTCTGGATGAAGGCCCGCCAGGAGAACAGGAGGCAGGACCCCGCATCCAGCAGCCAGATCCATATCCTGGATACGAGGACGGGCAAATCCCGAAGGCTTTTCAGTGATCCGGAGCAGATCAAGTTCAGTAATGCGATGCCTTCTGTATCTCACGATGGTAAAAAGGTCGCCTTTGTCTCCAACCGAAGCGGCACCTTCAGGATCTGGGTGGGCAATCTTGACGGGAGTGGTGCCAGGCCTGTTTCGCCACCGCCTGAGGAGAAGGATGAGAATCTTAAACTGCCCATCGAGCAGAAAGTCCCTGTGTGGTCCCCCGATGGGAAATGGATCGCTCACTGGGAAGGTGTGGAGATGATTCACATGAGTCCCCACACCGGGATCAAGAACCCGGAGCGGGATCGGGAGATCTCAGCGACCTTCAATGTCTGGGTTGCCAGCAGTAACGGCAAGGAACGACGGAAAGTCGGGCGGGGCGATGATCCCACGTGGTCGCCCGATGGATTTGTGACCCGGGCATTTCCTGACCACGGAAGAGGGGGCCCCAAGGTAATGATTGAAACGCAATCAGGGGAAAAGGAGTTGCTGATTGTGCCCCCAAAGACGAACTGGGGTCGATTTGCCTGGTTACCGGAGTCGTCCCCTTGAAATACGGTGCCCGCTCATGGGGGCATGATCCTCTCTATTAAGGTCGGCTGAGTTCGGAGGGCGCTATTTGACTCTGTCGGCCTTAGCCAGGTAGTTAGGATCGATATCCACGCCGATTCCGTGGCCGTTGGGTGCGGTCATGGATCCATTTTTGACGGTGATTTTGTCGCCTGTGGATTCCCAGGGGAAATCGTCGGTCAATCCCTTGTATTCCTGGTGTGGTCCAGGGTTGGGGCAGCATGCGGCATAGATTCCCATATAGAGAAATCCAAGGCCGCCGCCGGAAATGTGTGGGGTGCAATCAAAGCCTTTGGTTGCTGCCATCCCGGCGACGCGCAATGAGCGGATGAGGCCACCGTAGTAGAAGAGGTCAGGTTGGAAGATGCGCACGCCGCTGTTTTCAATCATCCATTTAAAGCGCCACTGACTGCTCTCCTGCTCGCCCCATGCGATGGGAATGTCCAATGCGTCAGCGACTCGTTTCGTTTCCTCAAGGTAGTCGAAGGGCACGGGTTCCTCGTAGAATGCGAACTTGTTTGCCTCCAGCATCCTGCCGATTCCAATGGCCTTTTTTACTGAGAGGTAGGAGCTGTTGGCATCGGCGTAGAGGGTGCATCGTTCGCCCAGGGCTTCAGCGACCATGGGGATTAATTTCTCGGTGCGGTTGGGGACCTCATCGATCACCTTCATTCGCCCTCCGATTTTGAACTTCAAGGCCTTGGCGTTGATGCTCTCCACCGATTTGATGATGCGGCGCAGGGATTCCCGGGGATCCTTGGAGCGATGGTTGTTGGCGATATAGAGATCGATCTGCCTACGTCGCTGTCCGCCTAGCAGGTCCGCTGCCGGGCGCTTGGCGACTTTGCCCAGGAGATCAAGGATTGCGAATTCGGCTGCCGCGAGCGGGACCCAAAACAGTTGTCCCTGCATCTTGTAATTGCTTCCGCTGAGAAAGACCCCATCGACCAATCGATCGAGGTCCCGCGCATCCTTGCCGCGCATGTAGGGCGCGATCACCTTGGTGAAGACGCGCTGGCTCAGTTCCATCTTGCTGGGATGTCCAACGGACCAGCCTTCCGCTCCATCCTTGGAGCGTGCGCGGATGAACCAGTTGCCATCCCGTTTATACAGGCCAAGTGACTCGATGATGACCGGATCCGGAAGGCGATTGCGCTGAATGAGAGGATTGAAGGTTCCGATCGGATCTACGGGCTTGCTGTGACCTTGAGGGATTCCGCTCACCAAAACAGCGGCTGCAGGCATGCTGGTGGAGCAGAGAAAACTTCGCCGATTCATGGATGCCATGGGCGCATGATAGAATGGGAGCCACTGAATGGAAACCTGTGGATATGGCCAGTTTTAACAATAACCCGCTCCTCCTTGCGCAATTCAAGCAAACGAAATAGAAGGCAGCTTGCCAGAACGACCTCCGATCCCATGCGAACAACAACCGGAAGATTCCTCCTGAAGCCGATACTGTTTCTTGTCGTCCTAGTGACGTGTATCAACGTTGGCCAGCTTTACGGGCAGGCCTCGAAACCGAGGGTGAACAACGAAAAGCCCGAAAAGGGGAAGCAGAGCAAGCGGATCCATCCTCATGCCCTGAAGCTTATTCTGCAGGGCAAGAGCAAGGAGGCGATCGCCTATCTAGAGTCGACAGCGGGCAAGGGCGTCAATCCTGGTCATACGAGGATGTTGCTGGATCTGGCCCGGGGAAAACCGGAGGCTTGGAAATTCGATGCTGCGACCTGGCCATGGGAACGGGCCCTTCCGGACACTTCCCTGAAGAAGGATGCCGCGGCCGACAGGTTCACCATCGCGTTCGGGGGAGGGGCCGGCTACGTCCCAGCTAACGAGCGGGTGTGGGACACCATCCGCGGGATCGATCCACGGGCCCTGCTCCTGCTGGGCGACAATGTTTACATCGACGATCCCCAGACGCCGGAGATGCAGCGCTTCCACTACTACCGTCGCCAAAGCCAGCCCGAGTGGATGAAGCTCGCCAAACAGGTGCCCATCTACGGAATCTGGGATGATCACGATTTCACCACCAACGACGGTTGGGGCGGGCCCGACATCGAGAAGCCCAAGTGGAAGCGCAAGGTCTGGGAGATCTTCAGGGAAAACTACGATAACCCCTATTACGGCGGTGGCGAAAAGCAGCCGGGGTGCTGGTTTGATTTCTGGATCGGAAAGGTCCACTTCGTGCTGATTGACGGCCGCTACTACCGCGAGTCTCCCAAAGGGGAAGATCCCTCGATGCTGGGACCGGTGCAGATGAAGTGGCTCAGGAAAACACTTAAGCAGCCCGCCGTTTTCACGGTGTTCTGCACCAATGTTCCCGTCACTCCCAGGGTGAAGCCGGGCTCGAAGGACACCTGGGACGGGTTTGATGGCGAACGCCAGCGGATTTTCAAGTTCATTGCCGAAGAGAAGATTCCCGGGGTTATTATTCTCTCCGCCGACCGGCATCGTTCCGACGCCTACAAGATCGATACCGGGATCAAGGGAATGTATCCCCTCTACGAGTGGCAGTCCTCCCGCCTGACGAACCAGCACGTGCACGGCCTCATCAAGCATTCACTTTTCGGCTACAACGCGAAACAATCCTTCGGACGTGTTGACTTCGACCTGAAGGCGGATGACCCGACGGTCAATTACAGCATCGTGAACATTGACGGGAAAGTGATCCACTCCCTCAAGGTGAAACGAAGCGATCTGCAGTTCGATTAGAGCGGTGAAGGAAATCCTCGCGCAGATAGTTGGCGAAGTGTGGATCGGTCCCTGAACCTCCGCTTTAATCCACAGCATCCCAATTGGAATCTGTGGGGATCAGCTCAATTCGTCGAGGTCATCCATTAACAATTTCCGATTCTCAGAATCGGCAACCTGTTCAGCATGCCTGCGAGCATGAGATAAATTCTCAGCAGCATCTTTCCTGTTTCCATCCAGCAACTTAGCTCGCGCCATGGCCTCGTGGCCATAACCGAGGCAGAAGGGATCATCTGGCGGGGTATGGGCCAGACAAAGTTGAGCGTATTTGCATGCATTGTCTGACTCACCTGCCAAAGCATAAACGCGTGAGACCTGCCAGTAACCGATGGAAAGATTTTGGCTAGTGCAGTCCGGACGCTGCGTCCAGTGCCATAGTGAGGCCAAAGCACACTGGATGATCTGTTCGTTTTCCTCCGTATTGCGCTCGGATTTCCCCATGAGTTCCCACGCATGATTAAAACAATGCGTGGAGAAGACCTTGTGCGCATGCTCAGTGTCAAAGCTGGAAGGATCAGCCATAATGTTGTCCACCGTTACATTGGGAGGACATTGGGAGATTTGGGGCTCCCTGGGAGGATGAGTGAGAGAGCCGTATTTCCCCTGTAAACGGGAGACTCGGTGTTCGCTGGGTCCGATGGCCAAACACACCTCACCCGGTCCCAATCAGGATCGGGGGCTTGGGGGGGATTTCCCTGAATGGGATCAGCCAGCAATGATGGCTGAATCAGGCTAAACAACCTTAACGCTCGAAGCCTGTGGACCTTTGGGTCCTTCCGTGACTTCAAACTCAACTGTGTCGCCTTCCTGAAGTTGACCTCCTTCAACCTCATTTATATGCACGAACAAATCCTTGCTGCCTTCTTCGGGTTGGATGAAGCCGAAACCTTTTTGATCGAAGAAACGAGCCACTTTACCTTTAGCCATAATACTTTACTTTAATGTGAATACCGCTCGCTGAATCAGCGGCGGGGGGGATTTGTCGTTGTAATTGCTCCAAATTACAAGAGTTACCTTTGCTTTTCACCGATTCGGCTCTGAAACAGCACATCTTCATGTTAGCCCACAAAAATAGTGCTATTATGGATGTTTGAGGTAGGGAAACGGGCAACCGAACGAAGATGAGTGGCTTCAGCATGAATGGGCGGGACTACCGGTTGCCGGCGGGTCCGGTGGCGGTGGTTTGCGTGGATGGATGCGAGGAGGAGTATCTGGATGTAGCTCTGGCGCAGGGACGAATGCCAAGGATGGCCCGGATCCTCCAGGGAGGTTGGCGTGGTAGCGCACGCGGAGCACTGCCGTCCTTCACGAACGTGAATAACGCAGCCATTGTTACCGGTGTGCCGCCGGCAAGGACGGGATTGAGTGGTAATTTCTTTCTGGATCCCGAGACCGGTGAAGAAGTGATGATGAACAGTTCGGATTTTCTGCGCTGTGAAACGATCCTGGCAGGGGCTGCTAATGCGGGTCGCAAGGTTGCGATGGTGACCGCGAAGGAAAAGCTGCGGGACCTGCTTTCGCCCGGACTGCTTGATGAGGGAGTGAAGGGCATGGCATTTTCCTCCGAAAAAGCAGCCGAAGCATGTGTTCCAACCCATGGCATCGCTAATGTTGAGGAGCTGGCGGGGGACACACCGCCCATCTATAGCGGGGAAGCGAGTGTCTATGTCCTGCGAGCGGGGGTGGCCCTCGTGGAAGCGGGGCAGGCCGATTTCCTCTATCTCTCACTGACGGATTACATCCAGCACAAGTATGCACCTCATGAAGAGGGCGCCCTTGAGTTCTACGAAGCGCTGGACGTGGAACTCGGCCGATTGATGGACCTGGGTTGCCGGTTGGGGATCACGGCGGACCATGGAATGAATGCGAAGTGCCGGGAAGATGGCACTCCGCGGGTGATCTATCTCGAAGATGAGCTGGCGGGAGAGTTTGGCGAAGGAAACAAGGTGATCTGCCCGATAACCGATCCCTACGTGGTGCACCACGGAGCCCTCGGCTCTTATGTTACGGTGCATCTGCTGGAATCCAGTCGATCCGCTGAAATTGCCGGATGGATCCGCGGTCTGGAGGGAGTCACGGAAGTTTTTGAGAAACTCGAGGCCGCCGATCTTCTGGAGCTTCCGGTTGACCGGATCGGAGACCTCGTTGTCATGAGCGCGGCGGATACGATGTTGGGACGAAGCCCCGGGCACCACGATCTCTCCCAGTTGGACCGCCCACTGCGTTCCCACGGAGGGCGTTTTGAGACAACGGTGCCATTTATCTTCTCCGGTCCGTTGAACGGGGAATATGCAGAAAGGGCTGCAGCGGATCCGCGCAATTTTGATGTTTTTGATTATGTCTGTAACGGAATTGAATCATGAGCACCCCTGAGTCGACCACTACACCGGAACTGTCGTGCCATGTCGCTGGGGAAGAGGTGGGCAGCGAACTGCTCGACGTCATCTACCCCTACAGTGGCGAACTGGCTGGGCGGGTGCGAATGGTGGACAGTTCCGGATTGGAGCAGGCCCTGTCAGCCACCCGGAAGGTGGAGATGACGCGTTGGCAGCGATATGAGGTGCTGATGAGGGCCCGTGAGCTCCTGTCCGGGCGGGCGGTAGAATTCGCCCATCTCATCCGCAGTGAATCAGGGTTATGCATGCGCGAGACACGGTATGAGGTTGGGCGCACGCAGGACGTGCTGCAGTTCGCCGCCATGGAGGCGCTGCGCGATGACGGCCAGGTCTTTTCGTGCGATGTTTCACCACAGGGGAAGGCCCGCAAGATCTTTACCCTGCGTGAACCACTGCAACTCGCGACTGCCATCACGCCGTTTAACCATCCGCTCAACCAGGTGGCCCATAAGCTGGCTCCGGCCATCGCGGCCGGCACGCCAATGATTCTCAAGCCCTCCGAGAAAACGCCCCTCACGGCCATAACGTTCACGAGGCTGCTGTATGCAGCGGGCCTGCCGCCTGAAATGCTCAGTGTCATTGTAGGCTCCCTCGATGAAGTGGTCACCCCGCTCATTCGGGATGACAGGGTGGAACTGGTCAGCTTCACCGGCAGCGTGGCGATTGGTAAAACCATTGCGGCTACGGCTGGTTACAAGAAGCTCTGTCTGGAGCTGGGGGGTAATTCCCCATTGATTGTGCTCGATGATGCGGACCTTGACCTCGCGGTGGGGCTTGCTGCGGAGGGGTGTTTCCGCAATTCAGGTCAACGTTGCACGGCGGTCAAGAGGCTGTTGATTCACCGGGCAGTAATTGATGACTTCACTGAGTCCTTCGTTGCGAAGCTCTCCGAATATCCCTGTGGCGATCCGGCTGATGAGGCAACACGGGTGGGCACTGTTATTGATGAGGATGCCGCGAGGTTGCTGGAGGACCGGGTTGAACGAGCTGTGGAGCAGGGAGCGCGCGTCTTGGCCGGGGGGCGCCGCAATGGCGCATCCATCGAACCCACCATCATTGCCGATGTGCCCCGTGATGCGGAGATGGTTGTTGAGGAATCCTTTGGGCCACTGGCCCCAATCCTGCCGGTCGAGGATCTTGATGATGCCATCGGATTGGCCAACGGCACCGCGTTCGGCCTTTCCTCAGGGATTGTCACGCGTGACATGGAGGCGGCCCTTACCGCGGTGAAAGGCATCCGCAGCGGGACGGTGAACGTCAACACCATTCCCGGTTACCGTATTGAGTCCTCTCCATTTGGCGGGGTGAAGGATTCAGGACTCGGCATCAAGGAAGGCGTCATTGAGGCCATCAAATACATGACCAACGTAAAGACATTTTCACTGCCATGGTAAAAGGAGATAAACCCCTGTTCACCCCGGGGCCGCTGACCACGAGTGCCACGGTCAAGGCCGCGATGCTGCGGGACCTGGGTTCACGTGATCATGAGTTCATCCAGCTCATCAAGGATATCCGTGACGGCCTGCTGGGCCTGGCGGGGGTATCCCAGGGAGAGGGTTGGGAGGCGATCCCCATGCAGGGCAGCGGCACCTTTGCCATCGAATCGGTCATCTCGTCGATCAGTCCCCCGGGGACGAAATGGCTTGTCATCATCAATGGGGCCTATGGGGAGCGGATCCTGAACATCATTGAGCGCCACGGGATCACTGCCGAGGCGATCCGCTGCGACGAGAATGAACTTCCTGATGTGGCCGCCATCGATTCCGCCCTTGCCGAGGGAGCCTTCACCCACGTGGCGACAGTGCATTGCGAGACGACCTCCGGGATCATGAACCCAATCGCCGATATTGGTGCTGCGGTCCGGAAGGCGGGTTGCACCTATTTTGTTGATTCGATGAGTGCCTTCGGAGGAGTGGAATTCGACCTGGCGGCATGCGAAATCGATTTTCTTGTCTCGAGTGCAAACAAGTGCGTGGAAGGTGTTCCCGGTTTTGGATTTGCCCTCTGCAGACGAGCATCCCTTGAGGCTACCGAAGGATTCTCCCGAACAGTGAGTCTTGACCTGCTGTCCCAGTGGCAGGCGCTGGAAAAGAACGGGCAGTTCCGCTTTACGCCGCCGACCCACACCCTGCTCGCCTTTGCCCGGGCGCTGGATGAACTCAAGTCGGAGGGCGGCATTCCCGCCCGTGTCCAGCGCTACCATGCGAATCACGAGTGCTGTCTAACTGGCATGCGCGCGATGGGCTTCAAGGAATATGTTGCCCCGGACCTGCAGGGAAACATCATCACTTCATTTCTTTATCCCACTGCCGGTTTCAACTTCGATGAGTTCTACGATCGCCTCAATGGAAAAGGGTTTGTGATCTATCCGGGCAAGGTGACCAAGGCCGACTGTTTCCGTATTGGTCACATCGGCCATTTGTTCCCGGAGGACACGGAGGCGCTGCTCCGGGCGATTCGTGAAGTGTCAGATGAGATGAATCTTTTCCCGGCTGAGTCAGCTTGAATAGCGAGGCGGACATCATAATCATCGGGGCTGGAATATGGGGGTTGAGCACGGCCTACCACCTGGCCCGTGAACAGACAGGCCGATCCATTGTCGTGGTGGAGCGTAATGCGGCGGTGGCTGATGAAACGACCCGGCAGGCCGCAGGACAGATCGGGCAACTGCGAAGGGATCCACTCATGGCGAGTGCGGTGGGCTATACCCTGGAGTTGCTGACCGGTTTCAAGGAGGCCACCGGGCACGACCCGCGACTGATGCTGACCGGCAGCCTGCACCTCGCGCAATGTGATGAACGCATGGCGTCCTTTGAGGAGCAGCTTGCCCATGCGCGCGCGCTGGGCATCGAGGCCGAGATCGCAGAGGGGGTCCTGATAGAGCAATTGGCCCCTGCCATCAGCCTCTCGGAGATCACGGGTGCATTGTATGTGCCCGGGGATGGTTACGTGGATGCCCGGGCCTGTGCCCATGCTTATTGTAATGCAGCCCGCGACCTGGGGGTGGAGATCGTGCTCAATACGGAGGTGACGGACCTTCGGACATGCAATGACTCGGTAACCGGGATTGAGACAGACAGAGGTCCTGTCGTAACCGGGAACGTGATTGCCACTGCGGGGCCGTGGGCAGGTCGCCTTGCCGCCATGGCGGGGTTGACGTTGCCCATGCAACCCATCCGCCTGCAACAGGCAAGGACTACTCCCGATCCAGGGATTCCTGCGCATCATCCGGTGGTCCGTATCCCCGATCAGAGTTGCTACCTGCGGCCCGAGGAGGGCGGTTATCTGTTTGGCATATTTGACGATGATCCGATGGCAATTGATCCCCGTGAGATGCCTGCCAGCTTCGCCACCGGGGACATTAAGCCCGCAGAGGACATCATTGCCGGGGCGCGCCAACGCCTTGCACCCGTATTTCCCGTTCTGGAGCAGCTTAATATCGCACAGTTCCGGCAGGGAATGATCACCTGCACACCTGATGCCGGGTATGTTATCGGCCCGGCCCCTTCTGTTGAGGGTCTTTGGTTCGCGACCGGCTGTGGTGGGATGGGTATTGCTGGCTCGGGATCTGTCGGGCGCTGGTTGGCGGACTCGGTCCTGAAGGGCGCGTGTCGCGATGATATCTCACCTTTCCTGCCTTCTCGCTTCAAGGATCTTGACCCGGACTCGCTGCGAGAGGCATGTCGTCGCATCTGCAGTAACTACTACGCTCTCAACAGCGTGACCTACAGCCTCAGCTGAGAACTCCATGAGAAAGACAATATGCCGTTCTGGACTAGTGGCCCTCGCAGGGACCTGTCTCGTGATGACAGCTTTCCTGTCGGCCGCGGGAAAACCAAACGTAGTATTCATCCTTGCAGACGACCTGGGATACGGCGATCTCAAGGCTTACAATCCCAAGAGTAAAATCCCCACGCCGTATCTGGATGCCCTGGCCGCCGAGGGGATCGTGTTCACGGATGCGCATTCCGGCGGCTCCACCTGTGTGCCCTCGCGCTACTCCCTGATCACTGGCCAGTTTGCGGCCCGCCGCGATCGCCTGAACTACAAGGCCGGTCCGCTCATCGCCCGCGGCCAACTCACCTTTGCCAGGGTGCTGCAGGAGCAAGGCTACCGGACAGCCATGGTCGGGAAATGGCACCAGGGCTTCACCATGAAAGCCGCCGGCGTTTTCGACTACGGGCGACCGCTGGCCGGGGGGCCCGTGGATTGCGGGTTCGATTCCTTTTTCGGCATGCACGCCTCGCTGGATATCCCGCCCTACTTCTATATCAAGGACCGCACACCGATCAAGTTGCCGACTGAAACGGTGGTCGCCAGCGCTAGCGTTGGCGGCAAGGAAGACTGGAACAAGATCCAAGGTGCTTTCTGGCGTGCTGGCGATGTGGCGCCGGATTTCAAGCACACTGAAGTCACTCCGAGGTTCGCCGCTGAAGCCGTGAAGGTGATTGAATCTCATGAGGTCGAGAAGCCTCTCTTTCTCTACCTGGCCCTGCCTTCCCCGCACACGCCGTGGTTGCCAACCGTGGAGTTCATCGGCAAAAGTGGTGCGGGTATGTACGGAGATTTCGTGATGCAGGTTGATTCCGTCGTTGGCAAGGTCATGAGGGCCTTGAAGAAGGCAGGCATGAGCGAAAACAGCCTCGTCATTTTTTCCAGCGACAACGGACCCGTCTGGTATGATAAGGACACCGATCGTTTCGGTCACCGCTCCTGCGGTCCGTTGCGTGGCATCAAGGGAAGCGCCTGGGAAGGGGGGCATCGCATGCCATTCATCGCTCGTTGGCCCGGCCGGGTTCCGGCAGGAAAAACCACCAGTCACGCTGTCGCCTTTTCTGATATCCTGGCTACCTTTGCTGATGTGTCCGGCAAACGAAAAATCCCGCAAGGAGCAGCGGAGGACAGCGTCAGCTTTCTCCCGGTCCTCCTGCATCCCGGTCGCAAACACAAACCGCGCCCGCCCATCCTGCACGGAAGCAAGGTCATCCGGGATGGTGACTGGAAGTTGATCGATACAAAGGGTGGGCGCGGCTTCGGCGTGGATCGGAAGGTGAAATACGGCGTTGAGCTCTACAACCTGCAGGAGGATCTCTCGGAGAAAAACAATCTTGCCGCTAAAATGCCCGGGAAAGTAGAAAGCCTTCGGGCCAAGATGCGACGCATTTTGGGCAACTAACACTTTGAGCCCGCTGCCGGGCAATCAAGCAAGAAAGCAATTCCACATGACACGTCGATTCCCATCACGCACGCTGACCATCGCCCTTCTTCTGCTGTCGAGTTGGATGGCGCTGGCAGCCAAAAAGCCCAACGTTGTGCTCATCTACATCGACGACCTGGGATACGGGGATCTCGGGTGTTATGACTGCAAGGATATTCCCACGCCCAATGTCGATCGCCTGGCTGCCGAAGGGGTTCGCTTCACCGCTTCCTATATCACCAATCCGCCGTGTTGCCCGAGTCGATGTAGTTTGATCATGGGTCAGTATGGGCAGCGCTTTGGCAAATACGGCATGTCACGTGGTCTTCCCATACCTGAGGACCGGCCTACCCTGGCGAGATTCATGGCTGACCACGGTTACGTCACCGGACAGATCGGCAAGTGGGACATCGGGACCAAGCAGCAAGGGCCTCTGCAGGTTGGCTTCGCGGAAGTCGCTCAAAAGCCACCCAAGAAAAATTCGTCCAAGAAGAGCTCGAAATACTTCTGTATCAACGAAGCGGGTGAGACCCAGTGGTTGACCGATTACGACGGTGACAACATGGTCGAATTCATCGAGCGTCATAAGGCGGAACCATTCTTTCTCTACTGGTCGCCCGAGGCGGTTCATTCCAGCAACCAGGAAGCCCCTGTGAGCCTGACTAAACGCACTGCGGCCAAGGGCAAGCGGAGCAAACTGGCTGGGGCCATCGTCTCGGTCGACGACCAGGTGGGCAAGTTGCTTGATGTCCTGGAGGAGCGCGGACTACGCAAGAACACCCTCGTCATTTTCTCCAGCGATAATGGGGCCAACGGAGGTGAAGAAGGCTCCTCCGCTCCTTACCGGGGAGGCAAAGGGCAGGGAACCCAACAGGAAGGCTGGGTGCGCGTGCCGACCATTTTCTCCATGCCCGGCTTGATTCCCAAGGGGAAGGACTACGACGGGTTGATCGCCAACTTCGACTTCTATTCCACTATTGCCTCGGTAGCCGGATTGCCCATCCCCGGCCATTGTGACGGGGTAGACTTGATTCCGTATCTGAACGGCAGGAAAAAGGGGCCGCCGCACGAATACCTCTTCTGGCTCAACAACGAGCCCGGTGATGCTGTTCGCAGGCACCTGATCGCCGTCCGCTGGAAGGATTGGCGCCTCTATAAGAAGTATGACAAGGATCCATGGCAATTATTCGACCTCAAGGCTGATCCACGCGAGGAACAGGATGTTGCGGGCAAGAACCCGGAGGTCGTCAGGGAACTCTCTGCCAGGCACGCGGCCTGGGCCAGGACTCTCGCCCCACTCGGAAAGATCCCGAAGGTCGAGAGAAGAACTGGCGTCCGCATACCCGAGGGACATGGCTGGGCCTTTGCCCCGGTGAAGCAGGGCCACGGCAGAAAGCGAAAAGGAGCGGGACGATGAAGGAAGGGTCTCTCCCGCAGCAATCCGAGGAAGTCTTCATGAGATGCTGACTGGTTTTTCTGAGGAAGGGGGAGAGGCAAAAAGAAGGGCGAGGAAGAAAAGGGAAACTGGAGCAATGGTTACGGGGGCTTTAAGATCGTCCTGGATCAGGGTGCTTGCGGCTTTCCGCCTCTGTATTCTACTCGGAATTTTCGGGAGCCCGGTCTTTGGAGGGGAAAAACCCGCGTTCGTGGATTATTGCGAACGGCTTGAGCAGGAAATCCAGGGTCGGAAGCACGGATTCATGGCGGGGAACCTAACCTACTACGTTGGTGGATTTCATGCCAGTTGGCGACTGGTTGAGGATGAGACGATTGGTTTGACGCACCCGTTTCATCACGATCTGAGAAGCCGGGGTGTCGGACTTCTGGAAAGCGAACTGGAGGGCACGGAACATACTGGAACCGGGAATGATTATTACGGGTGGGAGTTTTACAAGGATACCCGGGTTCTCTACGGGAGCGTCATTGTCGATGGTAAACTCCATTCCCACCCAAGGCCGCAGAGTATGCGGTGGAGACCTGACAAACTTGTGTGTGAGTATGAGGTGGGAGGGGTAATGATCAGGGAAGAGAAATTCATTGCCTCCAATGATGCTGCAGCCTCGGTCATCACATCCTCAAGGCCTGTTACACTCAGCTTCTCGGGCCATAGCTTCTATCATCGAAACAGCGTTTCTTCCTCCGCTGCAATCAAGGTGGACAAGCGGAACAACGCTCTCGTGATTTTGGAAGGAGGAACGGTGAAATCGCGTCCGGATCCCGGGGGAAGAGAAAGAGTAGGTCCCTGTGTCTATACAGGGATGGCCACGGCCTTGTGCTCCTCGCGGGTGATGGCGGAAACCCTGCGTATCAACCGGGATGCCCGAGGGGTACAGCATTACGAATTTTCTGTGCCCTGCGACAGGGATGGAACTATCGTGTCGTGGGCCATGGATGATGATCCTGGGCGGGCTCTCAGTGCGGCTCGGGATATCCTCGGTAATCACCGGGCCTTGCTTTCAAAAAAGACTGCCGAGATGAATCGGCAGCTTAATGAGGAGATCCCGTGGTTTCGATGCCCGGACAGGCGATTTGTCGATATCTACTATTACCTCTGGTCCCTTTACCTCATGTATTACATTGAGGTTGGAAAGGGCTGGGAGCAAGAGGCTCATACTCAGACCGCGGTAAATAATTTCCTCGGCATGCATCGTTACGATGCCGCGTTCCAGATCAAGGTGGGGAGTTGGACAGGAACAAAGAGCAGGTACGCCTATGGCAACGTCCTGACATGGAAGCACCTCACGAGGAATGCGCGGTATCGCGAGACTCCGGATGGACTCCGGCTGCTTTCAGATAACAAGGGAATCTCCTGGCACAGTGGAGCTTATGGGGCGGAGACGTCAGAACACGTTCTTGGGGCGTGGCAGATTTATCAGCATACGGGGGACCTGAAGTTTCTCAAGAGGTGCTATGAAGATCACTTTGCCAGGCTGTTTTGGAAGCGCCTTCCCAGTGTTGCGATGAATCAGTTCGAGGTTGCCGAGACTCTCGAAAAAATGGCCCGTTTGACGGGAAACAACGATGATGCAGGGCATTGGAGGAATATCATCCGGAGGGATCCGGAGCATGTGCGCCGCATGTTTGACGTTCGCTGGGAAATGAATGGAGTTCCTGGTTACTTTGCGGCTCCCGGGAATGGCATGCTCATGACGAACGGCTTCTGGGCCATGCGCTCGCCTTATTTCCCAAAGTCTTATGCGAGACGTATGGTTGAGGAGTGGGCGCTCGACAGGAAGAAGGGATTCTACGGAAAGTTTTTCCCCCTCGCAATGTCAAGGCAGTCGATGAAGCGGTTCAGCACCAAGGTTGACCATTCCTTTGGTTATACGCCGGACACCGCCTACTTCGCTCTCGACGGGATCTTCCGGCAGGGATTGAAAGAGGAAGCCTCGGCGTTGACCCTGAATCATCTTGAGAACTACAACTATCACCGGGAATGGAATATCCCGGTGGCGCCGGAAGCCTACCGCCGTGACCTGACCTTGTTTGGCGATCAGTTCTCTAATTTTAATGCCGGGAAAATCCTTCTCTATCTGGAAGGACTGGGCGGCCTGTCGTATTCGGTTCCCGGGGAAACTATGACCGTTGTTCCAGCCTTGCCGGAGGAGTGGGATTGGATGGAGTTTCGCCTGCCAATTAAGAGCCAGTGGACGAGAATCCGATATAGTAAAGGTGCGGGAGTGCAGGTTGCGGGGTGTCCGCTGCGGGTTGTTCTCAGGAATTGATCCTTAGAGGGGCTGGGATTCCTGAGGCACATGTCGGATGGAGTTATGAGGCCTTCTTAAACTGCGCTCCGTCAAAGCGTCAAAGAGGGCAGGTTGTGGAATAGATGGTTGCGTTCGGCCTCACGTGATTAAACCCTTCACGAGATGAAGGTAAGCGCTCTCATGGTGACGGTTTCAATCGGTTCGGCCCTGCTTTCTGCCTCTGGATGGGCCCAGCAGAAGAAGCAGACGGTCTCCGGATTCAGCCATTCGGTGGAGACGGAACAGAAACCGTGGACCCATACCCGGTTCCTCAATAATCCGGATCATTTCCAGTTCGCCATTGTCTCAGACCGGACCGGTGGTGTCCGGCGGGGTGTTTTTCCCCGGGCGGTCCGGAAGCTCAATGAACTGCAGCCTGAATTTGTGATGAGCGTGGGGGATCTCATCACCGGGGGTGCGAAACAAACCAAGGAATCGGTGCTGCTCAAGCAGTGGCAGGAATTCAATTCATTCATCAAGGGATTTGAGATGCCCTTCTTTTATCTGCCGGGTAACCATGACGTCAGTAACGAGGTTGGGGACCGGGTCTGGGACAGGTTGTATGGGGTCCGGTACTATTCTTTCGTTTACAAGGACGTCCTTTTCCTCTGTCTGAACACCCAGGAAGGCCCCGGGTGGAGGCCTCCTTCCCTCGGGGAGGAGCAAATCCTCTGGGCCACTGAGGAACTCAAGAAACACCACAAGGCCCGGTGGACCATGGTGTTCATTCACCAACCGTTGTGGTTAATGGAGGAGGGGATAGAAATCAGGCGCAATGGTAAGAAAACCCTGCGCAGATCCGACACCGGATGGCCTAAGGTGGAGAAGGCACTTTCTGATCGTAAATACACCGTCTTTGCCGGGCACATCCACCACTATGGAAAATACATCCGCAATGAACGTGCCTACTACATGCTGGGAACCACGGGGGGAGGCAGTCGATTGCGCGGGACTTCGTTTGGGGAATTCGACCACGCAACCTGGGTTACCATGACGGATAAGGGTCCCCGGTTGGCGAATCTCCTGATCGACGGGATCCTTCCGGATGATGTGACCACTGAGGCTCATCAGCAATTCTGGCGAAGCCTTGCCTTTGAGGAATATTTTGGCGACCGCTTGGCCCTTGATGGCAAGGTGCTTACCCTGCAACTACGGAACTTCTTTGATTTTGAGATAGAAGGCATGCTCATCTGGAAAATGCCCAAGGCCTCATCCTTGAAGCTCAGTCCTGTCAGGACGGAGATCACCTTGAAGGCTGGGGAGGAGAGAGCCCTGAAGTTTATGTTGGCGCATGCGCCAACTGCTCAGTTATCGGGTCCGCTTCCCCGGCTTGAGGTGAGGTTTGAAGGTGGGGATAACAAGTTGGCGCTGGAGACGATCCTCGATCTGCCAATCACGGAATAAGAGGACTTAAGTCCTCTTAGGTCATGGGATTGGCAATGCCAGGATATGGCTGCCGGTAACCAGCACCGGATGATGATCCGAATTCAGTTTGTCCCCAGATCAATGCCGAACCAGGTTTCCTTGATTTCCTCAAGCCGCCCCGATCTCATCAGTTCGATGATGGTCTTGTTTACATCCACCCGGAGATTGCTTTGCCGCGGAAATATAAAGGCGTAGTCGTCCGGCGCAAACAGAGGGCCTACAACGGCGAGGGAAGTGGTAGCGTTATTCTGGGCATAGAACTTCAGCAGGGGGCTGTCATGAACAACCCCGCGAACCTGCCCTTCTGCGAGAGCGGCAGCCGCTTCATCAAGATTCCGGTATCCGCGGGTACGGTAACCCATTTTCTGGAGAGCTTTTTCACCGGCCGTGCCGCTGATCACCCCAACCTGTTCTGCACGCAGTTCAGTCAGGCCGCTGATTTCGGCATTCAATGAGCTGACGGTCAGGGAAGAGGTGAGGACGGCAGTGATGACCGCGATGATTCCGATGCCGGCCAGCATCCAGAGAATGGCGATAAGGCGACCGGCAATTCCAACAGGAGCCTTGTTTTCACATCCGCCGCTTATGAGGGTAGCGAGCGACCACCAGATCGCTTCAATGAGCCCGCGCCGGTAACCATCGGGAAATTCATCACGGTTGATCTTCCTTTCACACAGCCAGATCAGGTGGGAGGCGGCGAGGAGCAGGGCGAGGACGACGAGGACGATCCTGATCATTTTCCAGTTGATTACCTTGGCCAGGGTTCGCCATCCGGCATCCCGGTTCAGGCCGGCGTCCTGGCTATTTGCCACAACCATCAACTGGAGTCCTGAATTGAATATGGGATGTGAAAATTCGACCTGATCGTAGCGACTTGGAAGAACGCTGATGGCGCCGATTCCGACGTCATGTTCTCCATCCTCCACCAGTGACAGCATCTCCGGCACGGTTTCGGCGACCTCGTAATCACTTGTCAAATCCAGCCTGGTTTCAATTGCCTTCCAGAGTTCAACCGAAAACCCCCGAAGGATCTCGTCATCGAAAACAAAGGGAGGAGCGGACTTGGTGAGGACTTTAAGTGGCTTCTGCTCCCCCTCTTCCTGTGCAAGGGTGAGATCCTGCGAAAGGACAAGGCAGGCCAGGAGGATGAGGGCGTGAAAATGTTGCAGCATTCTTTTGAAGTGTTCGGCAGAATCGTATTCATGATTGATGTCCCGCTGCCAAGACTGAAAATGCGGAGTATCGAAAATGGCAAACCCATGGAGCGGAGAAGTCACCTATCCGCCATGAGTTGGATGCATATTTTTCTGATGGTGCTGGCGCTGACATTTGGGGCCAAAGCCCGGAAACCCAATGTTGTCCTCATCCTGACTGATGACCAGGGCTACGGAGATCTGAGTTGCCATGGCAACCCGCTCCTGAAGACGCCGGAACTGGATCGCTTGCATGCCGATTCGATCCGCTTCACGGACATGCATGCTAATCCGTTCTGCACCCCGACCCGGGCAGCGCTCATGACTGGCCATTATGCGACCCGGACCGGCGCTTACCGCACCAGCGCAGGACGGGACAGGATGCACTCCGACGAGAAGACGATGGCACAGTTTTTCGGGGATAGTGGTTATGCCACGGGGTTATTCGGGAAGTGGCATCTCGGTGACAATTATCCGCATCGACCCCAGGACAGGGGTTTTCAAGAGGTGCTCTGGCATCGATGTGGCGGGATAGGTCAGAGTGCAGATTACTGGGGAAACGACTACTTCGATGACACCTACGAACGGAATGGCAAGTTCGAGAAATTCAAGGGCTACTGCACGGACATCTGGTTTGAGGAGGCTCTCGGGTTTATTGAGATGAAGGCCCGGGAGAAGAAGCCGTTCTTTGTCTATCTCGCCACGAATGCCCCACATTCTCCCTTCCGTGTTGCGGCATCCTACGAGCAACCCTATCGCAAGTCTGCGGCCTGGAGGAAGGGCAAGGCCTCGAAGTTCTACGGGATGATTGCGAATCTCGACGAGAATGTAGGAAAGTTGCGCAGAAAACTGAAGTCCTGGGGCCTTGCGGAGAATACGATCCTGATCTTCATGACGGATAACGGTACCTCGGGTGGAGTGGAGATGGAGACGGATGGCCAGGTGGTAGAGGGAAAGGGTTTTAATGCGGGAATGAGGGGGAGGAAGGCATCGGTTTATGACGGTGGCCACCGGGTACCTTTTTTCGTGCACTGGCCCGAGGGGGGATGGACCGGAGGTCGGGATATCGCCACCCTCGTCGCGGCTTATGACGTTCTGCCCACTTTGATAGAACTCTGCGGACTCGGGGGCCGGAAGAATGGATTCGACGGCCGTTCGCTGGCTCCGCTACTCGCGGAGAGGGGAGATTGGCCGGAACGTGAACTGGTTCTGCAGTATCAGGGAGGGAATGGCTTTACCTACCTACCGGAAAAATGGAGTGACTCCGTTGTGATGACGGAGCGCTGGCGCTTGGTGGATGGGAGGCATCTGTTCGACATCGAAAAGGATCCTTCCCAGAGGCACGATGTCGCACCGGATCATCCTGAGACTGTCCGCAGGCTTCGCATACGCTATGAGGAGTGGTGGGAGGAGGTGTCTCCGCGCATGCGGCCGGTCCGGATCCACGTAGGACATCCGGCCCAGCCCCGGGTGATCCTTACGCCTCAGGATTGGTATACGGCGATCGGGAATCCCCAGACCAGGATCAGGGAGCCAGCGACGGTGAGCGCCCCGCTCATGCTGCATGTTGCTCGATCCGGAGTCTATCGGGTGACTCTGAGTCAGTACCCGTTGGAAGCTCACCAGCCCATGGCCTCGAGCAGGGCGGTGTTGCGGATTGCAGGAAAGTCGGTGGAGAAGCGGATTAAAAAAGGTGAGAGCGCGGTCTCATTTGAGCTTCGGCTAATGCAGGGGGACGCGAACATGGAGGCGCTTCTGAGGATGGACTCCGGGCAGGAGGGGAGTGCCTATTATGTCTACGTGGAACGAATTGATGATTAAGTGGGAATCGTGTTCTCCGGGAGAGGACCTCTGGTAATTCCTCCACTGCATACGGGTTTTCCGGTCCGAGATGAAGAATCGGATCACTTGGTTGCGCGAGTATTCGAAACTGGATTATTGCGAATGCTGCGCTAGGATTCTTCAAAATACTTAGGTTTATGCGAACTCCCTTGAATAGACGAACCTTCCTGAGGGGAAGCGGGGTGGCCCTGGCCCTTCCGATGCTTGAGGCAATGATTCCAGCGGCGCGGGCGGCTGGTCAGGCGCGCGGACCCGTAAAAAGGTTCGTCTGCCTCTCGAACAACTACGGGGTCTATCAAAAGGCGTTCTTTCCGGATGAGAACCAGACCGGCGCCGACTACGATATGCCCGAGACTCTCAGGGGGCTTGAAAAGCATCGTAAGGATTTCACGGTATTCTCAAATCTCGACCACGGGTTCACCGGGGGGCACCAGGGAGTGCCCGTGCTGCTGAGCGGAGTTCGGCCTGTGCTCGCGCACAACTACGTCGAGGGCAATATAAGCCTCGACCAGAAGCTGGCAGAGCACCATGGAGCAGCGACGCGGTTTCCATCCATGACCCTCGGGGTGCGGGAGCGTAATCTCCTTAGCTTCACCCGAACCGGAGTGCAGGTTCCCTCCATTGACATGCGGGCGGCCTATCGTGCCATGTTTTTTGAAGACACGGCCGACAAGAAGGCGGCCCAGGGGGAGCGCTATAAGCGACATTCCAGTATTCTTGATGTGGTCGGGGAACAGGCCAAGGCGCTTGACAGGCAACTCGGAAAGCAGGACCAGGAAAAGCTGGAGGAGTATTTCGACGCTGTCAGGACGATGGAGAAGAAGATCGTCCAGCAGGAGCCCTGGCTTCAGCGCCCCAAGCCCACGACGGATGTGAAAGAGCCCAATCCGGGGAATGGAACAGCAGAGCAACTCAAGGTCATGATCGAAATGATCGCGCTCGCCTTGCAGACTGATTCAACCCGGGCCATCACGATGGTGAGTGGATTCGCTAACGGGGACTTTGGACTGAATGGGGGCTATCACGGATTCTCTCATCATGGGGAACGTC
Organism: Roseibacillus sp.; assembly: GCA_022448985.1. Lineage (GTDB taxonomy): Bacteria > Verrucomicrobiota > Verrucomicrobiia > Verrucomicrobiales > Akkermansiaceae > Roseibacillus_B. Next base: position 23,896 of record JAKVCR010000078.1, read on the forward strand.
CCGAGCCCGTTGCGGCCCTGAAGAAGATCGAGGGCTTCCAGGTCACGATGATGTCCTACCTTATTGATCTGCTCAAGGAGCAGAAGGACCCCATCAACGGAGGGACTCTCTTCGATCATACGGCCATCCTCTACGGATGCGGTATGGCCGCCGGGACACATCAGACTAAGAATCTTCCCCTTGTTCTCGCTGGTGGAGGCTTCAAGCACGGGGAACACAAGGTCTATCCGAAAGAAGATGCCCGCCGGGTGCCGGCAGCCAACCTCCTTCTCTCCATTCTGCAGAACAGCGGGCTTGAGATTGACCGGTTCGGTTCAAGCTCGGGGACGCTGCGCGGATTGGAATGGAAGGCGTGAGCAAGTAGCGGAGCTCCTCCCGCAACACGAAATCTTTCTAATGCTCATCCGGTTCGTCGCGACTGTCCTTTTGCTGGCGGGCCACCTCCCCGGTCTGGCTGCTGACGCCAAGCTTGCCGATATCAGGCCATTCCTGCAAAAATACTGCTTTGATTGTCACGGACCGGAAAAGCAGAAGGGGGACTATCGATTCGATACGCTGAAGGCAGACCTTTCGGATATTGAGACCCTGGAGACCTGGCAGAATATTCTCGATCAATTGAATCTCGGGGAAATGCCGCCGAAGAAGGAGTCGCAACCGGCAGAGGAGGAGTGGGTCCCGGTGGTTGAGAACCTTACTGACAGGCTTTCAAGATTCTACGCGAAGCAACGCAGTACCGGGGGGCGCACGGTGATCCGGCGTTTGAATCGGCATGAGTTGCGCAACACTTTTCGTGACCTTCTTTACCTTGATGGACCGCAATACCGTCCCGATGCGGCAGGTTCACGACTGGTGGATAACAACGGCAATGGAAGCGTGGAGCGGACAGGGAATGATCCCTTGCGTTTTTTTCCGGAGGACGAGGAAGAGGACGGCTTCTTCAATCTTGGGGACCATCTTGTGATGTCGGATTTTCTTCTGAAGCTCACCCTCGGGGCAGTCGAGGAGACGATTGCGCAGGCCACCCGCCTTGGGCCGCGTCCGGAGGGAAAAGCTCATCACTTCACCGGGCACCTGATCAAGGGGCGGGGACGGAATCTAATTGAAACGGCCTCTCGGGAGATCAACCCGAGCCATGAGATGATTGCGGTTGGCTACGAGCGTTATGGCAGGGTCGCTCCCACTGACCTCCGTGGAGGAGTGGGGATGTCGACAAGATACAGGATCACAGTGGAAGCGTCGGGACATAATCCGCGGCATCCGTGGGAAGAGATGATCCTAGTGGATGAGAAGGACCCGTTCCAGTTGTGCCTTAATATTGCGGATACCAAGAATGGAGGAATCTCCGGACCGACGTCCACGGCCGAGGTTCTGTGGTCCCTTCCCGCCGACGGAAAGAAGAAAGTCTTCACCCATGAAGTCTGGATGGACAAAACCTGGACACCGTGGCTGGGCTGGGAAAACGGTCCCACCGAGCGAGTTATCCGGGCGGAAAAGATTGTCGAGAAATACATGCCTCAGCTGTTCTTCAAGCGTCCTGATAAGAAGGTAGACAAGGAGGGTCATGAAGGCTGGGGGCTGGATATGGCACGGCTGTTGTTCAAGGGAGGATACCGGGGACCCCATCTCCGGATCCATAGCCTCAAGGTCGAACCATTGCTGGAGACTTGGCCGCCGCGTAGTCATACCGCGCTCTACGGGTCCGCCTCGGGGGAAGAGGCAGAAATACGAAGGCTTCTGCTTGAATTTGCGGAGCGGTGTTTCCGGCGTCCAGTTGAACCGGGTGAGATCGAGCCTTATGTGCAACTGGTGTTGAAGCAGCAGGCCGGTCCGGTGGTCAAGGTGGCGGGAGGTGTCAGGGGTCTGAAATACCGGGTTTATGAAGGTAAGTGGGACAAGCTCCCTGACTTTGAGTCTCTTGAGCAAAACGCGTCTGGAGCCCTGCCCAAGGGGTTCATTGATATCGGTGCTTCAGGGAAGAAGGAATACTTCGGGATGGTTTTTGAGGGGATGCTCGATGCGCCCAAGGGCGGAGAGTATTTGTTCGAGATGGCCTCTGATGATGGGGCCCGAATTCTCGTGGATGGGAAAGAGGTCGTTGTGCATGACGGATTGCACGGCCCTGAGCTGAAGAAGGGCAAGATAGCCCTCAAGGAAGGAGAGCATGTCCTCCGGGTAGAGTATCTTGCGTATGGAGGAAATAACAGCTTCCGCGCTGGTTGGAGCGGCCCGAACTCGGCCCATGCCAAGCTCTCGATCGACAGCCTGCATAATGCGCCAAAGCCGGGGAAGCCGAAGGATGCGGTGCCGCCGTTGATCCGGGCAATGCAGGATGGGTATGCCGCCCTGATGTGTTCTCCTCAGTTCCTGTATCTCAAGGAAGAACCGGGAGCTCTGGACGATTATGCGCTGGCCTCCCGGTTGAGCTATTTCCTCTGGTCGTCCATGCCGGATGCCCTTCTCCTGAAGCTGGCAGGAGAGGGGAAGTTGAGAAATCCGGCTGAGCTTGACCGGCAGGTGGAGCGGATGCTCCGGGACCGCAAGGCCGCCGCCTTCATACGGCACTTCCCGTCGACCTGGTTACGGATGGACAAGCTTGGGAAGATGCCTCCCTCGGGTGGCGATTACCAGTTTTACAAGAATCTCCGGGTCGAACCGTTGCTTATGAAGCAGGTGACCAGTTACTTTGGCGACATCCTGGAAAGGAATGGCCGTATCGAGGAGTTTATCGATTCCGATTACACTTACATGAACCAGACCCTCGCAAAGTGGATCTACCGCCGGGAAGGGGTCCGGGGTGAGCGCCTGCGGAAGGTGAAGCTTGAAGACCCGAGGCGTGGGGGGATCTTCACGCAACCCGGGGTGATGACCGCCACGGCCAACGGGGTCGACACTTCGCCTGTCATCCGGGGCGTCTGGGTTCTCGAGAATGTCCTTGGAACACCAGCTTCTCCGCCACCGCCTGATGTCGAACCGCTTCCAACCGACACCCGGGAGGCCACGACGATCCGGGAACTGCTTGCGCTCCACCGGACGAATGAAGCGTGCAACAGCTGTCATCGCAAAATAGACCCGATGGGTTTTGCCTTCGAGAATTTCGACGTGGTGGGGAGATGGCGAGATCGCTACAAGCGTGCGAAGGGGCCGATAGATGCATCTGCGACCCTGTCAAACGGCACGGAAATAGGGGATATCATCGCCTTCAAGAAGATGCTGACGGAGCGAAAGGAGTTGGTGGTGCGGTGCCTGACGCAAAAAATGCTGACCTACGCAACGGGCCGGAAGCTTGAGGCTGTAGACCGGGGAGAAGTCGACCGGATTACAGCTGAGTTGGCGAGGCGGGATAACCGTCTCCGGGAACTCGTGCGCCAAGTAGTGAAAAGTGATATCTTCCTGAAGAACTGATGGGATGGAAGCCTTTCCCGGGGGAAGGCCCAGGAGGGAATTGTTAGCCGTAAAAATCCACCGCAAACCCAACATCATAACCAGTTTGCAGAAACCATGAAGTCTCGCCGCCAAATCCTCAAGGGGCTCTCGCTGGGTGCCGGCTCTACGCTGCTCTCACCGATGGCAGCGCGGGTATTGGCTAATGCCGAGGGCCGGAAGAGCCCGCCCCGCTTCGTGTTTGTGATCCAAAGCAATGGCTTTGATGCCCTCCAGGCCTGTCCAGAGAGCATCCCGTTTCAAAAGTATGCAGACCGCGAGAAATTTGAGTCGATTGACCTTACCCAGCACAAGTTGCCAAAGGGCCTGGCAGCACTTGAACCCTTGAAGGGCAAGACCACGATTGTGCAGGGCCTCTCGGGCCGATGTACAGGCGGCGGACATTCCACCTGGGGCGGCTGCCTCGGCCAGTACCGGATATCCGGAGCCAATCTTTCGCCGCAAAATATCACTATCGATTACCAGCTTGGGCAGGTCATACCCGGCATCCTGCCCTGGATCGGCGTGGGAATGGCCTCGGGTGCCCGCGATGCCCTGATGAATATCACTGCGCGCGCGGCACACAAAACCATGCCGATCATCCTCAACCCCGAGAAAGCCTATAACTCGTTCTTCAGTGTGGCTGCCGGAGGCGAGCGGGAAAAGAATTTTCACCTGAAGCGCAACCTGCTCGATTACATGGTGGGCGACGTGAAGAAAACCCGTAAGGCACTGGGATCGCTTGCAGGTGAAGAGTTGGATGCCTACCTGAGTGCCTACGATCAACTGGCGGCAAGGCAGTATCAGCTGCTGGACAATAAAGAGGCGCTCAAGAAGTCGGCGCCGAATCTGGATGACCGGTTTACTTCCACGGTAGCCACCAAGAGACTGGAGGCTCAGTTTGAGCTCGCGGGTTCGGCACTCATTGGCGGACTGAGCAACGTCGCAACCCTCACCTGTGCCGCAACCGAGATCAACGCCCAGCCCTATCTGGGTATTGGCGTGGATATCAGCAATCACAGCTTCGGCCACATGGGTGGCAATAAACCCGGGGCCAAGGGGGTTCCCTACTATGAAAAGACGCGGGGCTGGCTTTTCGGTCTCATTGCCAAGCTGGCGCAACGCCTGGAAAAAACCCCCGAGGGTGATGGCAACATGCTGGATAACACCGTCATTGTTTACATGAGTGACGCGCCAGACACCCATCACTCAACAGGCTACGAGTGGCCGTTGGCCATTGTGGGAAATCTCAAGGGTAAAATGAACCTGGGTGGGCGCTACATCAATTTCCCCGGCTACGGTAAACCGGGCCACCACACGGTGGGGGCATTATACACGACCTTGCTCCATTGTGTTGGCAGCCGGCAGCAGACCTTCGGCCGCCTTGACCCGGACCTGGACCAGAAAAACATGCAAACCGGTCCGCTTGCACAATTAATGACCTGAGGCAGGCTCATTATGAAGCTCCTGCTGACCCTTGTCCTCGTTTGCCTTGGCTTAAGCCCCTGGCTTGAGGCGGCGGATTCCACGTGGACGGAGCATAGGCGTGCGCTGCTCATCAACACGAGTAACGACAAGGCTCATAAGCAGGCCGTCAAGGCGCTCGAAAAAGCGCTGCACGCCAAAGGTTTTGTCGTCACCATGCTGGGCAATGCGCCCAGGACGGACGGGCTCACTTACGAGAAATGGATACGGAGCATCCCGACCATGGGGGTCAGTCTCTTTTATTATCTCGGGGGGCTTGAGACCGAAAGAAGCCCGGATGGCAAACGTGTCTGCCACTCCATGCAGTTGGGTGGCTACAAGGTGCTTCCGCCGGCCCGCGACCCGAAGGTCGGACGATCGAGGGCGGAGGACAAGCCATGGCTCAGCCTGGAGCGCTTGTCCCAGAAACTGAGCGACAACGTGGCCCGGGCCAACATGGTGGTGATCGATTGTCTCGGCATCGACGACAAGGCGAAGACGGAGAAGTCGAAAGTGGACCTGTTCGCCCAGGCCTCGGGGCAGTTCCGGGGCGCAATGTTTTCCAGCTTTTATCCGGGAAAGGCAGCCTTTCACCCCAGCCTGGAGGCGCCCTCGTATGGCCCATTCATGGCTGAGGCCCTGGTCCAGTCGCTCCAGGAAGACGGCCCGCTGCCACCGCGTATAGAGAAGCTGGGCTACACCGTGACACCCCGCGAAAAGACCTTCGAATTGAAGCACGAGGCAGCCGAGGTTTGTTCTCCGCCTGACGTGTTACGCGAAGGACGGTTCGCGGGTGACGAGTGGGTTGACCAAAACGGATTCTGCTTCGTCTGGTGTCCCGCTGGAACTTTCACCATGGGGGACGCCGCCTTTGATGACGCCCAACCCGTGGAGGTCACGCTCACCAAGGGCTATTGGATCGGTAAGTACGAAATGTTGAGCGATGAAGCGAAACTGTTCAATGCGGGCGGCCAGAAGCTGGGCAACCGCTATGCGAAATTCCTTCCCCCGAGCATCGGTAGCGTGGACAAAGTGGCTCCTGAACTGCGGAAGTGGCAACAATACCTGTCAGGCAAGGGAATGGCCTACGAGGGCTGGGCCTACGACTACCCGACCGAGGCGGAGTGGGAATACGCTTGCCGGGCGGGCACGCGGGCGGGTTACCCGAGCGCCATCAAAGACTTGGGCAAGCATGGCAATTTTGCCGACCGTACCCTGTATGAGGACCGCGAACTGGTGCATTACGTCTACGCTAATCGCGAGGCGGATGACGGCTACGGCCGGTTGTTTGCCCCTGTGGGCCAGTTCCTTCCCAATGCATGGGGAATACATGACATGCTGGGAAACTTGGCCGAGTTGTGCTGCACCTACTATTCCGAACAGTTGACTCCGGGGGCCGACCCCAATTTCCAGTCACTGCCTGCCCCGAGAGGTTCGCGCCACCGCATTTCGCGGGGCGGTTCGTGGTGCAGTCCGCCGGAGTATTTGCACGTGGCGTTCCGCAATGCCTTCACCGGTACCCAGACCCCGCATATCGGGATGCGCATCATATTACGGCAGGGGGAAGGGGTCACCCGGACCCGAACCGAGATATCTGATGCCCTCCAAGCCGAGTTGGATGCCGAGAAAAAGGCCAGGCAAAACCAAACCAGGAAATGACGTCCCTTGTTCGCCATAGCCTTCCAGCCCTCGCCTTGTTGGCGTTGGGGTCGACTGCTGCCGGGGATGAGTTCAAGGATCGGGTCAAACCTTTCCTGACGACCTATTGCGTGGCTTGCCATGGATCCAAAGAGCAGAAAGGCAAGATCCGCGTGGATCACCTGACGGCGAGTATGGGCGACCGCAAGGAAGCTGAGCTGTGGTCCCGCATGCTGGAGGCAATCGAGTTCGGTGAGATGCCGTCGGACAGGGCGGAGAAATTTCCCACCAAGGCGGAGGCCCGTTTCGTCCAGAACTGGATCGCCCGTACCCTCCACCAGGCTGGCTTGGAAGTGGAGGAAAAGAAGGACAGGGAAGGCTTCGGCAACTTGGTTCCCCATGACCTCCTCTTCGCCTCTGCGGAGAGTAAGCGGACCATCGACGTGGCGGCCCGTCTCTGGCGGATCAGCCCCAAGGCGCTCGCCAATACGGTGCGTGGTGCCCGCATGGTCTCGAACCCCTTTGCCCTCGATAAGCCGCATGGCAACTTTCGCGACTTCAAGGGAAAGTATCTCTTCAATTCCTTGATGGCCGAACAGGTCACCGAGTTGGCCTTGGCCCATTCCGAGAAGGAAGCGAAAAACGCCCGCAAGACGATCGTCGAGATGCGGGAGAAGGGCAGCGCCATCGACGAGGCCAACGGAGAGGCGATCAAGCGGCACTACCATCACGTCCTGCGGCGGGCACCCTCGGAGAAGGAGATGGAAGCGCTGATGACCTTGCTCAAAAAAGTGGATGCCGACCTGGGCGTTCCTCGTGGCCTTCAGGCCGTCTTTGCTGCCATCGTCCTGCAACCGGAGGCCCTGTTTCGCTTCGAGGGGACGGGGAAGGCTGACGAGGAGGGCCTGGTCGCCCTGTCGCGCCGTGAACTGGCTACTTCGCTTGCCTTTGCCCTGACCGATTTGCCTCCGGATTCGAACATGCTGCGTGCCTTTGAGGACGACGAGTTGCCGGCACGGGGAATCCTGCGGGCGGAGGCCCGCCGTTTGTTCGACGACGAGAAACGTCCCATGGCGAGAAATCGTCTGCTCCAGTTTTTCCAGGAGTATTTCGACTACCTGAAGGCGGAGGACGTTTTCAAGGACCAGGTCAAGGGGCACAAGCACTGGGCCCCGGCCTTGGTCTATGATCTCGATGCGCTGGTCACGCACGTCTTGAAGCAGGACAAGCAAGTCCTGAAGACCCTGCTCACCACTCGGGAATACCTGGTCTACGTCAACAGTCACCGGGACCATGGCAACCCCCTGGTCTACAATTTGCCGCCGGACTGGAAGCCGACTCCCAAGCCCGTGCCTTTTCCGAAGGACCAGCGCATGGGCATCCTGACACACCCGGCCTGGCTGGTGGCTCACTCGACGAATTTTGACAACGACCCCATTCGGCGCGGTCACTGGATACGCCACAAGTTGCTTGGCGGCAACGTTCCCGATATTCCGATCAACGTGGACGCCAAGTTGCCCGAGGAGCCCACATGGACACTAAGGAAAAGGATGCACGTCACCCGAGAGGAGGCATGCTACAAGTGCCACAGCAAGATGAACCCGCTGGGGTTGCCTTTCGAGATCTACGACCACTACGGGCGTTTTCGCTTTGACGAACTGGACAAACCGGTCGACGCGACGAGCAAGATCGTCAATACCGGAGTGCCCGGGTTGGACGGAGAAGTGAATGGGCCGTTCGAGTTGATCGAGCGTCTAGCTAGCTCCACCCACTGCGAGCAGGTCTTCGTGCGCTACGTATTCCGTTTTTTCCTCGGTCGCAACGAGACCCTCGGTGATGCCGGGACCCTGCAGGAAGCACACAAGGCTTACGTTGAGAGTGACGGCAGCATGGAGGCACTCGCCATTTCACTGCTGAGTTCGGATTCATTCATCTATCGCTCGCGAGGGCCTCAGACAGATTCCCGGAAATGACTTTTCTTCGGATATTCGTGATCATCTTCCTTTTTGGTCTGCCCCGGGCGGGTGCAGATACGACTGGTCCGGGAGGCTCAATCATTGAGCGAACCCGGAACGAGACGATCTACCGTGATGTCGTATTCGCTGAAGTAGAGGATGTCCCGCTCAAGCTGGACCTCTATCTCCCGACGAAGGCGACCGGGAAGCCCCGGTTGGTGGTTTTTTTCCACGGCGGCTCCTGGCGTTCCGGTTCCAAGGAAAGTTGCCAGGTGCGCTGGCTCGTTCGTCACGGATACGCGGTCGCAAGCGTAGGTTACCGGAAGAGCCATTCCGCCCCATTCCCGGTCATCCTGCACGACTGCAAGGGAGCGGTCCGGTTCCTGCGGGCGAATGCGGACAAGTTGGGGATCGTGGCGGACAAGATCGCGGTGGCGGGAGCTTCTGCAGGGGGTCACCTTGCCCTTCTCCTTGCGACCACTGCGGGAGTAGATGGACTGGAAGGAGCGGTGGGGGGCAATCTGAAGGAGTCAAGCCGGGTGCAGCTGGCTCTCGGAATGTATTGTCCGACAGACCTTCATCATGATGCCGCTACCGCGCCTGAGCGCTGGGACAAGCCAGCCAGTCCGCTTTACCAGCTTCTTGGGGGCAAGCCCTCGGAGAAGATCGACCTTGCGAGGCAGGCGAGTGTGCCCGCTCATGTGACAGCCGACGATCCGCCCGTCATCCTGCTGGCGGGAGGTGCCGACAAGCCGGGGCCTATCGTGCACGGCAAACTCCTCAAGGCGGCCTACGACAAGGCAGGGCTTCAGGTGATTTTCCAGATCCTCGAGGGAGCGGGTCACGGAGGACCCGAATTCCGGGATGATGAGCGCGTGAAGCTGATTCTTGGACTTCTTGAAGAGCAGTTGAAGGGGTCTCCATAGAAATCCCATGGAGCCCCTTTGTCCCTGTCGACCGGATCAGGCCGGAAGATCGAAACGATCCAGATTCATGACCTTGTCCCAGGCGGAGACAAAGTCTGCCACGAAGGCCTCCTGCGAGTCGCTGCAGGCGTAGACCTCGGCGATAGCCCGGAGCTGGGAGTTCGATCCGAAGACGAGATCGGAGGCTGAGCCGGTCCATTTGAGATCTCCGGTGGATCTGTCAGTGCCCTCGTAGAGATGATCGCACTTTGAGGATTTGTTCCATTCCGTCGCCATATCGAGCAGGTTGACGAAAAAGTCATTGCTGAGAATTCCAGGTTTTTCGGTAAGAACTCCGACTTCTGACTGGCCGGTGTTGGCTCCGAGCAC
>JAKVCR010000079.1 GCA_022448985.1 Roseibacillus sp.
GGCTGACGATCCGGAATTCCTAGCCAAGTTCCAGAAAGAAATGGGCGCGTGGGAAACGAAGATGACGGAACTCGGGAGCAAGATGGAGGAGAGCGACGACGAACTTCGTAAGGTCTTTGAGAAGTATGGCCTCGATGAGCTGGACCAGTCTCTCAAGGAAGACTGAACCGGTAGCACGGTGGACCCGGGGAGCAGTCAACGGGCTTGTCCGGAATGTTTGCGGTTGTGCCGACTGGGTATCCATGGATACCAATGACGAGTCATGGAAGCTACGCGCATCATCGGGACTTGTGGCTTAATACTTCTCCTGTCCCAGTGGCCGGTAGCCGGGCAGTCATTCCTCCTCGCAAAGGAAGACTTCGATTCCTACACGGCTGGCCCGATTCAGGGGCAAGGGGCAGAGGGTGAGGGTTGGACTGGTGCTTGGACGGGGGGCCGGGAGCGCATTTCGGTGACAAGGAGTGCTTCTCCACTGACTTACCAGATCCCTGGCCGAGGCACTCTCTCCAGCGGAAGCGGGTGCCTTGAATTAACGACCGCTCCAGAGCCGATTGAAGGAACAACGAAAGCAGTCTCCCGTTCCTTCACTCCCGTCCAGGCCGACGTCTTCATCAGCTTCGTATTCGAGATGTCATCCATCGGGAGCGGGACCGACAAGTTCTTTGCCGATGTTCTCGATGACAGTGGAGCGATCCTCATTACCCTGGAGTTCACTCCCTCCCGGAATACGGACTTCCCGGCTTTCCACTGGTCCACCAATACCGGCCTGAGGCGTTCGGGAGCGCTGCCTGATGGAAATTCCTCTACGCGCTACCTCGCTCTCTTCGAGATTCGCAGGAAGCCGGCGGGCAACTCCACCTACTATCAGTCCGATTACTGGATCAACCCGGATGAGTTTTCTCTCCGGAGTGCGGCTGGTGCATTCGGCAACAATGAGAACTCGGTATCGACCATCCGGTTCAGGATCGCATCGTCGGACAATGCGGGTCCCCACACCACGGTCCGTATTGACAACCTCCGGGTTGGTCTCACCTGGGATTCTGCGGTGCCCCCCTTGCCCCCGGGAACAACCTTCCCGAACTTCGCCTTCGAGGACGCCAGTCGCATCACCTGGTTTGCCTCAACGCGGTTCCAATACCGGGTCGAGTCCTCAAGCGATGGCCGGTCCTGGGATCCGCTCAGTTCTTTCGAGCGGGGGAATAACGCAGTCCGTGAGTTTTATCTTCCCCGGGCCCAACCGGTTGAACTCCTCCGGGTCGCGCGGCGTGCGTTTCCATAATTTAATGATGAGAAGTGTCGGCATCCCTGAACCGGACGTATCACTACTTGGCCTTCTAGGACTGGGAGCGCTGTTTCTCAGGCGTTACCGATAGGGAGCCTGGGGAGAATCCCGGGGGGTGTGGGTTCGCTCATTGACGGCAGTCAGGCGCTACGGTAGCAAGGTTGCCTTATGAAAAGGTTTTTCATCTTTCTTTCGACGATGACTTTCGGGGCATTCGTGCTGACTTCCTGCGGCGATGACGAAGCTGCGGCAGACTCGGAAAGCCTCAACTCGGAGCGACCACCCCGCCCGAAGACCGAAGTGAGCAGGAAATCTTCTCCCCGAAGTGCAAAGTCAGAACGATCCATCCCGGCGACGAGCCCTGATGTTCCCGAGGTAGAGGACCCTCCAGCCCCCAAGAAACCCGTTGTCAAACTGGACCCGTCCATTCCCTTGCCCCGGAGCGCCGAGGAACGAGCGGAGCGGCGGGAAGCACGAGAGTCTGAGGAGTGGGCCGAACGACTGGCCCGCGTCACGGAGCAGATCAGCGCGCGCATGAAGGAGCGGGATGCGAATGGGGATGGTCTTCTCTCCAAGGAGGAAGTGGCCGGTCCCTTTTCCGGTCGTTTCGATGAGGTTGATACCAATGGGGACGGTCAACTCGACGATGAGGAACAGGCCGCCATGATCGAGGAACTGAGCGAGCGGATGAGGAATTTCAGTGACCGGAGCCGCCGAGGACGCGGGGGACGACCCGAAGGCGGCCGCGGTTCCCGTGACCGTTGAAATCCCCGGACTCGTAGCACAGGCTGTCCGGCAGAAACTTCCTTGCCTAGTCGCTGGGCGGTGAAGTTGCCCGATGCCGGGGGCGTCATTAGTCGGCGGCTTGCCGAAACGGGGCTTCCCTGACTGGGAGGGTCGTGAACTGGTTCTCTCCCTCGACAATCTGAATGGCCTGATCGCCGGGGACATTCCTGAAGACCTGGGTCTTTCCGGTGGTGGGCCAGAGAATGCGGAGGGTGCGGACACCCCGGGCCTTCCCCAGGCCGATGGTCTGCCGGAGCGGATTGGCGCCAAAGCTGCCTCCCGCTGAAACCTGCCGGTGGACTGAGCGGGTCTCGCCGTCATCGATTTCGGCGTGGATTCTTGCCCCGATGGCGGAGCGATTGCTCGCCCGGCCGATGAGCCTGACGGTGAGCCAGTGATTTCCGAATCCCGGGTTCTCAAAGAGGGCATCCCGGTAGCGATCCCCGGGGTAGGCCCCTCCCAGCTGTTCAAAGACGTCGAGATCGCCATCGTGATCGAGATCGGCGAAGGCCACCGCATGGCCTTTCTGCAGGTGGGCGAATCCGCTGGCGGAGGAGACCTCCGCGAATGATTTCCCTCCCTGGTTGACGAACATCAGGTTGGGAACAAGGGAACCGTAGCCGGGATCGCCGGTGCCCAGGTAGAAGTCGAGAAATCCGTCATTATTGAGATCGCCGAAATTGGAACCCATGGGGAGGACCGGAAGATGGAGGCCCATGGCCCGGGCCACGTCCTTGAAACCGCCCTTGCCGTCCCCGCGGTAGAGACGGGATGGCTCAAAGGATGTCGTGGCTCCCAGTTTGTGGGCGGCAACCTCCTTGATCGTGCCCCCATAGCTGGATGCGAAGATGTCGAGATTCCCGTCGTTGTCGAAATCCCAGAACCAGGCCGGGAAGCTCAAGGTCGGCCCGGTGAGTCCGAGTTGCGGGGCCACGTCGCTGAAGGTCCCGTCTCCGTTGTTGTGGTAGAGTCGGTTGGCCCCGCGGTAGTTGGAGACATACAGGTCGGGGTAGCGGTCGTTGTCGTAGTCACCCCAGCTGACACCCTTGGTGAATCCGTCATTGGTCACCCCCGCGGCCCGGGCCACGTCAGTGAAACCGGCGGGACCGTCATTGCGGAACAACTGGCACGGGGCCGCGTGCCCCGGGGTGGTTTCGTTCCCGATGAAGAGGTCGAGGTCCCCGTCGTTGTCGTAGTCCGCCCAGCCGGCTGTCTGGGTGGGGTGGTGGGAGTCACCGAGACCTGTGTTGAAGGTGACGTCCGTGAAGGTGCCGTCTCCATTGTTACGCAGCAGGGAGTTCGGGTGGCTGCCGGCACGGGCGAGCCAGGCGCCGCGAAGGACGAGGACATCGAGGTTGCCATCGTTGTTGTAATCCGCCGATTCGAGATTCAGGCCACCGTAGAGCCCTTCCAGGCCGGATGATTTGCTGCGGTTCTCGAAGCTGCCGTCGCGGTTGCCCGTGAAGAGCCGGGGGGATGCGTCGGAACCCCACGAAGAGGTAAGGATATCGAGATGGTGATCGTTGTCGAAGTCGTCCACCACGACCCCGCCCGAGAGATTGAAGGTGTCGAGGCCGAGATCGGCGGAGACATTCGGGAAGTGAACAAAAGGGACCGCACTCTCGAAGGCGGAGGCCGGGATGAGATAGTCGGGGGGGACCTCGCCGGGATGGCCGCCGATTGTCATCCACGCGATATTGAGAAGCCAGCGAGCCCGGTAATGCCACGAGGAACCCGCATCGCTGCGGCGGAGGAGTTCCATGAAGTACTTGATCGCATTGCGGGATCCCTCCTCCTCGGTGTGGAGTCCTCCTTCCCGGATGGGAAGGATGCAACTCTCCGGGGTGAACCGGGCACAGCAATTCTCGGTCTCTCCCCGTCGTAGCCAGGCGACCCCGAGCATGTAGACATTCTCAAGCGCCCGGTGTTTCTCGATCTGCGATTCAACCCTGGGCAGAAGGTCGAAGGCCAGCTTGAGGTGCCTGATGGCCTCCATCTCGTTGCCGAGATTCAGCTCGGCCCACCCCAGCAGGCGGTGATGAAGCCAGTTGTCCCTGTCCGGGGTCTTCTCGTTGGCCTGTCCGAGGGCCTTGCGAATCTTGCGCATCCGCAGGTCTCCAAGATACTGGTTTTCATCGGGCGTGCGCTTCCTGATCTCCTCGAGAGCGCGCAGCATCTTCTGGTGCCCCGCTTCATCCTCCGGGGTGTTCAGGACGATTTCCGGCTCCGGGCTCCATGCAGGCGGGGACTGGTCGTCGTCTCCCCCGGACGTCTGCTTCTGGCAGCCCGCGAGGAAAAGGGACCCGCTCACCGGGACAAGAAACCAGAGGCGTCGTGCGCAGGTTGCCCATGGAGGGATGAGTCGCCGGGACATCAGAGACGCAGCGGTGGAGGGGTGATGGTGAGCTTGCGCTCGCCGGCCTTCGGGCGATGGGTGGTTTCCACTCCATCAGGCCACCGGACCAGGATCTGCTCGACCGTTCCCTCCGTGCCAAGACCGAAGAAGAGGCTGGCGCTCGACTGGGAGAGGTAACTGCCCCCGGCCCGGACTTCGTCGGCCTGCGAGGATCCATCGGCGAGGTCGACCTGCACACGTGCTCCCACCGCGGTGGGGTTGCCCGGTCGTCCCGCCAGGCGGATGGCAAGCATCCCGTTTCCCGTCTGCGATTTCATCCGGTTTTCAAAGACCCGCATCTCGCCATCGTTGACGCTGATCGCGAAGTCAACCCACCCGTCGTCGTTCCAGTCGCAGGCAGAGAGGCCCTTTGCATCCTGCGGGACAAGCAGGCCACTGCGGTTCGGCCAGATCTCGCGGAAGGAGCCCGATCCGTCCCCGGAGAGGAGCACGCTCATTCCCCCGGCCATCTTTCCGGTCTCCCGCTGCGGGTGGTAGAAATTCTGCACGAGGTAGACGTCGGCCTTTCCGTCGCCGTCGATCTCGGTGGCCACCACTCCGAAGCCGGGAGAAATCTGGGCGAGGGTGGGAAGGGGACGGTACTGGAAGTTGCCCTTCCCATCGTTGATCAGGGCCATCGACTCGAGGGTGTTGACCTCGAACTGACTGGCCTTGTCGAGGGCGTTCGCGGAGTAGATATCGGGCAGGGTCGCGGAAGCAAATTCGTGGAAGGTGGGGAACTGTCGGCGCACGAAGGGCATGGCACCCTGGGAGCAGCTTTTCCCCCTGACGGGAAGGATTCCGCCATCGGCGGCCACCTTGGCTTCAACGATCCTCGGTTTTTTGTTTTCGCCAAAGGCCCCGTAGTAGATGCGGGCGGGGTGGTCCGCGCTGGGGTGATACTTCGTGTTCAGCCCGAAGTTGGTGGCGACGTAATCCATGTCCCCATCGTTATCGAGGTCGCGTCCCGCGATTCCATTCCACCAGCCGGTCCGGGAGGCGAGGGCACAGGTGTCGGTCACATCCTCGAGGGTTCCCTTCCGGTTCAGCAGCAAGCGGACCGGGCCCCAGTCAATGGTGAGCAGGAGATCGATCCAGCCGTCGCCATTGGCATCGGACCAGAGGGCGCTGGTGACCATTCCCGCAGACTTGAGAGCCGGGCCAAGGGTCGCGGTCTGGTCGGAGAATACGGCGTTCCCGTCCCCGGTGGAGTCATTGCGCAGCAGGTAACTTCCCGGGCTCAGCGGATATTCGCCTCTCCGCAATCGTCCTCCGACAAAGAGATCGAGGTCACCGTCCCGGTCAAAGTCGGCGGCGGCGGCCACTCCGCCGCTGATCCCGGTATCGGGCAATACCCCGGGGGGAGCCTTGGAGTAGCGGCCGCTCCCGTCATTGAGATAGAGGCGGTCCCGCAGTTGTCCGGACCCGGATTCAGCCTCCACGCCTCCGCTGACCACATAGAGATCGGCATCCCCGTCCCGGTCGGCGTCGAAGAAGAGGGGGGCAAAATCCTCGGACATCCTGTCCTCCTCCCCGGCGGCAAACAGCTCTCCTGAAATCTTCCCCTCCTCATTGCGGTGAAGATGGAGGGTCTCCGACCGGGCCGCGCCCACCAGGAAGTCCTCATCCCCATCCCCATCGGGATCGCCGACCGCGATGCCGGGACCGAGTTGGGACAGTTTGTTGGGCAGGAGCGGTTGGAGGGCGAAATCGTCGAAGGGGGTCTCCTTGTGCGGTGCCGCGGCGAGGGAAGGGACCGGGCTGAACATGGGGGAGCGTTCACCGGGTTCGTCCGGTTGAGGCAGGGCAGGGGACGGCTCCGTGGGTTCCGCGATGGCGTAGTGGGTGTCGGCCTCCAGTCCCTCGAAGACCTGGCGCCTGCCCCCGGGCCACTCGATTTCAAGGCGGTCGATGGTGTCCGAGTCCCCGAGTCCGAACTGGACGATGGGCTCGTTGCAGGAGACGAAGCCGGTCATGGGATTGAGGAAGCGCATCTGCTTCCGGCCGCCGGATTCGAGACGCACGGTGGCGCCGAGTCCGAACCGGTTACCGGTCGTCCCCTGGAGGGAAAAGGTCACCCGGTGACCCCCGCTGTCGTTGCGATAGATGCGAACCGGTTCGTCGAGACTGGCCACCACCAGGTCGATATCGCCGTCCCGGTCGAGGTCGCCGGAGGCGGAGGCATAACTGGAACCGAGGTGGTCGAGGCCCCAGGCCGAAGCGACATTCTCGAAACGGAGATCCCCGAGGTTGCGAAAGGCGAGATTCGTCTCCTTCTGCAGGCCGCTCTTCCGGTAGTAGTCCCATTCCTCCCGTCCCACCAGATTGTTGGGAGGGGCATCGGGATTGCGGATATCGGCGCTCATCCCGTTGGTGATGAAGACATCGGTGTGCCCGTCATTGTCGAAGTCGTTGAGTTTGACCGCCCACGACCAGTCGGAACCAGCCACCCCACTGAGCCAGGCGCTCTCCAGGAAACGGGAAGTGCCGCTGTTGACGAAGAGGGCGTTGCGCATGAGCTGGCGCGGATTGGAGTGATCCATGAAATGCTGGAAGGTCGACATGTCACCCATCCCGATCTTGTCCTTGTAGTGGGTGGTGGCGGCCATATCGAGAACGAGCAGGTCGAGGAGTCCGTCGTTGTTCAGGTCGGCCGCATCGCTGCCCATCGAGAACCACGTGGTGTGGGGCATGGCGTCCTGCACCACGTTCTCGAAGGTTCCGTCGCCCTTGTTGCGGTAGAGGTAGTCGGGATCCTGGAAATCGTTGGCGACATAGAGGTCGAGGAGGCCGTCCCCGTCGGCGTCGAGCCAGGTTGCGGAGAGTCCGTAATCGCGATCAGCGATTCCCGCCGCGGTGGTGACATCGCGGAAGCGACCCGACCCGTCGTTTTCAAAGAGGCGGTCGGGGCGGCCCACGGTGCGCACCTTGTACTGGCCCGCCCGGTTCCTGACGATGTGGTAGTAGCGCTGGAATTCCGGCAGGAGGACCGGTTTGCCCTCCGCATCGACGGTGGAGAACTTCCCGGTCGGGAGGCCTCCCGCGCGAATGAGGCGGTTGGTCAGGAGGTAGAAGTCGAGATCGCCATCATTGTCGTAGTCGGCAAAATGGGCGGAGAGGCTGGCATCCCTGATCGCGATCCCGGCCTGTTCTCCCGCTTCCGTGAAAACACCGGTCCCGTCGTTGAGATACAGGAGATTGGGCGAATCGTAGTTGCAGACGTGAATGTCGAGGTCGCCATCGTTGTCCACGTCGACGAACTCCGATCCCGCACTCCAGGACCCGCTCGCGGCCACCCCCGCCTTGCTCGTGATGTCCTCAAACTGCAGGGGTCCGGTCTGCCGGTAGAGGACGTTGTCCCCCGGGCCCCCGGTGCAGTAGATGTCGGCCCGGCCATCGCCGTCGACATCCCCGATTGCAATTCCGCCGCAGGCAAAACCAAGGACATAGATCCGGCGGAGAGGGTGGTCGTCCTGCAGCTCGTTGACGAAGCTGACCCCGCTCTTCTCCGGGGAGAGGAGATGGAAGAGGGTTGCCTCCGGGGAGGGGGACGTCTGGGCAGGTCCATGCCGGTAGAGCGCGCGCAACTCACCGCCTTCGAGCCAGCTCACCTTCACGGGCGTCACTTCCGGAGCCCCTGCTTCAGTTCCTGCATCATCCCCGGGGTCTTCGCTCCCGCAGGAGGCGAGGGAGATCACAAGGCCTGCCAGCAGGCAACAGCGTGCCAGCAGGGCGGGGGGATGTTCGGGACGGGAAACCACAGCGATTCCACCAATTTATACGATTTCACGGATGATCTCGCAATGCCGAACAAGCCATCGCCGTTCCCCTGCCAGCGACCCGGGGAGGGTTGATACCGGTGCAGGAAGGCATCCGGTGAGCACCTGGGGGCAAGCAGGCATCCCTGACCACCATCCGTGTCCTTGACGCCCGGATCGCAAAAGCCTTGGATTAGCTGCTTACCATGAACCGGACCATACAGAACACCCTTCTCGCCGGAGTCGCCCTCGCCTTGGCCACCGGCGCGACCGCCCAGACCACGACCCTGAACATGGGGGACAGTGAGTTGGACGACGGACAAAGGAATTACAGCCAACCCATCATCCTTGGGGAAGGGGACAAATTCGAACTTCTGGTCGCCGGGGCAGCAAACCGGGCTTACTTATCTATCTACAGACTTAGGCCGGGAGCCGAACTCCTCGGGGAGGATGGGAGAAGGTTTAACGCACGAGAGAACGCTGACCATCTCTACGAAGACAGCATCCAATTTACGACGAACGACTACCATCAGACATACACAAACAAGGTGCATTATGGCCCCAGCAAAATCCAGCTGGGCTCATTTTCGGAGCACGGCTTATTCGCTCACCCAGTCGTGACCTACCGCGTCACCCGGAACGCGGCCGGGGAGGGCAGTTCCCCGGCGGTGAAGATTCCGGCGGGCGCCACCGGGGACGTGCAGGTGGTCATGGAGAGCAGCGAGGACGGCCGGACCTGGGTCCTCGCCGGTCCCGGTCCCTATCCCGCCAATGGACCCCGGCGCCAGTTCCGTCTCCGCGTCATCAGCCAGTAAGCATTTCCCTACCACTCGGCCCACTGGGGGGCCTTGGGATCCGGCGAGGCCCCGGCTTTTCTCCGCGCCCGGCGGTAACGAAGATGTTACGGGTCTCCTAAATGAGTCGGGAATGGGGTCCTTGACGCCCGGATCGCAAAAGCCTTGCATTAGCTGCTTACCATGAACCGGACCATACAGAACACTCTCCTCGCCGGAGTCGCCCTCGCCCTGGCCA
>JAKVCR010000008.1 GCA_022448985.1 Roseibacillus sp.
GCCTGTTCCGCCTGTTCCGCCTGTTCCGCCTGTTCCGCCTGTTCCGCCCAAGTGAGCCGTTAAAAGAAGTCAACGAATAACACACTAGTCTCCCGGAACGCGGGGAGGAGAAACCCTAGCCCAATGACGCGGTTGTCCTCGCGCCACAATCCCTCACACCCCGACCCGATCCGCCTACTTCCTCCCGGCCAGAACCTTCCCCAGCTTCTCGACTACTTCAGGCGACGGCACGCCCCTCTTCCCCGTCACCAACAGCACAAAGTTGTCCGCCAGGATCTCCTCCGGGTGGATGAGGTAAGTCGTATTCTCGCCCACCTGCTCGAGAAACCCTGTCACCTCCCCTGCGTCCAGGAGCTTCGCTTTCCCCCCTTTCCGGACAACCTCCACGCCCATCCCTTCCTCCGCACGCTCCACCACCAGCAACTTGAACTGGAGATAACGAAAGAATTCCCCGCCCTTCGCCGGATCGTACTTTTCTTCATTCGAAAACAGGATTGGGATTACCCACTGCTCCTCCCCGTCAATCTTCACCTTCAAGCAGTGCTCATTGCGCGGTGCATCCGGATTGGTCAGCTTTCGCCCCGCCAACTCCTCCGGAAACTCCAGCTCGTCGCACTTCTCAAAACCAATCGCCGCATAACACTTCTCCCGCAACTCCCGGTTCGCCCGCGACAGCACGTGGAACAACTCATGACAAAGCACCCGCTGCACCCAGGGCGCCCCTCCCTTCAGGAACTTCTCCGGAAACACAATCGCGTTCGCCCGCGTGTAGGCCGCGTTCCCCTCCTCCTGCCCCGTTGTCTTGATCAACCAGATCTTCTTCGGAAACGGCAAAGCCATCTTCTTCAACGCCTCTTCCACTCCCTCCATTGCCAGATACACCTTCTCCTTCTCCGCCTCCTCCCACGCCACCACAGCCTTCCCCACAAATTCCAGGTACTCCCGTTCCAAGACCACCCTGTCCGTCTTCAAGCGCGCCGCCCGGTCAAACGCACTCATTCGCTCCACATAATCATCCCGACTCGTCAGCACCCGCTTCCCCTCCTCCACCGTCGCAAACGACAAGGTCGTCCTCCCCAGTCTCACCTCCGCCCAGACCTGCCCCGGCAGAACCAACAACATTGCCACAAGTAGCACGGACCTCATCACCACTCGAAGCTAACCAAACTATCACTCCTTCACCACTCAGATCCTCCACTACTTCAGGCGAAGGCCCCTCTCCCCGCTTGCCGACTGCGGATGGGGGTGCAACCCACTTTTCCGGAAACTGGGCTAATCTTTCCCACGACTTTCCCACCAAGGCAGCGTGAATCCACCATCAATCAACAGGCAACTGCCGGTCATGTAATCGCTTTTCGGATCACAGATAAAAACCACTCCCCGGGCAATTTCTTCGGGTTGTCCCATCCGGTTCCAGGGCAACGCCTGGGCCGCCAGCGCCAATTCCTCGTCAGACGCCATCGTTCGTTCTCCCGGGGTGTCAATCCAACCCGGATGAACCGAATTGACCCGTATTCTGTATCGTGACAATTCAATAGCAGCGGTCCGTGACAGTTGATCAACGGCTGCCTTGGACATGTTGTAGGCCATGGATGTCGGCACCGGAATGGAAGCATGAGGTGAGCTGATGATGACAATTGAGCCTGGCTCCCCTTGTTGAATCAAGTGGCGGGCTACACTGCGCACAACGTAGAACGCACCCCACATCGTAACATCAACGGTGCGCCGGAAGGCTTCCATGTCAGCCTTGTGAAATGGCTCGCGTTTGGAATAGGCGGCGTTACTCACGGCAATGTGCACCCCACCCAGTTCAGCCACTAACTTTTCAACCATCGCCTCAACGGCGTCCTGATCGGCCACGTCACCCTGCAAAAGCAGCGCACGTCTTCCCAAGGCTCGAACTTGATCAGCAACTTCCTCGGCTTCAGCAGGGTGCGAACGAAAATTAATCCCCACATCGGCACCCGCTTCGGCCAGTGCAATTGCCGTTGCCCGCCCAATGCCTCGACTGGCACCGGTAACCAAGGCTACCTTGTTCGTAAGATCCGTCATTGATGAATTCCTCGATAAAAAGTCACGCTCCGGCAAGACGAGGGATTACTGCCAGGACTCCCCTTTTTCAAGCCGGGGTTCCTGGAGGATGAGGAACCGGGAAAGGTGAGGTGCAAAACTACTGGCAGGGGCAGGTTAATGACTCGCGTCATCTCGTTCCTTTTCAGGCTTATTTTCACCATTCCCGGAAAGGGACCGGAACATCTGCCTGATGTCCTTGAAACCGCCAAGTGACACATACACAACCATCACAGTATAGAATACGAGTGTAACCAGTAACAACCCTCCCCAGAAAAAGATCCATCCGTTCATTGTCTATTCTCCGTTTTGCTGGGTTTGACTATCCTGGGGGCCATTAGAGGTAACCAGTGACACAAGCACCATCGCCACCAGGGAAAATGCGGCCAGTGACAAGCCGATGTGTTCACCTTTGATCTCATTGTCCTTGAGGAAATCTGCAATATGCAGCAATTCCTGCACCGGTTTGAGCCCGACCACCGCCAACAGGCCAATACTCAAGGCCGTGAAAGCCCCGGCAGCAGTGGCACCCTTCCAGTAAAGCCCGAGCAGGAGGATCGCGAAGGCGCCGGTAAAATAAATCGACCCGGAGACAGCCATATAGTCCCACAGGTCCTGTCCAAGTTCATACCAGAGTCCCCAGATCACCAGGAAGCCGGCAATCACGAAGAGAAGCACACGGGTCAGCAGCAGCCTTGCCTGCTGCGACATCCTGCCGCCACGGGACGGGTTGACAACGTCCTCGGTCAGCACCGAGGCCCAGCACAATAGATAGGTGTCATGGGGCGACATGAAGGCCGCGACCATGCCCGCAGCCACCAGGCCGATAAGCCCCATCGGCAGCAATTGGCCAAGGAACACCGGCATCGCGCGCATCGTCACCGACGAGTCCCCTGACACTGTGCCTGTTGCATCAAAAAACGTCTCATTGCCACCCTGGAAAAAATAAACCAGCGCGCAAATTCCAATGAACTGCGGAATCATGAAACGGATCATGAAGCCTAGTGACGACCAGATATACATGCGCCTGACCACCGCGACGCTTTCCGCCGCGCAGGCACGCATCACCGCCGTCTGCCACACCGCACAGGAAATAATTCCCAGAAAAAACATCCATCCCACGTAGGAGCCGCCAACACCATCTGCAGCAAAAGGATCAAAGCCGCCATCGCCGTGGATCTTCTCAACCCCGGTGACAAGGTTCGACCAACCGACCTTGACCACCGCCAGGACACAGGCCAGCAGCAAGCCGAGAGAGAGCACCACAAACTGTACGTAATCGGTAATCACCACCGAGACCATTCCACCCAGCGCGGTGTAGACGAGCACCAGCAGGATCATCGCGCTCATCACCCACTTCACCGCCTCCCACTCTATGCCGGTAATACCGGCAACGAACTCCCCGCCCGCACGCAGGAACAGGCCCATGTTGAGGATCCCCGCCGCCGCCAGAACAAACCCGCCGAAGATGCGCAACCGTCGACTGCCAAAACGCTTCTGGTAAAACTCGGGAATCGTCATTACCCCCATGCGCCGCAAC
The DNA here is from genome assembly GCA_022448985.1 of Roseibacillus sp. GTDB lineage: Bacteria > Verrucomicrobiota > Verrucomicrobiia > Verrucomicrobiales > Akkermansiaceae > Roseibacillus_B. Next base: position 3,611 of record JAKVCR010000008.1, read on the forward strand.
GGCACGACGATGAAGCCGGTAATGCCCACCACCAGCGTCGCGATGCCCGCCATTAAGCCGATATGAAATGCGGCAAACCCGGTGGCAAACCCCTTCTGGGCAGCAAACATCGCCGTCACCAGGCCAAGCTCGGAACCGATCATGGTTGCAATCCCAAGCCGGGTGCGCAACGAGCGCCCGGCCACCAGGAAATCCCCCATGCCCTTGATGTAGCGGTTGACCCACAACCCGACGACCACCGTGCCCAGCAGGTAGGCGCCGACAATGACCCAGTCGAGGGCAGTGAAATTCGTTTCAGGCATGGCGCGACCCGTGTTTCCTATGGGAACCATTCCGGCCAGTCAATCACACGCCTCCTGATGAGCCGGAACAAGCTTCACCGGGCCCTAGAACCAGAGCCCCCTCACCCCGCCCAGATCCCGATGGACCGGGTCAGGGGCATCGCTAAAAGCGCTTACTCATGGCCCAGGACCGAAACTCTTTCCAACGCCTCCTGTTGGCTTGGCCGCTCCTGTAAAGGTAATAACCCGCATACACAGTCGCTGCCGGCAATATCACATACTCGGGACTCTCCTTCGCGTAGGACAAGGCTCCCAGGGACATGCATGACAAGAATACGATAAGCAGGCAGGAAAGGATATCGAAAGTCACGGGGTTTCCTATCTTGAAGGACTGTCCGCCACACTTTTTGCAGATGAAGGTCTCCGCTCCGGATCCAGAGCCACCGGGACCGATGCCGCGATGGTAATCGTATTCCGTATGCAGCCTGCAGCGAGCACACCATGGTTTGCTGAGGTTCGGGATCCTCTCCTCGTAATAAGCGGGATCACGCTTATCAACGGAATCTTCCTCCTCCTCTTTCATTTCCTAGCTACAACAGTTCTCCCGCTGAAGACCAATCATCGTTTTCCAACAGTTATCATATCACCCGTTCTGGGGTACGGTTCACCTGTATTAATGCTCGCCGCTCTCATTTTCATCCTGATCTATCCCCCTGCCCCCAGGTCTTCCTGCTTCTGACGACAGCTCCTCTAGAACCTCCAGTGCCCGCTCTGCGTCGCGCTCGGGGACCAGGATGTGGTCGTGGTGCGCTCCTGCCAGAAGGTTTGCGCTGATGCCGTAACGCGCAAGCCGAGTGGAGAGGGCGGCCGTCAACCCGACCGCCTCGAGGCTGGAGTGCACATCGAGGCGGATGCAGCGAAACACGGCAGACGGATCAAGTCCGAGGCCCTTTGCCTCCGCGACCGGGGCGATCACCGTGAAGCCCTCCGGCTCCTGAATCGTGGCGAGCAGACCCTCCGGGAGAGGATCAGGCCATGAATCGACCGATCCAATCACGTACCGTTCGGAACGGAGCGCCGGCGCCAGGGTCTGCAACAACGTCTCCAAGTCACGCTCGCCACTCATGGTGCCTCATGCTTACCACGCCACCGTCGGCAGCCACAAGCCCGTCTCCCCGCTTGCCCCTCCTAAACTAAGTGTTTATCAAGGATACAGAATGAAGAAATCGAACATGAAGAACATCGCCCTTTTCACTTCCGTGTCTTTACTCGCCCTGGGGGGAGCATTCAGCCCTGCCCAGGCTGATGATGCCGAGACCTACTACAAGTTCTACTCCTATTACCATGCGACGTGGGAAATTGAGGAGGAGACCGAGGGAAAGAAAAGGACCTTCACCGCCAAATGCCATGGGAGTGGCGGAGGCTGCAATATCTACGTCGATGAGAAGGAAACCTCGGTGTGGGGTTTTGATCCCAAAACGAGGCAGTGGACGGGGGTTGGACAACTGGACGGGGGGAGCCGCTACCTCATGGCTATTTCCCGCCCTCCGGGCCCCAAGTTTGAGCCAGGCATGGTATTTACCTTCACCGGGACCATCTGGCATCCCGACGGCAAGATCCATTACGTGACCTTGAAGCAAACCTGCATTGACGCAGACACAACGAGCAGCGTCATGACGGGAATCGACCAGGCTGGAAAGGCGATCCCCAAGGTTACCCGGACTTCCAAACGAAAGAAGTAGCGCTCAGCAAGGCGCCGCAAGCCCTCTCTCCGCTTGCGTCCTGTCCACGCGCGGTGATAGAAGCCGGGCCTTCAATGGCGGGAATTTTCCAGACAGTGCGGAGTTTCCTCAGGGAGCGTCCCGGACTCAACTGCCTCTTCTGGGGAGCAGTCTTGGCCTTCGTCTACATCCTGCGATCCATCACTCAGGACGATCCTCCCGATGAACGGTTGGACTGGCGCTCCCTCCGGGATCTGGAATCCGTAGATTCCTCACGCTTGGATCGGCGCGACGGTCTGGCCTACCTGGACGGCGACAGTGAACCCTTCACTGGATGGGAAAGACAATACGTCACGATCGAGCGCTACGCGGGAGAAATCCCCATTCGTCTCTTCATTCCCTATCGGAATGGCAAACGGGAGGGGTTTGGAGAGGGATTCTATCCGGACGATCGGCAATTCTCCGAGACCTCCTATGGGAGCGCGGGCCACTACGAGATCACCCTCTACGAATCCGGGCAGCTCCGATCTAGCTCCACCGATCACCGCCTGATCAATGGGACTTCCCGGTATTTCTACGACAAACCCTCCCCGGAGCGGCAGAAGAAGTTCGAGGGAGTCTGGGAAGATGGAGTTCTCGTCACTGAGAAATGGTGGAATCGCGAGGGCGTGGAAACCAGTTCCGACCAGCTCCCGGGAGGATAACAACCCCGATACCTGCCATGGGGCATCCTGGGCAATAGCCCCCGTAATTGGATTCGCTCCCGCTGGTCCCTCTCTCCGCCTGCGCCCTACGCCAGGATCGCCTTCACCACCTTGGCTGGCTCCACCCCGGTGAGGCGGAAGTCGAGCCCCTGGAACTTGTAGCTGAACTTGCGGTAGTCGATGCCGAAGAGGTGTAGGAGGGTCGCGTGGAAGTCGTGAACCGTGACCACATCCTTTTCCGCGTTGTAGCCCAGGTCGTCGGTCGCGCCGTGGCTCACACCGCCCTTGATCCCGCCGCCCGCAAACCACATCGAGAATCCCTTGATGTGGTGGTCGCGTCCGCTGCCCTGCGCCATGGGAGTGCGGCCGAACTCGCCACCCCAGATCACAAGGGTATCGTCAAGCATCCCACGCTCCTTGAGATCTCTGATCAAGGCTGCGCTGCCCTGATCCACCAGGCGTGCAGTGTTCTGCGTGCCCCCCTTCACCCCGCCGTGGTGATCCCAACCGCGATGATAGAGTTGGATAAAGCGCACTCCGCGTTCGGCCAGACGACGCGCAAGCAGACAATTCGATGCAAAGGAGCCATCCCCCGGCTTGGCACCGTACATGTCGAGGACATGCTTGGGTTCATTCGAGACATCCATCAGGCCCGGCACCGAGGCCTGCATCTTGAACGCCATCTCGTACTGCGCAATGCGGGCCGCGATCTCTGGATCGTCAACTTCGCCGTCGTGAATCTGGTTCAAGGCGTTCACGGTATCAACCACCGAGCGCTGGTCGTCGCGGGAGACCCCCTGCGGATTGCCCACGTAGAGCACCGGATCACCTTTGGCATGGAAGGGAACGCCCTGGAACCGGCTCGGAAGGAACCCGCTGTGCCACTGTCGGGCCGCGATGGGTTGGTTTTGGCCACCTCCCACCGAGGTGAGAACCACGTAGCCGGGCAGGTCATCGGTCTCTGCTCCCANCCCGTAGAGAAGCCAGGATCCCATGCACGGGCGACCGGAAATCTGCGTGCCCGTATTCATGAATGTGTGGGCCGGGTCGTGATTGATTTGCTCCGTCATCAGCGAACGCACGATCGCGATCTCGTCCGCCACCTCGCCAATGCGTGGGAAGATGGAACTGATATGCTGTCCACTCTTTCCAAAGTTCTTGAACTCGTGCTGTGGCCCCAGGCACTTCAGGTTATTCCGGCTACCCTGCAACTGTGCGATGGGCTGACCCTCGGTAATCGACTTGGGCATGGGCTTGCCGTTCATCTCCGCAAGCTTGGGCTTGTAATCGAGGGTCTCAAGGTGGGAGGGCCCGCCCGCCATGCACAGGTGAATGACCCGCTTGGCCCGGGGAAGAAGGTGCGGCTTCTTGATCACGCCGGTCCATTTCCCTGCTTCGGCGGCACGGGATTGCTGCAGGATCGACGCGAGCGCAAGAGCACCGATCCCTGTCGTCGACTTGTTGAGGAAGGAGCGACGGTTCAGATAGTTGGGAATGTCCATAGGGTTCGGAGTTGGCTGTTCAGAGTTCGGTCTTCGGCGGCCTACTGCCGCGTGATGGCCTCGTGAAGATTGAGAATGGTTCGGGCGACCGTGGTCCAAGATGCCAGTTCGGCGACCGGAAGATCGGTCGGGGCAGGACGAAGGCCAACGGAGAGGAGTTGTTTGCCGGCGGCGCCATCCACCAGATAGCGCTTGAGTTGAGCCACCTGCAAATCGGACACGATCTTGAGTTCGCGATCGCTGGGCGGACGCGAGAGCGCTTCGAGGAAGGCCCAACGAATGCGGGCCACCGCATCGTCACCACCCTCTTTCATGATGCGCTCCCCGAGAGCGCGCGCCGCTTCCACGTAGGTCGGGTCGTTGAGGAGCACGAGGGCCTGCAGGGGCGTGTTCGAACGCGGCCGCTCCGCCGTGCACTCCTCCCGCGACGGCGCATCGAAGGCCAGCAGGCTGGGGTGCAGGAAGCTGCGTTGCCAGTGAGTGTAAACAGCGCGGCGATACTGACTCTCCCCGGAGTCCGGTACCCACCTGCGACCGGGGAAGTTGAGATGACGCCAATAGCCCGCGGGTTGATATGGTTTCACACTGCGTCCGCCGATTTGCTCGACCAGGATTCTCCCAAGGGAGAGCGCATTATCGCGCACCATCTCGGCATCCATCCGGAATCGCGACTGCCGCGCAAGAAGGATATTCAGAGCATCTCGCTCACGGCTCGCCGCAGTAGACTTGGAACTCTGCGCGTAGGTCTTCGACGTTACGAGGAGCTTCACCAGGCGCTTCACGTCCCAACCGCTCTCCATGAAATCGACTGCCAGCCAATCGAGCAATTCGGGATGGCTGGGCCACTGGCCTTGCGCTCCCAGATCATCAACGTTGCGCGAGAGTCCCGCGCCAAAGTAGAGTTTCCAGATCCGGTTCACAAAAGCCCGGGCAGTGAGCGGATTCTCGCGATCGATCACCCAGTTGGCCAGGTCGAGTCGACTGGCCCGGCGCTCACCCGTATCGAGTTTGCCCAGGAAACCCGGGATCGCTGGAGTAACCTCAGGACCGGAGTCATCGAGCCAGTTGCCGCGCGGCAGGATTCGCATCGTGCGTGGGGTCGTCGCAATGGTCACCAGGGTGCGGGGCAGCTTCTTGGAAAACTCCGCCTTTTCCCGCTTGGCCGCCTCCACCTTGGCGCGAGCCTCCGCCAGTTCCGGCGCCACCGAGAGGTAGTAGTCGGCCACCACGGTCTTTTCTTCCGCGGAGCGTTGATCCGCTGGTTTCTTCACGATGGATACGATGTTGGCGGGCACGTGACTGCCACCCGCCTTGAAGTAGAAACCCGCTCCCCCACCGTGATTCACGATCTTCATGAGATACTGGTTGCTCCCTTTCTTGAGTGAGACCGTGATCTTCTCCTGGCCAGCCGCCGCTCCGCGCCCGACGTTCTTGCTCAGTCGCTCCTTGCTGTTCACCCAAACGCGAATCCCGTCATCGGATCCCAACGAAAGGGCCAGCTGGGTCGCCAGCGGCGCGGTGATGGTGCGATAGAGATACCAGGCCGCGTTCCCGTCTCCCGGAAGGGCATGAACTTTCCCGTCGGGAAAATTGGTCCGCTTTTGCCACTTCTTACCGTTGATCGCAGCCTTTGCGTCGATCTTCGTCTCCGGCCCAAAGGCCGTGTTAAACACCTTGTTGGCATCGCCGCCGGTGAACGGTCCGATGAGATGCCAGTCTCCGAGGCTGGGCTCGACCGATGAAGCAATGCTCTTCTCCCACTCGGCCTGTGCTTGTGCAAAACCGGGCGTGCCCGTTCGCGCCTCTTTGGAGAGCTGGGCAATCCTGGCATCGAGCTCAGCGCCGCGTTTCTTGTAGTTGCCGGAAGCCACCGGCATGTAACCCTCGCGACCGCCCACCCCCTTCTCTTTCACGTCGGCGAAGAAGGCCGCCATCGAATAAAAGTCCTTGGCAGTGTAGGGATCGTACTTGTGATCGTGGCATTGCGCGCAGCCGAGCGTACTCCCCAGCCACGCCCCGGAAATACTCCGCACGCGATCGGCGGCATAAATCGCAACATACTCCTTGGCCTGGGCTCCGCCTTCCGCGGTCGTCTGCAGCAGGCGATTATATCCCGAGGCCACTTTCTGCTCCGAGGTGGCGTTCGGAAGGAGGTCCCCCGCTATTTGCCAGCGCGTGAACGCATCGAACCGTTGATTGGCATTGAAGGCCTCGATCACCCATTCGCGATAGGGATAGACATCCATCGGGTTGTCGCTGTGGTATCCGATCGAATCCGCATAGCGCACCAAATCGAGCCAGAAGACCGCCATGCGTTCTCCATAGCGCGGGCTCTCAAGCAAGCGGTCGGCCGCTGCTCCAAGCGCTCCCGGGAGATCCGTGGCAGCATGCTTCTTGAAGGCCGCGACCTGATCCGGTGTGGGAGGGAGGCCGGTGAGGTCAAAGCTCAGTCGGCGCAAGAGTGTGTGTAACTCGGCCGGGGGCGAAGCCTTCAGACCCTCGGCATCGAGCCGGGTCCCGATCAAGTGATCAACCGGATGCGCTCCCTTGGGCAACGAGGTCTTGCGAGGAAGATCGTAGGACCAGTGGCCCTCCCATTCCGCCCCCTGCTCAATCCACTTCTTGATGAGCGCAATCTCCTCCGGCTTCAGTTTCTTCTCCGTCTTGGTCGGAGGCATGATGTCCTCCTTATCCTCAGTGAGGAGACGGAAGAGCAGCTCGCTGTCGTCCGGCTTCCCCGGAACGACTGCAATGATCCCCTTGCGGTCGGCGTACATCCCGCCCTCTTTCACATCCAACCGGAGCTTGGCCTTCCGTTCGTGTTCGTCCGGCCCGTGACAGGCAAAGCAGTTCTCGGAAAGAATGGGACGAATATCCCGGTCGTAGCGGATGCGTCCTTCGGCCGACAGAGCGACCGACGAGCCCACAGCAACAAACACAGCGGAAAGCGTGATGGCAGAATTCCTCATGAGACGATCAGGGAATATCGGAGAAGAACGCCGATTTTTAAATCAAATTCGTCTCCCTCCCCTGAAAGCATGAAGGAAATCGATGCGGGCGGAAAACAGGCTGCAGTTGAGAAACTGCGGGCGTGACGCATCGCTGGCGGGAGCCGACACTGCCCCGGCATGATCGTCACCCCTTCGCGGTCCGAACTCTGGTCTGCCGGGGAACAGCTTTGCCGGCAGTTCGAGCTTGGCGAGATCCGGAAACTCGAGGCTCTGCCGCATCAAGGATACTCGAACTTCAATGCCCGGCTCGACACGGATCGGGGAGCTTACGTCCTCCGGCGCTACACCGAGCAACCGACCGAGAAGATCACCCACGAACTTCGCTTGATCGACTGGCTGGATGCCCAGGGCCTTCCGGTCGTCCCTCCCCTCCGCGATCCCGGCGGGAGGGCGAGGTGCTCACCGGATCGGGAACACCCTGCTCCATGGGTCGTATTTCCCTTCGTGGACGGAGAGGAACCGGAGCCACTCCCCGTAACTGCACGCGAAATGGGAGAACTGGCGGCCCGGCTCCACCAACTTCAGGAGGGACCGTGGAAGGATGGAAATCGCGAAAACCTTCTCTCGGTGCGGACTACCCTCGCGATTGCGGACTCCCTGCGTGGGACGGACACGAGTCCGGCCCGGCGCTTCCGGCAGGCGATGGATCTGCTCGCACCCGAGGTGCACGATTCGAATCTTCCCACTGGCCTGGTGCACGGCGACCTCTTTCCCGACAACACTATCTTCCGGGAGGGCAACCTGGTAGCGGTGCTCGACTGGGAGGAAGCCTGTGTCGACCACTACCTGTTCGATCTCGCCATGACGATGCACGGATTCTGCTACATTGCCGAAGAATGGCGCCCGGACCTCGCCCGCAGCTTCCTGGCGGGATACGAAGCGGGGAGACCTCTCGGTCCGGACGAACGCGAGAGCCTGCCGCTCTTCCTTCGCTGGACTCCCCTCGCGATGGCAGGTTGGCACCTCCGTCGCTACTCGCTCGCTCCCAACCCCCGGCAATCCGGGCGCATCGACCAATTGCTGCAACGGGCCGAGACCATCTTCGACTGCGATCCTCTCTTCCCATGACTCGAGCAACCCGATTTTTTGAGGGTGAAGGTGATCGGAGAGAAAGAGGCGAGGCCAGCCCTCGTTTCTAAACTCCGTGCAAACTCTCAACGCCTCCAGCCCCTCACGAAGAAAGACTAGCCCTCTCCCCATTTGCCGACTGCCTCTGGGGGTGGTAGAACAAAAGCATGAAAAAGCTTCTTACCTCCCTTGCCGCCCTTGTCCTTAGCTTGGTAGCAGCCACCGCACAAACTGAGTGGATTGTAGAGAATACTAATCCTATTAGCGGCCTAAGAACTGGGAATATATTTGTTAACGGCGAAATCTACCAGATACAACCGTTTACTGATCTCCGCAGTGCCGACCTCAGCGGGGCCGACCTCAGCAGCGCCGACCTCAGCAGCGCCGACCTCAGCAGCGCCGACCTCAGCAGCGCCGACCTCAGCGGGGCCGACCTCAGCGGAGAGGCCGACCTCAGCGGGGCCAATCTCAGCGGGACAAACCTCAGCGGTACCAATCTCGTATGGGCCGACCTGAGAAGGGCCGATCTTACAGGAGCAATTTTAGAAAATGTAATAAGAGAGACCCTCGATCTATCCAACTTGGCTCAAATTCGGGCTCTTCAAAACAGTCAAGTTCCAGCCGAGGGCATTAGCCCCGAGCAAGCCGCTGCCATTCAGTCCAACACAAATGAAATCAGCGAACTCAAGACCATGATGGCGGCAGTGAGCGTCCAGCTGCAGCAACTCAACACCCAGCTGGGAGAGCTTCAGGCTTCTATTGATGAGAAGGACGAGCAGATTGCTGAGCTTTCTCAGAGGCCAACCCTAGAGGAGATTCAAGACGCTCGCACCGGATCGCTCGTTTTCAGGGCAGACCAGAAGACCAACCTCGTCACCCTCGATTTCGAGGTGCAGGTGAGCGAGAACCTTCAGGATTGGACGGCCCAGCCGGAAAGGGTGACTGCCACTCTGCCGCTGGATGCCGGGAAGAAGTTCGTTCGGATTGCCCTGGTCCAGGACTAACCCCACCCCGCCCAGATTCGCGTGGATTTGGTCAGGTAATGAGAAAGTCCACCGGTCCGCGCTGCGGAATTCCCCCGCGCTCCAATTCGAAATCCGGGTCACCGAAATGCGCAACGGAATCCCCGTATGCATTCAGGATGGAAGTGTAGAGATTTCCGATTGTCCGGTGCCCGGCCTGTCCGTAATCCGGCATCCTGATGTAGTGGCCCGGAATTGCCAGTTTGCCACCACAACCACCTACGACCAGGAACGGCCACTCATGCAGGGCCCCGTGGTGCGCCTCGCCGGCATCGCTCAGGTAGACGATCATCGTGTTGTCGAGCATGGTTCCGTCACCCTCCGGGATACTGCGCAATCTTCCAGCCAGCCCTGCCATCAACTTGATGTGGTAGGCGCGAATGAGATCGCGACACTCCTTGGAGGTCTTTCCATTCGAGCCAGTGCCATGACCAATCGCGTGGACGTTTTGTTCAGTCAAGCCCAGGCCAGAGTAGACATGCTCAAGGTTATCCAGACGAATAGTCACGCCGTTACTCAGACCAGCAATCAGGCACGAAGCCGCGAGGGTAAAATGCGCCTCAAGCCGGTCAATGCCGAGGTCTGATGCGAACTTGTCCGTCAGTTCCGGCGCTGATTTCCTGATGGCATCGCCCATTGCCGTGAGCTTGGACCGCCTCTTCTGCAGTTCCTCGAATCCGGTCAGGTAATGATTGAGTTTGTCCTGTTCCGTGGCGGGGACTTCTCTCCGCAGGCGCCTGATATCTTCAGAGAGAAAATCAAGCATGCCGGATTCCAGGGCGTAGCGCTTACGCCCCTGCGCCGACCCCATCGCAGAACCAAACAACTGGTCGTAGGCTCGGTCCGGGCTTGCCTGGAATGGGAGTTCCCTTCCTGCTGCCAGCGCCGAAATCCCCGGGTAAATCGTCCCTTCCGGGATGGGGTCGCCCGCACCACCGACCGCCCGTCCGCGCAGGGCCAGACCGATGTGCCCGAACGGGCTTGGGTATCTGGACGAGAGGCGGGTATCGATCGTGGCCCGCAGGGGATTGCCGCTCGATGTCTCGCTCGGAGAAGAGTGGACGCCCATCGCTCCAAAATAGGAGGTATGCCCCGCAAGGCACATCTTGCCGGAAAACCCCTGAACGATTCCGACCTGGTCCTTAAATGGCTCGAGCGCTTGAAGTGATTCCGGCAGCGCGTGGTTCTTCAATGCAGTCCGGAAACAGGATCCTCTCTCCGCTTTTTTACCAAGGAGCGGACCTGGGGTAATCGCAGACGGCGTAAGACCACTCGATTTCACGAGAAAAACGAACCGCTGTGGAAACCCCTCTGCTCCTCCGGAAGCCTCTGCTGAAAGCTGGCGCACCAGCGGCGCCAGCAACATCCCTCCACTGCCAAGGGACAGCCCGTTGATGAAACTGCGTCTTGATACAAGCGGCGAACTCATTGCTCCACCTCCTTCCTGAAGACAAAGGAATCGGAACTCAGGAGCGAGATCAACAGGGCACGGAAGCTGCCCCCGCTCCTGAGATAGGCCTCATCCGCCGCCATCAAGGTCGAAGAATCACTGAGCATCTCGTTACGCCCCATCCAATATCGAAACGCATGCCGCACAAACGACTGGCGCACCCGCTCGGACTTCCCCAGTCGCTCGACCAGCTCGATCGCGCCTCCCACTTCACCATCCAGATCCACCTCGCCGGTCGATTCGAGCCTTCCGCTCGCGTCTATTGGCTTACCACTCACTTCGTCCATGGTCCGGAACCGGCCAAAATCATCGTAGGATTCGAAAGTCATCCCCAGGGGATTCATCTTCTTGTGACAACGCCAGCACTCACTCTGCCGGGTCGGCTCGAAACGTTCCCTGAGAGTCTTGTGCGGATCTTCCGGGACAACTGCATTCACGGTAATCGGGACATCCGGCACGTGACCCGCCAGCAGGCGCTCACGGATCCATTTCCCGCGGGTCATCGGATTCGTCTCGGTGTTCTTTGAGTGTGCAATCAGCCACGCTGGATGAGTCAGGAGTCCCACTCGCTCCTGCGGATTGAGTTCGAACGGCTGCTCTGTCGGGCAATCGAACTGATCGATTTCCAGGTTATATGCATTCAGGAAGAACCGCTGGTCATGGGCGGAGGTCAGATTCCGTTCGCGCTCCCCTTCCATCAGGGTGAACTGGGCCAGCATCGGGCGGATCCCGTTCCGGTAACAAACCGGCAGATACTCCATATAATCCCTGATCAACCCCCCGCTCATCCTGTGTTTTGCCGGCTGGGTCCGGAAGTAGGGATGCAGGGCCTCGATGTCCGCCCGGACTGCTGGAGCAAGTTCGTATTTCAGGTCCTTCCAGGGCTTGTCCTTCCAGTAATCGTAAAGCAGGCGCAGTGCCGCAAGGCGTTGATCCAGTTCCCCTGGATCAACCTCCGGGCCATGGTGTCCGACAAAGAACTTCTTCGTGGTCAGCAACTCACTTAGCACGTTCCTGTCCCGGTGAAGAATATGCAGCACCAGCAAATCAGCCTCGTGCACAAGTTGATAAGGGACCTTCCCCCAGTCATAGTTCTGATAGCGCTTCGCATCCTTAAACACATCCGGTGCGCGATGATACTCGAAGAACTCCCGGAAAAATCGCAGGATCCTGGGCTTGGCGATTGCCTCGTCATCAAGAAGGCGCCCAACCTGTGACCGGACTCCTTCCCTCGATCGAAGTCTGCCCTCCCTGCTCGCCGACCAGAGCTCTGCGGTTGGCGGATCGTCGGTAAGTGCAAAACTGATCGCAAATGCCATTTCGCTCCCGGACAGGCGACGCCGCCCGTGCTCGTCCTTCCTGCCCAGTCCCAGTTCCATCCGGTAGACAGCCTCCGGCATCAGCGCAATCGCTTTCAGACAGACGGCCATGCCCTCTTTTACATCCTTCGCCTCACTAATTGCGCGCTGCATGTAGTCCCGGTAGCGCTTCAACTCGATCTCATCCGGCAGACGATAAATCAGGGCTTTGAACTGATGCCGCACCGCCGCATCGATCCGTTCCCTGTCCGGCGCTTCTGCTTCCAGGACCGCGCGGAACACCCCGGGGACATCGCGGCTCAACTGGTGCTCGACGATCGTCCGGGCGTTACGCAGGAGCGTCTCAAGTGTTGCGGAGTCTGCATACAGGTTGACCGCGTAATCATGGAACCCGGGTGCTTTTTCCAGGGCAAACGGCTGGCGCACCCGGCCCAGAGCCTCCCAGTCATGTTTAAGGATACGCTCCTTCGTGCGATCGTAAATATTGGGATTAATCCGCCATAAGCG
>JAKVCR010000080.1 GCA_022448985.1 Roseibacillus sp.
GTCATAGAAAACAAACCCGTTGCCTTCCCGGCGGATCATGGCGTGCTTCCGGGAGACGCGCCCGCTCTCAATCACGAGATCGCATTCAGAGCTACGGCCGAGCGTAAAAACATCGCCCACGTCCGTCCGGTCGCCGCTCAACTCATTGACCAGCGTTGGTTTAGGCAATGAAGGGTTCATTTGCGGGGCCACATGCTCACAGCCATCGCTACCGGGGTCAATTTGACTCCTCGCTCCCAATTGAGGACATCGCTCCCGGTCTACCCCCCCCTGTTCCACCTTGCGGTAGAGGAAGGCATCGGAAGTAAGCAGAGAGACCAGGAGAGCCTTCATGCTTCCCTCACTCTCACGGTAGGCCTTGTGAGCTGCCTGCAATACCGGCGCGTCATGCAGGGTCTCGTTGCGTCCCATCCAGAAACGGAAGGCGTGGCGGACAAAGACCTGCTCCACCCGCTCACTCTCTGCGAGCCGATCGATCAGCTCAAGGGCATTGACCACCTTTCCATCAAGGGATGGATCTCCGGAATCGATGATTTCGCCCGAGGTGTCGACCGGTTTATCAAGCTCCCACTCACGATACAGTCCGGCGTGGTTATACATCTCGAAGGGCAGTCCCAGCGGATCCATCTTCCGGTGACAGGTCCAGCAGTAGTCCTCCCTCGTGACCCGCATCCGCTCCCGGAGGGTGCTGCGGGGTTCCTCCGGCAACTGGGCGTCCACCGTAATCGGCACGTCGGGAATGCCCCCACCCAGCAGGCGCTCACGGATCCAACGCCCCCGCAGGATGGCGTGATTGTCCATCGCGTCTGAATGCGAGACCAGCCAGCTGGGATGAGTCAGGAGTCCCCGGCGCTGGTTCCGCGGGACCGTGGCCAGGATACGTTCCGGCTTCATCGAACCGCCTCCGAAACTACGCCTGCTCACCCGGGCAAAGATCTGCGGTCCCGCAAGTTTCGCAGTTTGAACCCCGCCGCTGGAACTTTTCGGGGGCTTCCTCTTGGGATCCGCCTGCTTCTTCGCGGCCACCAGTTTCTTTCGTTTTTGACCGAGACTTTGTTTCAGGACCTTGTCCTTCGGATCCGCTTTTGACTTCTCCTCGAGGTTGGCAATCTCCTTTTCAAGGCCCTTCACCACGGCCTCGGCTTTCTTCCGGCTTTCCTCAAAAGCCTTCTTCTCTCTCTCGGCAGCCACCCTTCTCTCGGCCTGGCTCCTTCTCTTTCCAAAGTAGATTTCGTCCTTGCGGGTGGCCACCACCTTGTCGGTGGTAAGCAAATTGCGGAGAACCTCCTTGTCCTCCTGCAGAATCAGCTCGATCAGCCGGTCCGTGCTGGCAGTGGCATCGAACATGACGCGGTAGTGTTCCGTCCCCCGGTTACTGGCCCCGGTCTCCGCAAGGGACCTCGAGTCCTTGCAGATATAGCCCCCAAGATCGTGGTCAAAGAAGTCCCGGAAGAAGCGCAGGAGCCTGGGCTTGCGAATGCTCTCATCAGCCAGCATGCGCTCGACCTCCCGTTTCACGTCTTCCCGACTGCGCATGCGTCCCTCCGTTACCGAGGCCCGGAGTGCTTCATCAGGCCTGATGTAACGAAGGGCGTGGTTGACTGCGAGAGCCAGTTCCCAGTCCTGAAGCAGGACCCGGCCGTGGGTATCCGCGGTTCCTGACTGGCCCAGTTCAGGGCGGAAAAGGGCATCGCGGTCAAGAAAGAGGGAGGAAAGACCCATGAAGGTCCCCTCTTCCTTGCCCACCTTGTCAATCGCGTTTCGCACGATCTGGAGGTAAGACCCGGTTTCCTCCGGGGTAGGAGGACGAAAGGTCACCGCCTCAAAGAGAAACTCCACGGTCTCCTTCAGGCGCTCATCCGTCACCCCGGGCTCCTTCATCAGGTCGTGAATTGGAGTCATGGGGCGGACCACCTTCGTGTTGTAGACGATCGAGGTCGGCTGACCCCGGATATCTCCTTCCATCTTATAGGAGTTCGGGTTGTCGGTGATCTGCTCCGGCTGGGCAATACTGAGCGGACCGTAGGCCATGTAGCGCAGGATGTCCTCAGCCTTGGCGAGGATCTGGGTCGCCTCCGCGCTATTGACCGTGGCGAACCCGGGATAGTTCTCGAAGCCGTGCTTGCGGGCCGAGGAAAGCACCGCGGGCACACTCTTCACCGCGGTGGCATAAGCCACCGTACCTCCCATCCACTTGGTGATACGATCTGTTCCAAAGTAAAGCTTGAGCTCTCCCCCGTGGTTGGTGGGAACCACATCCCCGTGGGTTCGCCGACCAGGCTTGGCTGGATCATACTCCGGCTCGGTGTTGATCAGGTCATTAAGGCGGGTGATATGCTCCTGCGGGGTCACCCGCCAGAGGCGGGCCGGTGAGGAAGTCGGCTCCAGCTGGATGCCCCCGGGCAGCGGGCCGAAGAGCAGGTCGTGACTGAGGAAGTTCCCCTTGTGCGGGTCGAGGTGCGCCCGAAA
>JAKVCR010000081.1 GCA_022448985.1 Roseibacillus sp.
GGTTTGAAAAAAGACTTAAATCCCTGCTCCTGAAATGCTGCGTCGACTATTGACAGCATGCTAACCCCGGAGTTTTGTGGAACCTAACAAAACCACGGCGCGGAATTCGCCCAACTCTCTTATAATAAGAGTGGTGGGCAGGGAAGGATTCGAACCTTCGAAGGCGTAAGCCAGCAGATTTACAGTCTGCCCCGTTTGACCACTTCGGTACCTACCCTTAAAGTGCGGGGCGGAGGGGATATGCCGGGGGCTTCCTACGCTCAAGCCTAAAATATCAGGGTGAATCGAAGCTCTCCGGCCTTGCATGAAGCAACCGGGGCCGTTAAGGGCATGTGTCATGCCTATTGCGACTCCCGAGCAATACCGCCAGATGCTGGATGCCGCCCAGAAGGGTGGATACGCCTATCCCGCAATCAACATCACTTCCCTGACGACTGCCAACGGGGCCCTCAAAGCCTTCTCCGAGTCCAATTCGGACGGGATCATCCAGCTCTCCTCCGGGGGCGGGCAGTTTGCCTCCGGTCTCGCGGTCAATGACGCGGCCTTCGGGTCCATCGTGCTGGCCGAGGCCGTCCACCTTCTGGCCGAGAAATACGACGTATTGATCGCCCTCCATACCGATCACTGCCACCCCGGCAAGGTGGACAGCTTCCTGCGGCCCCTCCTGGAGGAATCCCGGCGCCGCAAGGAAAACGGACAAGGCCCGCTCTTCCAGTCACACATGCTCGACGCCTCCGAACTCCCCCTCGACGAGAACATGACCCTCTCAGTGGAGATCATGAAGGAGTGCGTGGAACTCGACATCATCCTTGAGGTCGAGGCTGGCGTGGTGGGCGGCGAAGAGGACGGGCACGATACCTCGGGCCTGCCCGCGGAAAAACTCTACACCACCCCGGAGGACATGATGACTGTCTACGAGACGTTGAATCCGCTCGGGCGCTTCATGTTCGCTGCCACCTTTGGGAATGTGCACGGTGCCTACAAGCCCGGCGCGGTCAAGCTCAAGCCCACCATTCTCCGGGATGGACAGAAGACCGTGATGGACAAGCATGGCGAGGATGCCGAAATGGATCTTGTCTTCCACGGCGGGAGTGGATCATCCCTGGAGGAACTCCGGGAGACACTCGATTACGGGGTGATCAAGATGAACATCGATACCGACACCCAGTATGCCTTCACCCGTCCGGTGGTGACCCACATCTGCGAGAACATCGAGGGTGTCCTCAAGATCGAAGACGAGGTCGGGAATAAGAAGGTCTACGACCCCCGTTCCTATCTCAAGAAGGCCGAGCAGAGCCTTTGCGACCGCCTGAAGCGCGCCTGCGACGATCTGCTTTCTACCGGGAACAGCATCTACCAGTCCTGACCAGGGACCGGCAGACCAAGGGTCAAAGGCCGCGAGTCGAAGCCTTTGACCTTCGCCTTCCCGACTCTTCCCCGTCCTCATGTCCGACGTAGACGCCAAGCCTCCGCAGGAGAACCCGCTGACCAACATCCTCGTCAACGTCCTGGTGCCCATCGTGGCCCTGACGATGATGAGTGACGATCCAGCCATCCTGGAACAGCTTCGTGCCGAGGGAGTGGACGCCAAGGAACCCCGCCTATGGCACCTCGGACCGGTCAAGGCCCTCGTTATCGCCCTGACCCTGCCCGTCTGTTACGGGATCTGGTTCTTCTGCCGGCACCGGAAGCTCAATTTCTTCTCCGTCATCGGACTGATCTCCGTGCTCCTGACCGGCGGTCTCACCCTCTACCTCTGGCAGGAGGACGGGAGCGTTCGTTCCAATGCCCCCACTCTCTTCGGAATCAAGGAGGGATCCATTCCTCTCATCCTCGGTCTCGCCATCTTCGGCTCGCACTGGACAAAGACTCCGCTCCTCAACACCTTTCTCTACAGCCCCCAGATCTTCGACATCGGGAAGATCGAGCGGGTGGTGGAGGAAAGGGATGCGGCAGAGGGCTATGGCAGACTCCTCTTCACCTGCACCATCTTCTTCTCTGCCTCCTTCCTGGTCAGCACCGTTGCCAACTTCCTCCTTGCCCAGCACTTCCTCGGGGACATCAATTTCAATGACAAGCTGGAGGCCCGCCGCCAGTACAACAACGGGGTGGGCAAACTCACATTCTGGGGATTCATCGCCATCGGAGTGCCCATTCTCGTGATCCTCATGTTCGTGATGTGGTACCTCGTGAAGGGCATCAAGAGACTCACCGGCCTGGACACCGAGGAGATCCTCCTGCCTCGATAGAAAAGGTCCTCAGTCCACGAAGTTGTCGATGCGCCGGGCCACTTCGAAATCTGCCCCGGTAAGGGCACCCTTCGAATGCGTCGTCAGGCGCAGACTTACCCGGAGATAACGGATATCGATGTCCGGATGATGGCCGGCGTCCTCAGCAATCCCGGCAACCTCATTGACGAAATCGATGGCCTCGGGAAAGGACTCAAATTCAAAGGTCCGCCCGATCTCCTTCCCATCCAGTTCCCAGGCAGGGCACCGGGCGAGACTATCGGAGATATCTGCAGCGGAGAGGTTGTCCATTGTGTCCATGGGACGACAATCTCTCACCTTACAAGGCTGGCTGGCAAGGCGGTTTCAGCGCCGAAAACAGATGCAAGGGAGCACCTTGATCCCGGGCACTTCCCACATCGCTACAGTTATTGAGATCGCGCCGGCAGGGACAGCAGCCCTTCGCGAGGCAGGACGCTTGAATTCTGCTCCATCGGGGGTCTAATTGCCGCCCCCACGTTCTGATCGCGGTCCTACACCTCATGAAAAACCTACTTCTTCTCTCGGCGGCAGGGGCCTGTCTTGCCTTTGTCTCCTGCTCGACATCCTCCGGAGTCCGCGGCGGATCAGCACGCTACGCAGCCTACGATCGCCCAGCCTCCAAGCCATCGAATCCGAGTCGGGTCACGGTCAAGGTCTCCATCAGGAACCAGGCTGCCTACGTGATGGAAGGTAATCGCGCGCTCCTGGTGATGCCGGTTGCGGTGGGAACCTCAAGCAACCCCACTCCCCAGGGCAGCTTTCGCATCTTCATAAAAGATCACAAGCACCGCGCCAACAGCCACGGCTATGCCTACAATGGCAATTCAGTGGTCCAGACCTGGCTTTCCAAGAAACCCGCCGGGTGGAAATTCAAGGGCACTCCCATGCCCTACTGGTGCGAATTCAAGGCCAACTACGGATTCCACACCGGCTGGATGAAACCCTACCCTTGTACTTACGGCTGCCTCCGCATGCACGAGAACCTGGCCCCCAAATTCTACAACTTGGTAAGGATAGGTACTCCGGTGAGTATCCGCACCACCCAGCCGGAGGACGCAACGATCGGTCGCAACATCCCAAGACCTCCTGATGCCAGCCCACTTTCCGATTATCCGTATTCCTTCTATCTCGGAAACGGCTACTTCACAAAACACAAGACTCCCAGCTACCGGTAGAAAGAACCTCCCGTCCCCGGCCCCGTCTCGACGGGAGGGTTTCAACACTACTACCGGGTCCTAATTGACCACAAGCAGGACTGCAAGGGTCAGGAGCCCGGCCCCAAAGGCGGTATCGAACCAGGGGCCCATCCGCTGGTAACCATTACGGAATGGTGGGAACTGGAGCAGCCAGACGTAAAGGGCCCAGAGAACAAATCCCTGCAGGACAATGATGAGCCAAAGGGCGGGAGACCACCAGGCAGGACGATCCCCGGTGACAAACTCGGTCACTACCGCTGCGAAAATGAGCGCCACCTTGGGATTGAGAATATTGCAGAGCAAACCGCGCAGGTAGGCGGACCGTTCCTTTCCACTGCCTCCTCCCCCACTACTCCTGCCCCCACGCATCACAACAAGAACGGCAGGTAGCAGGCGGAATCCCAGATAGGCCAGATAGAGGGCTGCCACCCAGCGGAGAACTCCGGTGAGCCATCCGCCCTGTGCCATGAGATAGGCCATCCCGAACACGGCCACGGTGGCATGAACGCACAACCCGGTGGCAATCCCTGCCGTCGTCCACCACCCCGCAGAGCGCCCCTGCGCGAGGGACGTGCGGGTGAGCAGCAGCATGTCGGGGCCCGGGCTGAATTGCCCGAGCGCCATCACACCTGCAAAGACAAGGAGATCACCGATCACCCGGAGAGGAGAGCAGCCGCATCCCCTTGCTGCAACGTCAACAACGAGCCAGCAGCAGACAGACGAGAAATTCGTTTCCCGTCTCCGCTTAAATTTCCACCACCCCCCAGCACCAAAATACCGGGAAAAGAATCGTGCTCAACAGCCCCTGCCCTGCCACCTGCTGTAGCCCCTTTCGTTCTTTGACAATTCCTCCTGAAATCCTACCCTGCCGACCCTCAAGACAGGGAAGCAGGCACCGCACGGTGGGCAACTCTCCTTTGACAGTTCCCCGACCTTTCCAGCCTGCCAACTTCAGAAAGTCGATACCCCCCATGGACACCCTCCGCACCTTCCCAACCGGCTCCGGCGCCGAGGGACAATTCTACTCGCTTCCGGCCCTCGCTGAGCAGGGATTCCCGAACCTCCCACGTCTTCCGGTCTCCATCCGGATTGTTCTTGAATCCATTCTGCGCAATGTCGATGGCAAGAAAGTCACCAGGGAGGATGTCCGGAACCTGGCCAACTGGAACGCCAGGGCTCCCGGCGACTATGAAATCCCGTTCACGGTCGCACGCATCGTGCTGCAGGACTTCACCGGAGTTCCCCTCCTCGTTGATGTGGCCGCCATGCGGGATGCCGCGGTGAAGCAGGGCGCGGAACCGGACGCCATCGAACCTCTCGTGCCAGTCGACCTGGTCGTCGATCACTCCGTGCAGGTCGATTTCGCCGGCTCCCGGCAGGCACTCGACCGCAATATGGAAATCGAGTTCATCCGCAATCGCGAGCGCTACGAATTCCTCAAGTGGGGCCAGCAGGCCTTCAATACCTTCTCAGTTGTTCCGCCAGGGATCGGGATCGTCCACCAGGTCAACCTGGAGTATCTCGCCAAGGGAGTTCTTTCCCGGGACAACGTCTATTACCCCGACACCCTGGTCGGTACCGACTCACACACCACCATGATCAATGGAGTGGGTGCGGTCGGCTGGGGCGTGGGTGGGATTGAAGCGGAGGCTGGCATGCTCGGCCAACCGGTCACCTTCCTGGTCCCCGAAGTGGTGGGCGTCTGCCTGCACGGCCAACTCGGGGAAGGGGTCACCGCCACGGACCTCACCCTGCGCATCACGGAAATGCTACGGGCACACGGCGTAGTGGGCAAGTTCGTCGAGTTTCACGGACCAGGCGCCCAGGCCCTCACCCTGCCTGATCGGGCCACCATTGCCAATATGGCACCGGAATACGGTGCAACCATGGGATTCTTCCCCGTGGACGAGGAAACGATCAACTACCTCCTGGGAACGGGACGCGACCCCGCACTCTGCGGGACCATTCGGAACTATTTCCAAGCCCAGGACATGTTCGGTATCCCCGACAAGGGCCAATGCGACTACACCGATCTCCTGGAACTGGATCTGGCTTCCATCCAGCCCTCGGTCTCCGGTCCGAAGCGCCCCCAGGATCGTATTGATGTCCCGCGACTCCGCGAACGCTTCGACGAGCTCTTCACCAGCCCTGCCACGGAGGGAGGCTTTGGCGAGGCCGCTGACAAACGGGGAACCCGCATGCCCGTACACCTCGACAGCCCCGCGGGCGAGTTCGATTCTCCCATTCTCGACGGGGAGACCATCACCGCCATTGATACGGATACCTCCATCGCACACGGTTCGATCCTCATCGCGGCCATTACCAGCTGCACCAATACTTCCAACCCAAGCGTCATGCTGGCAGCCGGGCTCCTGGCCAAGAAAGCCAACGAGAAGGGCCTGACCATCGCGCCTTACGTGAAAACGTCCCTCGCACCGGGATCGCGAGTGGTGACCGACTACCTTGACTCCACTGGCCTGAGCCCGGAACTCGACAAGCTCGGCTTTCAGACCGTGGGCTACGGATGCACAACCTGTATCGGCAACTCGGGTCCGCTTCATCCAGCAATCGAATCCGCGCTCAAGGAGGGAGACCTCGTGTGTGCCTCGGTGCTCTCCGGGAATCGCAACTTCGAGGCACGGGTCCACGGCGCGGTCCGTGCCAATTTCCTGATGTCTCCTCCCCTGGTGGTGGCCTATGCCCTGGCCGGGAGGGTAGACCTGGATCTCACCACCGAACCCCTTGCCAGCGATAAGGACGGCAATCCGGTCTTCCTGAGGGATATCTGGCCCTCACATGCCGAAGTCAGGGAGCAACTGGAGTCCGCCCTCAAACCCGAGGTATTCAACAAGCTCTACGGCGATTTCGACTCCGCCAATCCCAAGTGGAGCCAGATCCCCGGCAAGGCGGGTGCTACTTATTCGTGGGACGAAAACTCCACCTATATCCAGCACCCTCCCTTCTTCGATGGCTTCACCGGAACCCCGGGCGACATCATCGACATCGTGAATGCCCGTCCGCTCGGCATTTTTGGCGACTCGGTCACCACCGACCATATTTCTCCCGCCGGTGCGATCAAGGAAGACTCCCCCGCCGGAAGCTATCTCCTCGAAAACGGAGTGGAGAAAGCCCAGTTCAATTCCTTCGGTTCCCGTCGTGGAAATGACCGGGTGATGACCCGTGGTACTTTCGGCAACGTGCGGATCAAGAACCTGATGGTTCCAGGCACGGAAGGTGGCTACACCGTCTACCATGGAGCGGGCGAGGTTCCGGACCTTGCCCTGCCGAAAACGACCGGGGGAGGAACCGCCACTCACATTTACGACGCCGCCCAGGCCTACCAGGCAGACGGCATCTCCCTCGTGGTGATTGGCGGAAGTGACTACGGCATGGGTTCCTCCCGCGACTGGGCCGCCAAGGGAACCCGTCTCCTTGGCGTAGAAGCAGTGGTCACCAAGTCCTTTGAGCGCATTCACCGTTCCAACCTGATCGGGATGGGTGTTCTGCCTCTCAACTTCGTCAACGAATCCGACTATGACAAGGTCGCCGACCTTCATGATGCCACCTTCTCTATCACCGGTTTAAGCAACGACCTCGCTCCCCGGAGTGAGGTCACTCTGACGGCCACCTCCGCGGATGGATCCACCATGGAGGTTCCCGTGGTGGTTCGACTGGATACCCCAGTAGAAATTGACTACTATCGGGCGGGTGGAATCCTGCCCTACGTCCTGGCCCAGATTCTTGCTGGTTAGGCATATACGGGGCGATTCGACATTTCTGCCTTCCCGGTTATATTGAGGGAACCCCCCATGACTCTCCTCATTCCGAGCTGCCTGCGGCAGAGTGGCACCCTGTTGTCACTGCTGCTCCTCGCGCTCTCGGGGTTCACCTCCCCGGCCACTCCCCTTCGAGTGGCCACTTTGAATGTCGAACTCGGCCTGGGAGCCCCCGGGAGCACGGGATTCGATGCCGCAGTCGATATCCTCAAGCGGATCGATGCCGATGTCGTCGCCCTCCAGGAACTCAATCGACCCGACTTCGAGGGGGCTCCAACTGCTCTTGAGAGCCTGGCCTCCACCCTTGGCTATCCACACCTCCACACCGCCAACACTCAGGGTGTTCTCGACTTCGGGATGCGCGCCGGATTCCTCAGCCGCTATCCCATCACCTCTGCCACCAACATTGGATCCCCACCGGGAGCCCGGGACATGGCACGCCAAATCCCGGCTATCGTGGTGGATCTTCCTGCCACCATCGCTGATCCCACCATCCTGACTTTGCATCTGAAGTGCTGTCTCGATCCCGACGACCCCTTCCGGAGGGCCGTCGAGTTGAAGCGGGCCACGGACCACCTGGCGATCCAGGGGTTGACGACTGAGGACAACATCATCGTTCTCGGTGACTTCAACCTGATCGGAAACGACCTGGTCTACGATTCGATTCCCGGCGGCCTGCCCCAGACCTTTGACCTGGGCGAAGACGTAACCTTTCCCGTCAACTACCACACCGATCCAGCGGCCTACTTTCAATCCTGGTCCATGTCCGCGCTCGATGCCCAACAACTCAACGGTTCTTTCAACACCCAGGGAAGCGGGCGCCTTGATTTCATCCTGGCTACCCCGGCCCTGACAAACCGACCCCATGTCAGCGAGGTCTACAACAGCGCGCTTGATGTCAACAACCGGGATGGGCTTCCAAAATGGGGCTCACCTCTACCCGAAAGAACAAGTGGCAATGCCTCGGACCACCTGGCCATCTTTGCCGACTTCGCCCTGACCTCCCAGGACACCCTGGTCCTGCAGGTCTCACCCTCCGAAGTAGCAGAGTCCGACCCTCCCGGAACGGCAGTGCTCACGGTTGAACTTCCCACCGCCCCCGGTCCAGGGGAGTCGATTGAGGTCATCCTAAGCTCTTCCGATCCAGCAGAAGCAATTCCGGCGCAGACGACGGTCACCTTCCAGGCCGGGGAAACTTCCCGGGAGATCAACGTCATGCCACGCACCGACGGCCAGATCGACGGCCCCAGGGAGGTCATCTTTACTGCCGCTTCCGTGGGTTTCGCCTCTGCTACAGCCCGTCTCCAGGTAAACGACAGTTCCATGATCCTCTACGAGCTCAGGCAACTGGGAGAAACGACCCCCGAGGATTTCAGAGAATTCGAGGGTCTCTCCGCTCCACCACGCTGGACCACCTCCCGGGGTCTCTGGCGTGGTGTCGATGACGGCAACTCCGGCATCGCCGGTCTCTACTCTTACGGCGACGACGGCTCACTGGGATTTCTTCTCAGCGGCAACCCGGTCACCGCCACGGCCAGCTTCCGGAACGATACCGGTCGCACGATCACCGCCCTGAAGATCGCCTACGATGCGGAGCAGTGGCGGGCCTTCGAGGGAGGAAGAGCCGATACCATCACGGCGGAGACCTCCATTGGCGGCATCCTCAGCCCCCTGCCCACTCTTAACTTCACTGCGGATCGGTCTCCCGGCGGCAACGGTCCCGTTCCGGGGGGCCTCTCCACCACCCTCTCGGCAGAGATCCCAGCTCTTTCAATAGCCCCGGGCGAAACCTTCCAGCTCAGGTTCACCGCGACCCCGGGACTCCCTTCCGGTTTCATGGAGCAATCAGTCCGCCTGAACGAGATCCACTACGACAACGATGGCCAGGATGTCGGCGAGTTCCTCGAGATCCTGGTGGCTCCGGGTTACGAAGGGCCTATCTCGGAAATTGATATCCTGCTCTACAATGGCAATGGGGGCACCCTCTACGGACAATACTCCCTGTCATCCTTCTCCCTCGACCAGACCTATCCTTCCGGCTATCGGCTGTATTCAGCGCTCATACCCCGGATCCAGAATGGTCCCGACGGGGTGGCTATCGTAGTGGGAGGAGAAGTATGGGAGTTTCTCTCCTATGAAGGCACCTTCACCGCAACCGATGGTCCGGCCAGCAGGAGACAATCGGAGAACATCGGCGTGTTTCAGGCCAATCCCGTTCCGGCACCTGGCATGGGCAGCCTGGGCCTTACAAAGGCCTCTTCCTGGACCCGTTTTCCCACTCCGCACTCCCGCGGAGCATTAAACCCCGGTCAACTCCTGACAAGTCACCCCATACCGGGAATCGCCATCGACAACCTCAGGGTCACCGCCCTCGACGACGCCGATCTCGATGGTCTGCCCGATTGGCTCGAAACGGATCTCGGCACCAATCCCCAACTGGTCGACAGCGATGGAAACGGAACCCCGGACGGAGAGGAAGACGCGGACGGAGATCGGCAGGGCAACCTGGCCGAATTCAATCTCACGCAAACCGACCCACTCGATCCCAACTCCCGCTTCCAGATCACGATCAACTCCGATCCCGACGTTGCCCATGGCGCCCTCCTCTCCTTTGCCACCCTCCCCGGTCGCAGTTACACCATCTCCCGCAGCAGCGACCTGGTCATCTGGACGCCACTTTTCTCCCTCCCGGGATCGGGCCAATTCGAAACCAGAGCTGTCACCGGAACTGCTCACGACCCATCCAGTTTCTTCCGGGTCGAAGTCGTTCAGGGAAGATAACCCGACCCCGGGCGCTTACCCTTGCCTCCAGGCCCATCGCCCTCCACTCTCCCGCCCGTGCAGCACCCCCTCCCCGGTCAGCGATGGACCAGTGCATCCCAGCCGGAACTCGGCCTGGGGCTCGTCATCACCACGGAGGGCGACCGGGTCGAAATTTGCTTTCCCGCCGCTGAAGAAATGCGGCAGTACGTTTTCTCCTCCGCCCCCCTGATCCGTGTCCACTTCAAGGAGGGCGACCGGATCAAGGACCAGGAAGGCACGGAGTTCACCGTTGAACGGGTTGAGGAGCGGGAAGGCCTCTACGTATACCACGCCGGAGAGCGTGCGATTCCGGAGGAGCATCTCTTCGATTCCCTGAGTTTCGTCAAACCGGAAGAGCGCCTCCTGGCCGGCCAATGCGACGATCTCCGCTCCTTTGACCTCCGGGTCCAGGCCCTGCAGCATAATGGCCGTACCCGCAGCTCTCCCGCCCGGGGATTCACGGGAGCCCGCATCGATCTCATCCCACACCAGATCGCCATCGCTGCAGAAGCCGCCCGGCGCCTCTCTCCCCGGCTTCTCCTCGCCGACGAAGTCGGACTGGGCAAGACCATTGAAGCCTGTCTCATCCTTCATCGCCTGCACCTTACCGGGCGCGCTGACCGGGTTCTCATTCTTGTTCCAGAACCACTCGTTCATCAATGGTTCGTGGAACTGCTACGCCGATTCAACTTCCTCTTCGCCCTCTTCGACGAAGAGCGTTGCGCTTCCCTTGAGGCCAACGATGAGGCTGGAAATCCATTCATGGACAGCCAGCTCATCCTCTGTCCCACCGAATTCCTGACCGAGCATCCGATCCGGGCCGAACAGGCGAGAGCGGCGGGATTCGATCTCCTTATCGTGGATGAGGCCCATCACCTCGAATGGCATCCCGACGCACCAGGTCCGGCCTACTCCCTGGTTGAATCGCTTGCCGCGGTCACGAAATGCGTCCTTCTCCTCACTGCCACCCCGGAACAACTCGGTCCGGAGGGCCACTTCGCCCGCCTTCGACTTCTCGACCCCAGCCGCTACGACAACCTCTCAACTTTCCGGGAGGAGGCGGAAGGTTACGAACCACTCGCTGACCTGGTCGGGAGATTGGCTGACGGGGGACACCCGACTGAAGAGGATCTCGCCCTCATCGCAGGGCGTTCACCACGCACGGAAGCCTCGGTCCAGGCTTTAGCGGAACACAATGAATCTGCACGGGCGGAACTGATCGAAGATCTTATCGATTCCTTCGGCACCGGACGGGTCATGTTCCGCAACACCCGGGATCGCCTAACCGGATTCCCGGAACGTAAACTACACCTCGTGACCCTTGATGCCGCCCAGGACGAGGAAGGGCTTGAGGTGCGCGTGGACTGGTTGGCGGGGTTCCTCCGCGACTTTCCAGACCGCAAGGTCGTCCTCATCTGCCATTCCATGGAATTGGCCGAGTCGATTCGCTCTCTGCTTCTGGCTCGCATTCAGATCGAAGCCGCCCTCTTCCACGAGGAACTTACCCTTCTTCAACGTGACCGCAATGCTGCCTGGTTCGCGGAACCGGATGGCGCCCGTATCCTGATTTGCTCCGAAATCGGATCCGAAGGCCGCAATTTCCAGTTCGCCCACCACCTCATCCTCTTCGATCTCCCGGCCAATCCAGAACTTCTTGAGCAACGCATTGGAAGGCTTGATCGCATCGGGCAGACGGAAACGATCAATATCCACGTTCCGGTGATCAAGGGTAGCGGGGAGGAGCTGCTGGCGCGGTGGTATTCCGAGGGGCTTGATGCCTTCGAGCACTCCCTGAAGGGCGCAGCCACCCTGTCCGCGGCCCTGGGACCGGAGCTCGAAACCCTGCAGCAAAACGGGGATACGTCCCGCTTCGCGGAGTTTCTCGCACACACCAGGGCCATCCGGGATGAGGTGGCACGTGAGCTTGCCTGCGGTCACGACCGCCTCCTGGAACTGGGTGCTCCTTCTGCGGAGAAAACGGAAGACCTCATCGGACAGATTTCGGATACCGACCACGATCCCGTTTTCGAACAATTTGTCATTCGCCTCTTCGATCACCTGGGGCTGAGCATCGAGGACCTCTCCCTGCGAAGTTATGTCTTCCAGAGGGGTGAGCGCCTCAGTGAGGCCTTTGCAGAGTTCCCCGAAGACGGACTCTCAGCCACCTTCGATCGGGACTGTGCCCTCGCCCGGGAGGACATCGCCTTCATGACGCCGGACCATCCCCTCTTCCGGGATGCCGTCGACGCCCTCCTCGGTCGGGAACAGGGCAACTGCAGCTTTGCCCACTGGAAGACTGCACGGGGAAAGACGATGCTCCTGGAATGTCACCATGTCCTGGAGTGCCTCGCCCCCGCCCGGTTGCACGCCGACCGCTTTCTCCCGCCCACCCCCTACCGGACGGTGGTTGATCACAAGGGCAATGATCACAGCGAAGACGAGGGATTGCCGACCGCCAACCTGGAACCGGGCAGCCCCCGCAAGCTCGTCTCCCAGAAAGTATTCCGAAAGGATATCCTGCCTTCCATGCTTGCCAGGGCAGAGGAGATCGCCAACGAACGAGCCCGCGTGCAAATCGGCCAGGCGGCAAGCGCCGCTGAAAAATCATTGACCGCCGAAATTGAGCGCCTCCGCGATCTGGCCCAGCGAAACAGCCACATCTCTCCCTCCGAGATTGAATCCCTTGTCCATCACCACGACGAAATTACCCGTCTTCTCCGCCAGTCACGGGTTCGCCTGGATGCTCTCCGACTCATCTGGCGAACACCGGGCTAGGTCAACTATCGGGACAGGATATTCATGGAAACGGAGGTTTACCTTTCCCGGCCAGCCACAACGCCGTAGCGTTCGCTGAATGAAAATTCTCACCCCCCTCCTCGTCGCCTCTGTTCTTGGCTTCCTCCCCGTGAATGCGGAGCCCAGCAAGAAGAAGGCCGGGGGCATCCTCCATGTCAATGCCAGAGAAGCCGCTCAACTTCTTTCCCACAAGGACGAGAAGAAGCGTCCCGTCATCATTGATATCCGGACTTCAGGCGAGTTCAAGGAGGGACACCTGGAAGGGGCCAGGCAGATCGACTTCCTTGAAGACGACTTTGCTGCCAGGGTCCGGAAGCTGGATCGCGCCCGGCCTTATCTTATTCACTGCCGCAGCGGTGGACGCAGTTCCCGCTCCCTCGCGCTCTGGAATAAACTCGGGTTCAAGAAGGTCTATCATCTCGATGGCGGCATTTTAGCCTGGGAAAAAGCCAGTCACCCCGTGGTCAAGTAGCCGGTTCGGAAAGCCATGCTGAAAACTCCGATTGGCAGACTGCGGCTCACAGGGTTGCTGGAAGGGACCTCTTACCTTGTCCTTCTCTATTGCTCGATTGTGCTCAAGCGGATCCATGGCAACGAGGAGGCCATCCACCTTCCAGGCGCTATTCACGGCGGACTCTTCATTCTCCTCTGCCTCCTTCTGTGGCTCGCCCGGAAACAGGCTCGGTGGACAATCAAAACCTGCGCCATGATCTTCGGGGCGGCCCTCCTTCCTTTCGGTCCCTTCGTGATCGAGCCCTGGCTCAGGCGGGAAGACCAGCGGGTAAGGAACCAACGACAGGCAAACGCCGCAGGCATCCGCGACGATGCGCCCGGACCTCTGGACCCTTAACGAGCACAGTCTCCACAAAGGATAGCCTCGGGTCGCTGCTCAAGGCGGGCATAGGCGATCCATTGGCCGCAACCTTCGCAAAGCCCGTAATCTCCCTCGTCCATCCTGCGAAGGGCCTCCTGTAATTCGTGAATACGCTGGTTACGACGACGGCTGGCATCCTTGCGCACCTCCTCCATCTGCATGGAGTCCAGTCTCGAAAGCCTTCCGATTGCAACGTCCACCGCCACCGCCTGGGGGTCAACCTCCTCGGTAGCAGCCTCTTTTCTCAGTTGCTCCAGTTCCCCCCGGGCGCAGATTTCCAACTCGATCTGTTCATCCACACTGAGCACCTCGGCAGCATGCCCTTCCCTCTTCCCCGAGGCAAGATTGGGCACAGGAATCGCTCACCAGCACGCTTCCCAATTGAGATCCTGACACCATGAAGACCGCCCTCCTGTTTGCCAGCGCCCGGATTAGAAGCGATCTGAAGGAGCGCTCTTCAAAGGCGCGGAGGAACTCGATCGGGCGATGGCGGATCGCGCCCAAAGAAAAACGCCGCAGCCCACGAGGGCTCCGGCGTTTTGAAATGAGTAATCCAGTCTCTTAGCCGCGGTTCCGGCGACGCAGGAAGGACAAGGTCAACACGGATCCGAGGAGGGCGAGAAGCGGGGCGCTCGGCTCGGGAATTGGGTTTGGGACAGCATTGAGCGCCACGTAGTCATGTCCCATCCAGTTGCCGCCACCGCTGGCGTTGTAATTGATCCCGCGCAATTCGACATAGTTATCGAACCCGGATCCAATCTCGCCATTGACGCTGGCGAGGGTGAATTGTGGAGTGGTGATGACGGTGTTGAGATTACCGGGGTTGATCTCAACTTCCTCTCCCACGAGGACATTGTTGAAATAGACCTCCACGCCGTAACGTTCGGTTCCACCCTGCCCGTGCAGGTTGTTCGCCTCGAAGGAAACCGAGAACAGGTCGGTCGCATCGACGGTTGTCAGGTTGAAGTGAAAGCGGGAGTGATTGTCGGCGCCAGCAAAGGCCCGTTCAGCTCCAAGCTCATCGGTGGCAACGACCCCTACCGGGGTATAGTTACCTCCGTCGACCACGGTGTTGTAAACGCCGGCAAAGTAATAGTCGTCGTCGCTGGTACGGGCTGCCAGTCCGCTGTCAGGAGCTCCGGGAAGATCATTCACTGCTGTTTCCTGGATCCAGTCGACGTCAGGCCCGCCACCCACGCCATCAAGA
Organism: Roseibacillus sp.; assembly: GCA_022448985.1. Classification (GTDB taxonomy): domain Bacteria; phylum Verrucomicrobiota; class Verrucomicrobiia; order Verrucomicrobiales; family Akkermansiaceae; genus Roseibacillus_B. The sequence continues at coordinate 14,922 of JAKVCR010000081.1, forward strand.
GGCCACGCCCGTCCGGGGGCACCTGCTTGCCAGACAATGGCAGCGTGAGAAGCGATTGCGCTGAGCGCAAAAATGGTGAATATGGGCATATGGGTTTTTGCCATGCCCGAAAACTGCCAACTGCCATGGCATGATGCAAACATTCTGGTCGCTCATCTTCAGAAAAGTGAGCGCCCCTGGTTACATCGCTCCTGATACTCAGCCACTCTTGATTTCACATGAATACGACCAATATCCTCGGGCCTCTTGTCCCCATTTTGGTTTCTTGAGCACGCGGCTCCGGTGAGTTCCCAAATAACATCGCTCAGCGGCTTTGATAAATTGGTTCCGCAAATATCCACACCGGATCGACCTCACTCTGGCAGGAGCGGGGTATTCCGGGCAACCCTGCCTCATCCCAGCCGGGAACTGCGAGTTGCACATCGTGCACGCCCTGTTACCAACCTCAACGGCTGATGACCCTGTCCAAGTCCACCACGGAACGGAGAACTCCACCCAGTCGCCCGCTCCCGGCCCTGCTCTTACCTCTCTGCGTGCTCTGCTGCGGAGCCAACCTCTTTCTTTCCTGGAGTTGGCTCCCGGCGGCGGCAATTCTTCTCGCGGTCGTGACCCTGGTGGTGGACTGGCGCCGAATAGGCTGGAGCTGGACGGCCCTGATTTTTCTGACACTGGCGATGCCGGGCTGTAAACCGACGCAACGCCCCATCCAGGATTCCATTGTGGGCAACGATGCCGCTCAAATTCGCGAGCTGGTAAGCGTGGAGGAACGGATCCTCGCCCTCACCCCACAACTCCGCGAGCTCTCGAAAAGCATGCAGAACCTGCGCCTCCCGGACGGCCCCCGGCTGATCCACTTTGCGTCCGAGGTGGCCGTGGGGGAAGCAGGGCAGGCTGCGGACATCTCCGCCTCCGGGGATCTCGACCTGCTACGCCCCCTCCTCAAGGAGGCGGCCTGGATCGAGCAGGCTTCCTTTTACTTCATCGATGGGAGGTTTTCGGACGCGGAGGAGGATCTCTTCGAGGGTGAAGTGGGATTCCGTGGACTGGCCAAATTGAAATCCGGCGGATGGCAGGGACTGATCGGTAAGTTTCTCATCAAGTGGACCAGGAGCACAGGCGAGGAGGATGCGGAATGGAAGATCAGCGGATGGGAACAGAAGGAACTAGTGACCATGACGAGTGCGCGGCGTCTCTTTGGCGATGCGCTGAGCACCGCCTTGCCCCGCCCGGCCGACCGGGCCCTCGCACATCGCTCTCCCCACCAGGAGGCCGCCATCAAGTTCTACCAAGGGGGCGCGAAAAAGCATCCGCATCCCTACTTCGCTCCGATCTCCGTCAATCAGAAGCCCGGTCTCGCGGTGGTGGACATCGA
>JAKVCR010000082.1 GCA_022448985.1 Roseibacillus sp.
TCTCCACTCGCAGCCGGAGACCGGATCTACTTCTTCTGTAAGAATGGCGAGGCTCTTGTGCTTGATGCCAGGGGAGACCAACCACGAGTTCTCGCTGAGAATGAAATATCCGTAGCAGAAGACGACAAGGTGTATGGGTACGCGGTGGCCAGGAACCGTTTCATCCTGCGAATCGGACGTGAAATTATCGGGATAGGCCCGTAGGCGCCGGCACCGGAAGTTCGGAGGCGCTTCGGATGACGGTTGGCTGAGTGCCGTTGATGATCGATTGTCATTCCCGCACACGGAGGCAAACCAATCGCCAATGTTCGGTCATTTGCCGTTTAGCCGGAAACCGAGGACTTACGGTATGTCATTGGCATGGCTCAACCGTTACGTCTCCGAAACTGCCATGAGGCCCTGCTCAGTCAGTTCCATCATTTTGATCCGCTGCATCTCGTGGTCCGCAGCAAGGGCCTCTCTTTTGTGCGGGAAACGAAATTCGGGATTTTTGCCAGAGGCCCAAGGCCGGGCAGCCAGCTCATTCGGGATCCTGAGAGCGGTTTGTCGCTGAGGCCCGACCGGTTGAATGCGGTTTATCTGTTTTTCCCAGGATCCCAGCGCCTTCCGGTTTTTGAATTCGATTTCTTCGGCTATGGGTTCGGGATTTCGATCCAGCCAAGGGAGACCCCGAGGAGTTGGGACCTTCTTAATCGTATCGCCTCTTCCTTTGGTGACCAGATCGTAGCCTCAAGTGACCTGGTGGAGAGGGGGGCAGGCGCCTGGCTTGACGAATGGGGATGGACGGATGGGCAGGAGGCCGATCGTGCAACTGCAGCGAAGGTGTCAGGAACGGTAGAGAACGGAAGGATCTCTGTTCAGGTGGCAACTACCGCTTTTCAGACCAGCATCCTACTGGACCCCGTTTTTGAGGATCGTGATGGAACGGTCCGGAGGATTGCGGCGGCAGGAGGTTGTGACGCTATTGTCATGGATGCCAACATCCTTGCCGTGACGGGGGGAGAAGGTGCCGGATGGGAGGGCAGGCAGGTCCGGGCAGCAAGCGGGCACGCTGTTCGTTCCTAGAGAACTACCCGGCTTCCGGGCTGCTCTTCCATCGCACGCCCACGGTTGCTCCATGATCAAGGGATGTTCCGGGAGGGGTATCGACCCGGAGACTTTTTGTCGTGCTCTCAAGTTGCACGGTCACACGCTGGAAAGATCCTAGAAACTCGATTCTCTTTATGGTTCCGGTGGCGAGACACCCTTTCGTATCCGAGTCGAGGACGAGTTGATCTGGCCGTGCGAAGGGGGCAGCACCGGGATCGCCGTCGTCCTGAGGGAGCACGTTGATATTTCCGAAGAGAGCAGCGATCTCGGGGGAGGCAGGGTTCCGCCATATGTCACGTGGTGAAGCGATCTGGTGGATCTGGCCGCCATGCATGACAGCGACCCGGTCGGAGATTGAGAAGGCGTCGTCGCTGTGATGAGTAACAAAGATCGCGGCGGTTCCCTGGGAACGCAGCAGGTCAGCAGTCAGGGTGCGGAGATTTTCCCGGAGTTCGATATCGAGATTACTGAAGGGTTCGTCGAGGAGGAGCAGGCGAGGTCTCGGCGCGAGCGCCCGGGCGAGCGCGATGCGCTGGGTTTCCCCCCCGGAGAGTTCACCGGGAAGCCGCTTGGCGAATCCCGTGAGACCGACCTGCCCGAGGAGTTCCTGGACCCGTTCCCGACGCTTCGGACGGGACCATTTGCGCAATCCGTAGGAGATATTCCTGGCCACTGTGAGATGGGGGAAGAGATCGCACCCCTGTGGGACGAGACCAATGCCCCGGTGCTCTGGACGGACAAAAATGCCCGGTCCAGCCAGTTGATCAGGGCCCAGTGAGATCGATCCACGCGATGGGCGGTCCAGTCCGGCAATGAGACGAAGCAGGGTGGATTTGCCACTGCCGCTCTTACCGAGCAGGGAGAGCACTTCCCCTACCCCGATTTCCAACGTGACTTCATCCAGTGCCGGGTGCTGGCAACGCGGATAGGTAAAGCTCAGGCTGTCGAGGATCAGTTGTTCGCTCACGCTACTTCCGCTGTAACCAATGAACTGGAGATGACAAGGCTCCTATTGAGGTTCGGGGTTCTTCCGGACAAGGAGGCGTCAGCGCCGGCTGCATTGAACGATAGTCAGGATGAGCCGAGGCGTCTAGGTTCCTGTCTGAGCGCCGCACCTCGGTGTGGTGCTCGTCTGACTCACATGACCTTACGGCTGGCGTCGCCTCTGGTGGCGCCAGCCGAATGCTTCCACCAGGGTGAGGCCGGTGGCACAGGTCAGGATAAGGATAAGTGAAGGGGTTGCACATGCGAAGATCTGGTCCTCTTTGATCAGGCTAAAGGTCCAGGTTCCCAGCGTTTCAAAGTCAAAGGGGCGAAGAAGCAGGCAGAGGGGTAACTCCTTGCAGACATCGACAAAGATCAGGACCGCGGCACCAGCAAGGGCGGGCCGCAGAAGGGGGAGATGAATGGTCAGGAAACTGGCCAGCGGGCCGCGTCCGAGGGTGCTGGCGGCCTGGTCATAACTCCCGGGAATGGAGGAGTGGGACTGCCTGGTCATCTGGATGGAAATGGCGATGTATCTCGCGGTGAGGGCGAATCCAAGCCAGAGGAGGGAGTCGGAAAGAAGCTGGGATCCAAGCCAGGTATCCTGGTGAAACAAGTTCCGCAGGATGGCGGCAAGGCCCAGTATTCCCACCGCCATGACTGCCCCGGGGGACGCATAGCCGGCGATCCCGGAGACCTGCCCAAGGAGTCGGTCGCTCCGGGTTTTCGTAAATCGCGCGATCCCCGCGATAATCAGGCCGATTGCGAGACAGGTCATGGTAACGCCTGCGCCAAGGAGGAGGCTGTTCCGGGCGGCATTGAGAACTTCTGTCAGAGGCTCCTCCTTTGCAGATGCGCCCAACCAGTCGAGAAGAACGTAGACCGGAAGAAGCAGGCCAAGAAAAACCGGCAAAAGGCAGACAAGCCAGCAAGAGATGGTCCCGGCGGTTCCGCACCTGCGGCGTGGGGCGACGCTTTCCAGCCCCGACGAGAATCTCCGTCGGCCTCGCTGACATTGTTCTACAAGGACGAGTGCAAAGACTCCGAGCAGCATCCATCCAGCCAGACGCCGGGCAGTTTCGAGTTCGCCAAGGTCGAACCAAGTCCGGAAGATCTTAACCGTCATGGTATCGATGCCGAGATGGTGGACTGCGCCATAGTCATTGAGCACTTCCATCGCGACCAGGAACAGGCCGGCAACAAGGGCGGGGCGCGCCAGTGGCAGGTTGACCGACCAGAACGTTTTCCATCCTCCTGCCCCGAGGGACCGACTGGCCTCGGCCAGGCGACGAGATGCTCCCGAGAAGGAAGAGCGGCAGGCGAGAAAGACGTAGGGGTAGAGAACTGCTGCAAAAATCAGGACGAGCCAACCGAAGCGGTGAATCAGCTCAATCTTCAGAAAGGCCTCCACTCCCCAGTCCTGCCGAATTTTCACCAAGGTGGGGATGAAGGCTTCCCGCGCCTCGGTGGAGGCATAGGCCGCCACATAGGGCGGGACCGCAAGGGGCAGGACCAGCAGGACGGAGAGCAGGCTGCGCCCGGGAAACTGGTAGCTGGAGACACACCAGGCGGCGGGTACTCCGAGCAGGAAGGCGAAAAGGCAAACTCCTGCTACAAGAATAGCGGTGTCGCGAACCGCTGGACCGAGGAGATTGGATTGGACGTGGTCCCAGGAGCCTCCGTCCGCGCCCGAGACTACTCCCCAGAGGACGAAGACTACCGGGGCGAGCAGGACGATCGCACAGGACCAGGCGAGGATGCGCCAGATCAGGACTCCGCCCGGGAACCGAAGGCTCCGGGACCATGAGGAGCCAGAAGGTTCAGCGCCCGGTGTCGGGAGGGCTTTCACCTGGTCTAGTTCTCACTTCCAGCCCGCAAGGTCAAAGATCTTCACGGCTTCCTCGTGATGGCCTGCCAGTTTATGGAGGGAGGCGTAGTCGGCCTTGAAGCTGCCCCAGTTCTTCTGGAGGGGTTCAGGTTCGACGCCCTTCACGACCGCAAACTCGGAAGTCATTTTCTGGTAGCCCGCCTGGACTTCCTTTGAAGTCAGGAATTCCAGCAGCGCAATGGCGTGGAGCCGGTTCTTGGCTCCCTTGACGATTCCGGCTGCGCTCACATTAACGTGGGCTCCGCGATCCTGCTGGTTTGGAAAGATCACCCCGACCGCAGCCCGGGCAGCCCGGTCTTTGGGATCATCGGATTGTTCCAGTAAACCGAGATAATATGTGTTCGTCACAGCCAGTTCGCCAAGTCCCTGTGCAACTCCACGGACCTGGTCGCGATCGCCACCCTGCGGGGGACGGGCCATGTTGTTTTTTACGCCTCGGGCCCACGCTAGGGCAGCAGGCCGGCCCTCAGTTGCCAGGATGGAGGCCAGGAGGGATTGATTGTATACACTACTGGAGGAGCGGATGAGGATCCGTCCCTTCCACTGACGGGCGGCAAGATCCTGGTAGGTAGTGGGCAGGTCCTTCCCGGCCCGTTTCTTGGAGTAGATGATGACTCTTCCCCTCATCGTAATGGGGATCCACGTGCTGTTCCTCCCCTGCAATCCCTCCGGGATCCTACTCTGGATCGTTTCGCTGTTCAGTTTGTCTAGCAGGCCAGCGGCATCTGCGCGGTCAAGCGCGGCGGCGTCGGTAGTGATATAGAGATCGGCCTGGGGCGCAGCTTTCTCGGCCTTCAGGCGGGCCAGAAGTTCATTTGCACCGGCTTTGATGACCTTGACTTCAATCCCTGTATCCTTGGTGAACTGGGCAAAGAATTGCTTGTCCGCGGTGTAGTGCCTCTGGGTGTAAAGGCGGACTTCCTTGGCCGAGGTAAAAGAACAAAGTGCAAGCCACAGGCCAATGGTGAGGAGTTGAAGCGTCTGTTTCATGAAAGGGTGGGAATAGAGGGTTAAGGTTGGTCCTTGTGGACCTTCGGCTCGTTGGCATCAGCTGCGCGAGAGCCCCCGGGCGGTGTCACAGATCCTGTGGGATTGGGGACGACATGGCTGGACGGTATGCCAGAGGTCTTGTTTTTTAATACTGTTTTGCTTACGGGTAAGGCTCGGCTACGGGAGTCGATGTTGGAGTAATTCATGGACGGGAACCGATGTCGGTGAAGTGCAGGGAGGGTGCCATCCTTCAGCCGTTTCCGCTCGCGATCGATACCCGAAACTTAGCGCTCAGTTGTCCTTTGCAAAGTGAATATTCGGCATTTGCAGTCCAAGATATATGTCTGGTGCAAGCGTGCGTCAGTTCCGGATTGTCCGGGAGGCAGCCTCCCGGGGCATGTGGGATATTGCGCTGGTGTTAAAGGAGACAACTGCAGGGCAATTGTAGTCACGTTCCTCCGGGGAGGCTAATCTGAGCAGACAAATTCCGCGCGGACAAAATCGGATGGAAGAATTCCCTTTTCCGTCTCAAAGGCCTTGGAAAAGTGGCTGAGGGATGAATATCCCACCGCGAAGGCTGCCTCTGTGACGTTGGCTCCACCGTTAAGCATCCGGGCGGCGGCATCGATTCGGATGGAGCGAAGGTGCTGTTGCAGCGTTTTGCCTGTTTCCCGTTTAACGCTTCGGCTGAGGTAGGGCCCCGAGCATCCGCAACTGGTAGCGAGAATGTTGAGGTTAAGAGGCTCCTCGTAGTTCTTCCTGAGATAAGTCAGGGCACGGTCGGAAAAGTGGTTGCTCCTACGGTTCTGTCGTACTGAGAACGGTTCATGGTCGCTGGCAAATAAATGAATCGCAAGGAGTTCTCCTATCTTGGACTGATACCACAGGCTTCTGGCGGCATCAGGGACCGGAGGATTGCGGAGCCAGTCCATGAGCCGTTTTTCTTCGGACCACATGGGGCGGACAACGCCGAAGCCGACGGTGGTCTTCCGATCGATAAACTTGTGAAACTGTGGATGTAGATGAGCCAGGTCGCTTCCGAAGAACGTACTCAAATTATCCCTGGGAACCGTGATGAGGACGAACTTATGATGACCGGCACCGATTCGTGTGGCGATGGGTGGCAGCTGAGAGCCGACAGTGAAAAGGCTCAGGGACTGGGGCCGCAGGTAGAGTCTGGTATCGCCTTCCCCCATGATGAGGGCTTCTCCGGACTCATTGAAACAAAAACAGATGCTGTTCGTCTGCAGGTTCCCCGTCCAAGAGAGGGAAGACTCCAGCTCGTCCGCGAAAAGCTCCACTTGACCGTCTGCCAAGAGAGAACTTTCGTGCAAAAGCTCGGGGGATAAAGCGGGCACGGGGCCTTACTATTGAGATTGGGTCTCAATAGCAATAAAACATTGAAGAGAGTGCCATCAATTGTATTTTGGGCATTAGAAACGCTGAAAAACTGTCCAAATGAGTTCATTAGCTGTCCAGGCGCAGCATGCGAGCGAGCTTCCCGTATGCATGGGAGGAGAGTTTGTGTGCCACTGCCACCAAGTGACGGAGGCCGAGTTGCGCTTGGCGATTGAGGAGACCGGTGCGACTTCAATTGAGGAAATCAGTGTAGGGACAAAAGCAGGGACCGGATGTATGAGTTGTCATTGCAAGCTCAACCGCATGCTTTGTGGTCTTTCGCCGAACTGTGGTCGTTTCGGGCTGTGTGGCCAGTGTGGTTGTGCGGAAGCCCTCTGTGTGTGCAACGCAGCGTAGGAGTGGAGCGTCCACTTGTTACCCGTGAGGCGATTGATTGCTTGAGGGGAAACCGGGTGAAGGGTTTTCCATGCAGTCTCACGACGCGTGATCTCCATATGCCTCCGTGTTTGTGGAATTGATTGAGAAAGATGTGTCATGCGAGCCCTTTAATCCTATCCTCTTGCGCATCCATGAATCGTTTCTCTCCTCTTCGGCGTGCCGTCATCAGGCGGGGCATGCTCCTTCTTTTCCTGAGCGGGGTGGCTCCCGTCTGGGGACAAAAGGAGGTCCCGGTTGTAAAAACACTGGAGAAGGACTTGCGGGCCAAGACGACTTATCTCAACCCGGAGTTTCTCCTGTTCCCGGCGGAGTCTAAAAAGGGCAGTAAGCTGCCGGTGCTGATCTATCTTCATGGCGCTGGCGGAGTGGGCAATGACCTGGGCAAGATCAGGGGGCAGGCCCGCCGGGTAGTGAGCGGAATCCGGAAGTTCGGGAAGGGGCCCTGCCTGGTGGTGGCCCCGCAATGCCTCAGGGTCACGCCGGCGGGCAGGGGGACCTGGACCCCGGAAGACCTCGATCTATTCCTTAAGCACGTGAAGGCGACGCTGCCAGTCGACGAGAAGAGGATCTATGTGACCGGAAACAGCATGGGAGGCTACGGCTGCTGGGTCTGGGGCGGTCACAGTCCGGAGCATTTTGCGGCCATCGTTCCGGTGGTGGGCGGAATCGGCCGGGGAGGACCGAAGGCCGTTACGGACAATCTCGCCAAGTGGGCCGCTAACCTGGCCAAGGTTCCCGTCTACGCCTTCGCTGGTGCCAAGGACCGGGTTGTCCCGGCCGAACGTTCCGAGAGGATGATCGCCGCCATCAGGAAGGCGGGGGGAAAGCAGGCAAAAATCAAAGTCTATCCTGACGAAGGGCATGGAGCAGGCCGGTTGGTATTCTCGACCAAGGAGATGTATGACTGGATGTTTTCGCAGAAGCGCGAGTAACAGAGCCCTCGGGACAGAAGGGATCAGGCTGCGCGAGGAGATTGCATGGGCACCCCGATGCATGCTAACCCGGTGCAGATGAAGGTCACAAAACGGATCGGAATAACGGTGAGCGTAGCTGGGCTGATGCTTGGTTCCGCCTGGGCGGACGAGGGAAAGGGGGCCGACACCCCCAAGAAGGAGGGTCAGTGGATCAGTCTCTTCAACGGCAAGGATCTTGAGGGTTGGACGCCCAAATTTGTGGGACACAAGGCAGGTAAGAATTACAACAATACCTTCCGGGTTGTAGATGGGCTTCTCACGGTGAGCTATGACCAGTGGGAGAAGTTCGACAGCGTTTTCGGTCACCTGTTCTACAAGACGGAGTTCTCACATTACCGGATCCGTGCCGTCTACCGTTTCATCGGGGATCAGGTGAATGGGGGGCCGGGGTGGGCCCGGCGCAACAATGGTCTCATGCTGCATGGCCAGACCTTGGAAAGCATGACGCTCGACCAGGATTTCCCCGCTTCGATTGAGGTTCAGCTCCTGGGTGGCTTCGGAAAGGGGCGTCGAACTACGGCGAATCTCTGCACCCCGGGGACGCATGTGGTGTTCAATGAGCGGGTCGAGAAGAGGCACTGCATAGGCTCCCGGTCGAAGACATTCCACGAGGACCAGTGGGTGACCTGTGAAGTGGAGGTGCGCGGTAGTGAGGGACTTCGTCACTTTGTGAACGGTGAACTGGTCATGGAGTATCAGTTGCCCCAGTTGGATGATGGCACGCTGATTGAGAAGGGAACCATTTCGATTCAGGCGGAAAGTCATCCGACGCAGTTCAAGAGTATTGAGGTTCTCGAAATCAAGAAGTAGCCCTGAGCGGAGAGTTGGGAATATGCTCGCGGCGCGTCCGGGGGCCGTGCTAAGAGTGATCCATGAGGTGGTGGGTTACGTGGGGCGCGGGGTGGAGTGGAGTTTTGACGGTGGTCGCTCTCATGGTGACCTCGTTGGAGAGCGCTGCCCGGGGGCGAAGCTGGCGTGAGTGCCTGTCCGCGGACCTCGAGTGGTATGGGACGGCGGAGGCAATCCGGATTGCCGATAACGTGCTCTACTACCAGTCCGCTCATGGAGGGTGGTACAAGAACGATAACAGTGTTCATCCCTCCGGGCATGCCGCCACCGAGAAACTGACGGAGGAACAGCGCAGGGTCCATCGTGACGCACTCCGGGAAAGGGTGTATCCCTGCACCCTCGACAACGGGGCGACTCACTCGGAGATGCGTTACCTGGCGGCGGTTCACGGCGCCACCGGGGAGTCCCGGTTCCGGGAGGGCTTTGCCAAGGGGGTCCGCTACCTGCTGAAGGCGCAGTATCCAAGCGGAGGCTGGGCCCAGTTTTACCCTCTCAGGCCGGGCTACTCCAGTCGTATTACCTTTAACGACGGGGCCATGACCGGGGCCCTCTCGGTCCTTCATGAGGTGGCGAATGGCCGGGCTTCCATGGACCTGCTCGACGAGGAACTCCGGGCAGAATGCAAACAGGCGGTTGCGAAGGGCATCGCATGTGTCCTCAAGTGCCAGATCGAGGTGAAAGGGAGAAAGACGGCCTGGTGTCAGCAACATGATGAGCGGACCCTGGCTCCCGCGCAGGGGAGGATCTCGGAACTCCCTTCCATTTCCGGGGCGGAGAGCGTGGACGTAGTGCGGTTCCTGATGTCGATCGAGCGTCCGTCACTCGATGTTATCAGGGCAGTGGAAGGTGCGGTGAGCTGGTTTGAACGGGCCAGTATCAAGGGGGTGCGCGTGGTGACCGTGCAGGATGACTCGCTTCCGGGTGGCAGGGATCGGCGGGTGGTGGAGGACGCAGACGCGGATCCGATCTGGGCGCGTTATTACGAAATCGGAACCAACAGACCCCTCTTTATCGAGCAGGGGGTGGTCAAATACAACCTGGCGGAACTGAGTCACTCCCACCGGGTCGGGCATGGGTGGATCGGGGGCAGGTGGCCTGCACGGCTCCTGAAGGTGGAGTACCCGGCCTGGAGGGAGAGAATCGGGAAGTAACCGCGCTACCGATTACCTGGGATCCTTGAGAGGTTTCCGGACGACCCAGTAGAGGGCCCGCAGGGTGAGCTTCTGGAGAGCAGGGTTGTCCCAGGCTTTCTGGTCGTGTCCCAGGCCGGTGTTGAAGAGGCGGCCCTTGCCATACTCGTGCACCCAGATCATGGAGTGTTTCTCGTTGCCACGGTTGATGCGTCCGAGGTGGTGCAGCTTGTCGATGGTAGCAGGGTGGAATTTGTCTCGATAGGATTCGTCTGAAATCTCAAAGCCCTTCATCCCCTTGGTGATAGGGTGTTTGGTATCAGTGAACTCGATCGGGAACGTGCCGCCGCCGTGGCCAATGAACTGTCCGCCGAAGATCTTCCAGTAGACGTCTGATTTCTTGAAGGCGTCGGTGGCGTGGATCCCGACCACGCCGCCGCCATTTCTGATATAGTTCTCAAACCCCTTTTCCTGGGCTGGATCGGTGAAGTTGCCGCCTGAACCGAAGAAAAATACGACGTCGTATTTGCCAATCGTTTCGGCCCTGAGGTCATCCAGTTTGTTGCTGATAACGAGGTCAAAGCCGCCCTGGCGGGCGAGAAATCCGGTCAGGAATTTCTCGTAGCCCTTTGAGTCGTGTCCACGGCCACCCATGTAGAGGACTTTAATCTTTCCGTGGTGATCGGCGAAGGCCGGGCAGAGGGTGAGGAGGCCAAGGAATCCAGCCAGAAGAAAGTGGGTTAGCGTTTTCATGGGAAGTGATCCTTGAGCGTTGTCGATCGATTGTCAACCGACCCTGCCAGTCAGGGACCCAGACTCACTACTCCGGGGTGGGTACCCGGACGAGGGAATCAACCACCGAGTGCATTTTGACCGATCTCGATCTGGGATCGTTGTACAGGAAGATCAGGCCGCGAGCAGCGGTCAGGGTAGGCCAGTTGGTGGAGAAGAAGGTGCGCCACTTATTGGCACGCAAGTACTTGAGAGAGGCAAAACAGAGATTCTTGCCCCGGTCGGCCTTGGGCTTGATGATAATATGCTTGCCGGGATTGAGACGAAACTGCTTGCCGCCCACCAGTCCGGCGACCTGCTCTCGAGCGAGGTTGACGAAGAGCATCTGGGATGCTCCGAAGGACGTCTTACCACTGTCCAGGGCAAGGATTCTGAACCCATCCGCGGGGGTGGGTCCCTTGCGTAAAAAGAGAAGGAGTTGCTCCCGGGCTGCCCCGGGCTTGATCTGCCCGTAGGACTTGAACTGGAACTCTCCCTCCGCGTTGGTACCGCTCTTGCCGAACTTCCAGATCGCAAGCCGGGGAACTTTGAGGGATTCGGTGAGGGTGTGGCTCTGGAGCGTGATCGGAACCGTCTTGCCGGGTCCCACCAGCAACTCGATTGAGGACGGCGCCTGCTTCGGAAAGGAGAGACAGGCAATTGCCACTTCCTGGGCCTGGCCCCGGAAGCTGGTCACTCCTCCCCCGAGCAGGACGGTGGCTAAAACCATTTTTGTGAAACTCCGCCCCGCGAACACCATGCCGCATTTGGCCTCTTCTTTTTCTCCGCGTCAATGCCGGGCGCGGAATCTCTTTTCCATGTTGATTTCGGCTACAAAATCGCCAGATAAGCGAGTCCGATCCCACTACATTGGCATTGACAATGTCATTACGTGGGGTAATCAATTAGTATGAACGCGCTCGCACGCCGCAGCGCAGAAGTTACACCCATGGTTCGATGCACCGCAGGACGGACGCCCAGGGGAGGGGGGCCCGGAAAACAGGGATTTTCGCTCATCACCACCGTGATGATTCTGGTCCTGCTGGCCCTCATTGCCATCGGCCTCCTCAGCCTTTCCACCGTTACGGTGCGGTCCAATACGGCCCTCGATGCACAGTCCGAGGCTCGCGCAAATGCGCGTCTTGCCCTGATGCTGGCTCTGGGGGAGTTGCAACAGCAACTGGGCCCTGACCAGCGCATCTCCGCCACCGCCGCGATTTTGGACGAGTCGGTGGAGACCCCCAGTTACGAGGAGGTTGCCCATCCCCACTGGACGGGTGTCTGGGATTCCTGGGCTGCAGGAGGCCAAAGTTTTGGGGGGGACGAACCCAGTGAGCATCGCACGATTGCCGGGGCGGCGAACCGGGGACTGGCTCCGGCCTACGAGGAGAAGCGCAGGGACCACTTCCGGTCGTGGCTCGTTTCGATGAATGAGAGGCAGCGCAGCTCCCTCGACAGTGCCCGGAACCTGTCCCTCGAGGGTGCGCGTTTGCCGGATGCGAACAGTGAGGGCGTTATCCTGATGGGTCGGGGGACCTCTGGGACGGCAACCCAGGACGCGGAGCTCGTTTCCGGTGCCCTTCTCGGGATCCGTTCCAAACCCGGTTCGGGTGTGAATCGTGCCGGGCGCTACGCATGGTGGGTCGCGGATGAATCAACCAAGGCCCGGGTGCTCCCGGATGCCTTCGAGTCGGGGGAGGAACTCAGCAAGGACGAGTTGATCGCCCGGGCCATGAGCGCGGGATCGACTGGCCATGATGCTCTTGATGCCCTTGAGGATTTGAACGACCCCGGGGTCCTGCGACGGGTGCATACCCGGCGGTCTCTGGAATTGCCTTCCGGAGAAGTCCAGCGTGTGCGGACCACCTTTCACGACGTCACGCCCTATTCATACGGGGTGCTGGCGGACGTGAGGGAGGGAGGATTGAAACGCGACCTCAATGCCCTTCTTGAGCGACCGATCGAGCTTCGTGAACAGCGCGACGATTTCATGCTCTACCGCTTTGGTCGCAATTCGGACCGGGTTCCCCTGCAGGACCTGGCGGCCTACTACCAGCTTTATCGCGAGCAGGTGGACTACGAGGGCAACAAGGCCCGTAATCCACTCGGACGGGATCGTCTCCAGGTCAATAATCCTGACTTCACCCCCGGATCCCGCTTCAAGAGGGAATACACTAATCTCTACCGTATGCCGGTCCCGGTGAAGATCCAGTTCCTGCTGAGTTACATCGGCAAGCAGCGCCAGCGGCCTCCGCGGACCGACCCGAACCAGAATCGCTACAAGGTCCATGTCGGGATCACGCCCGCAGTCACACTCTGGAATCCCTACAACGTGCCGCTCGTGCTGAACCATGGCCCGGATCGCGCGACCCAGATCCGCTTCTTCAACCTGCCCATTGCCCTGCGTTGGAAAAAAACAGGTGCGAATGGAACCTATGAATCGCAGCGGCCCACCTCGCTTTCGTGGATTACGAACCGGGATCGCTACGGTGCGGGGGTTTTCCGCACTGGCGGTGGGGACCGTCACACGGGCTTCGAGTTGTTCGTAGGGGGACAGAAGCCCATCGTCTTCGCCCCCGGTGAAGTGCGGGTTTTCTCGTTACGTCAGACCAGCGGACCGGCGGACGGGGCCCTGATCGAGGACACCAACCAGTACCGTCCGATCCGGGAAGTGGATCCTGGGTGGGACCCCAACAAGTGGCTGGAACTCCCGCGGTCCGATCGCAATGGTGACCGGGTCCACGTTGAGCAGGAACAAGAGGGGCCGAGTGGACGCAATGACGACGGGATCGGCGGTGCCCTCAGCTTCGATGCCAATGACCAGATCTCCTTCAGCATCTCAGCGGCCGAAAACCCCGACCTGGCCAACGGAGCGGCCCTGCAATTTTTTTTCCGCCAGTCCAGCGTCGTAAGGCAGGGCGAGGGTGGACCGGGCGACAACAGGTGGATGCGGCGTCAATTCCAGATGATTTCCCGGATGCATGAAAAGGGGCCGGGGGGAAGGGAAAGCCAGGCTGCAATCGACTTTCACCGGGAATTGATGCGGAAGGGCTTCCCCGGGGAAAGGGACGAGATCGAGTTTCCTCCCATTTCGGGCCGCGAGATTGTCGGCCAGACCCGGCCCTTCCTGCTGGTGAGTCTGACCGCGGGTTGCGAGATCTATCACGATATCGCCGGTGACGCACACGGGCGTCGTTTTGCCTCCCGGCCCTTCCTGCACTCGACCCCTATTGTCGCGTGTCCCTTCGTGGATCGAGAGGACCATGACTCCTTTTACCACCATGGCTGGAACTGGTGGGTACAGGATATCAATTCTGTTCTTGAAGCGGCGGTGCAGGTAGATCCCAACAATGTCAATTCCTACTATGGAGGCGGCTACTCTGCCGAGTATGGCACCACTCACCTGATTCAGCAGGAAGTGCCCCTTACCCCCCTGCACTCGATCGCGTCCCTCAGTCACGCGCGCCTCGGGGGCTACAGCCTGGCCAACGATCACCTCGGTCCTGGGGCGGGGGAGACGCGCGTCAGTTACCAGTTCACCACCGCTACCGGGGCGAACGGGTTGTTCCCGCATGTGGTCCAGGCCATCGGGAACTCCTATGCCCACCCCTACCTGGGGGCCGAGGAAGCGGTGGGATCATGGACCCGTCACTATAGCCAGGCAAACGGACCGAAGAACATCCCGATGGTGGATCATTCGTACCTCGCGAACAAGGCTCTCTGGGACGATTACTTTTTCTCTTCCATCGCCCCGCACCTCATCGACATCTACGATGGGGATCGCCAACTCTCGGCAGAGGAAATTGC
The DNA here is from genome assembly GCA_022448985.1 of Roseibacillus sp. Lineage (GTDB taxonomy): Bacteria > Verrucomicrobiota > Verrucomicrobiia > Verrucomicrobiales > Akkermansiaceae > Roseibacillus_B. Next base: position 14,280 of record JAKVCR010000082.1, read on the forward strand.
GCATCGGGCCTTCTTTGAAGATGAGAAACTTCCCAATCGCCGCCTCGTTCCTTATCGACGTGGGATCACGGAGAGTAGCCTGGCGGAGTTCTTCGGATCGAGTGATGCCGACCTGGAGCGTGCGGAATCGATGGCCTCCCACCTCCTCGTGGAGGGACCCTTCAATGTGAACTCGACCTCGGTGGATGCCTGGCGGGCGCTGTTCTCAAGCCTGCGTGGCAAGGCGGTGGCGACACTCGAGTTGGAGGATTCACTTGGACCTGGTGTGCCCATCCGGGCCGAAACGATCGAGGGTCCGCCGGTAGCTCCGGTCAGCGTGGCGAACGGAAATGCCTACGAGGGAAGCCCTGCAGATCCCATTGAGGTGGAACAGTGGGTTGCCTGGCGCTCGCTTACAGACGAAGAGATCGAGGAACTCGCCCAGGCAATGGTGAAGCAGGTCAAACGGCGTGGGCCCTTTCTCTCCCTTTCGGAGTTCGTCAATCGGCGCCTGGGAGGAGGGGACCGGAGCTTGAGCGTCAAGGGGGCTCTCCAGTCCGCCCTTGATGATCCCGATGTCCGCATCAACGAAGGCTTTCGCAATTCCTTGCGGAGCTTTTCCGAGGAGGAGATCGGGCGGCTCGATCCGGCGTTCCCGGAAGCGCTGGAGGGACCCGTGGCCTATGGAAGTGCCGCCTATGTCGACCAGGCGGACATCCTGCGCAATCTCGGGGCGCAACTGACGCCCCGGGGAGACACCTTTGTGGTGCGTGCCTACGGGGATTCCCTTGATTCCGCAGGGAAGGTCCAGGCCCGGGCCTGGTGTGAGGCCGTGGTCCAACGCGTCCCGGAGTACCTGCAGGCGACCGGAGAGCGGGGAGACCCGGCTTACCGCAAGCAGTCGCAGCTGGTCAATGAGGCCAACCAGAGATTTGGACGTCGTTTTCGCGTCGTCCAGTTCCGTTGGCTCGCTGCCGAGGAGGTATGAGGACGCGGCTGATCCTTCTGCCGGGACCGTAGCCTACCGCTGGAAGCTTTGCGTGCTGCGAAGATATATAAACACTGATTGTCAATATCATCGATCGAAGTCTGGGTCTTGGGCATATCCTTAACATACTCCTCGCAAATCGCCCAAATTCGGAACTTTTTTTTGCGACTGCTTGCAGCAGGTCATCTTTTTGGATGAGTTAGGTCCCTACGAAACAGTCGGCGACCTGCAGGATCCCGAGGCTCGGGCAACCCACTGTAGTGGCATCGTTCGCCAGATACCAAAACCCACAAAATCCATAAGTCATGCAACTCAGCAGAGGACCCCGTCTTGTCGCAACCATGATGGCTGTTGCCATCGTTCTTCCCTTGTCCGGCACATCCGCAAAAGCACAACTCGCAGCTGCCGGCACGCCGGGTGACCGGGCGGTTTACACCATCGGTTCGGGTGCCACCCTGGCCACCGGCTTTGGAACCAGTGCCCTGCAGAACTTCGATACCGTCACGGTGGAGGATACCGCCGATAGCTTCGAGTTGCAGGCTGACGGGGCGGTGGGCCTGACCGCTGGGCACCACATTGTCATTTATGGCACGCGCTATATCAATACCCCCGGGGCGGCCCGGGCAGGTCTTGACAACACGCTCCTGCTGAACGGTACCGTCATTCCCTACGGCTCCTCGGCGACTTATTCACGTGATGGGACCAACAACAATCATTTCGTCCGGGGTGGGACGATTGTCGAGGCCGCGCAGGGCGACCTGATTGCCATCCAGTCTCAGCGGACCGATACCCATCCGCAGGCCCTGACCCAGCAGGATGCCGATGTGCAGCTGGTTAAGCTGGATGATAATCTCGATTATCTGCGTCTCGGGGCGCTCTTCGACCTGCCCAACCTGATGAGCAATTCATCGGCTGGCCCGGCGGTGGTGGGCTACGATCTGCAGGATGAAATTGACCCCTCCTTCGGCCACAATATCGGGGACAGCCAGATCACCCTCAATGACGTAGGGCACTATCTCGTCTTTGCCAACACCGGGGTACGGATCAGTGGCGGAAACCGCCACCGTCAGGCGATCACCCAGCGCCTCACGCTCAACGGAAGTCCGGTGCAGGATTCCTCCACGGTGCTGTACCTGCGGTATTCCGGTTCAACCGACGCGGTCGGCGGTCTCATGGAATATGGATCCACCTCGCTGGGAATGATCATCAAGACGGATGCTCCGGAGTCGGTGCTCGAGGTAGAACTGCTGCGCGACAACACCGTGGCGAATACTAATACGGCGGTGGCCCTGGAGGCTCTCCGGACGGGGATCACGATCCTGAAACTTCCCGCCTACGGCGACTACCTCTCCCTGTCCGGTCCGGCCCAGAACATCAATTTCAACCAGGGAAACCCCGAGACGGCCCTGAGCCTGGCGGGAGGGCTGCCGGTTTCCAACCCGTCCTTCTCCTTTGATGCCGTGGCCAGCGCCACGCAGGTGACGGTGAACCGGGCCGGCGACTACCTCTTCCTGGCCTCCCACTTTGCCGATGACTTCGATGCGGCGGGCAATAACGCGCGAACCATCTTCCGGCAGGGATTCCAGACCACTCCCAGCGGGGGTGCGGCGGGCAAGATTTCCTACGGCAACGGTGGAGCCTACAACCGCGACGACAACGCTGGCGGTGACCGCGCCCTCGACTCCGGCGACTGGGCCGGAGCGATCCTGCCTCTGGGGGTCGGCGACGTGGTGGAGACGACCTCGGCCCGTTTTGGAGGGAACCCGGCCACCTTCAACGCCACGGTGGGACTGCAGGGCCTCAACATCGGAAGCATCTCAGCCCCTCCCCTTGATCCGCAGATCAGCTTCAGTGGACCCTTCAATGTCCTGGTGGGTTCAACAGCTACGGTTATCACGGATGAGACGGACCTTCTTACCTCCGATGCGAACACGGGGCCGGAGAGTCTCGTCTACACCATCACGAGCGCAATCACCGGGGGAGTAATCAACCTGGGCGGAGTTCCTCTTGGCGAGGGCTCGACCTTCACCCAGGAGGACGTGAACAACGATCTCCTCACCTTTGACGCCGATGCAGCCGAACAGACCGGGGGTTTCGACTTCAGTGTTTCGGATGGTGGGGTGAACCCGGATGCGGGGACCTTCGTCATCAATCTTGGAATCTCCACCATTCTTGCTGATGACAACGGTGTCACCGATGAAGATACGGCCTTGTTCTCCGTTGAGCCTGGTGCTTCCCCAAGCCTGCTTGACAACGATGCGGGAACTGCACTGACCGTGGTCAGCCATGACCCCGCCAGTGCGCAGGGTGCTGCAGTGACCGTGGCCCAGGATGGAACCTTCACCTATGATCCCGGTTCAGCGGCCGCTCTCCAGGCCCTTGCGGTGGGAGAACAGGTGAGCGATACCTTTACTTATACGGTGGCCGACTTCCAGGGGAACACCTGGGTGGCGACGGCCAATATCCAGGTGGACGGAGTGAATGACGATCCCGTGGTGGTCGGTGAAAGTGTCACCAGTATCAATGGTTCAGGGATCACCCTTAACCTGCTCCGGAATGAGAGTGATGTTGATGTCTCCGATGTTCTTTCCGTCTCCAGTGCCACCCAGGAGATCTTCGGGGGCGGGGGCGCAGTCTCGAGCGAGACATTCAATTTCGAGTTGGTTCCCCTGGTCTTTACCTCCCAGTTTGGGGCAACCGTAAGTGTCTCCCCGGACGGAACCCTTGATTACGACGTGGGCACCTCGTCCATCCTGCTGAGCCTGGCGCCCGGAGTCACTCTTTCGGAGACCTTCGAGTACACGATCTTTGATGGAACAGACACGGTGTCCGCCCTCGTCACCATCACTTCGGGTGGGGCGAGCCTGCCTACGGATGATTATGTGTCCACGGATGCAGACAGCATCGCAACGGTGGATGCCCTGGCCAACGATTCGGTCGGGGGTGCCCCGGGTCTCCCGACGCCGGGAGCAGCGCTCGACCTGAATGCGGCCGCCGCAGGCAACACGGATTTGAACTGGGCCAATGGAGGCTCGGGGGGAGGGGCCCTGGTCATGGAGGGGGCTGGGACGGCCTCAGTCCTCATCACCCCGACCGGTGCCCCGGTTGGCATCACGGCGGCCTATGACCTTTCCGGAACCGGGAGCGGCGACCAGATTCTCTCCACCGACGATACCAACAATCTGTACGGGGGCAACATCAGCCGCTCCTCCTTCTCGGTGGAAGTGGTCTTCCGGCCCGATGACCAGGTTGGACCCGAGCCCATCTGGGGATCGGGAGGGAACGGGACGGGATCTTCCCTCATCCTGATCGATGACCAGCTCATCCTCACGATCGGAAACAGTGCTCAGGTTGCCCAGGCGGTTGGGACCATTCCTGCCGCTGCCATTGCGGGAGGTGATTATGTCCAGGTAATCGGAACCTTCGATATCGTCACCGATGTTGCCTCGCTCTATGTCAACAACATCCTTGTGGGCCAGGGCAGTGCCATCAACATCACGACCGGGGGAGCCGGAAACGTGACCGACTGGTCTGGTACCGACGACGAGGGGATCGGCCGGTCCTCGGGAACCACCGGCGGCGATATCAACGTGGCTCCCTTCCTCGGGGCCTACGGAACCACTGATATCCCGGACTTCAATGAAGCGGCCGATCGTTTTGACGGCGAACTGGCGATCGTACGGGTTTATTCCAGTGTGCTCACCGCGGCCCAGATCAATGCCAATTTCGAGGCCATCTTCGGAGTCGGTGTCCCGGCCACCGTTGCCGACATTACCGACCTGGCCGGATCCGGTCCACCGGTGGCTGGCAATGCGGTGGCGCTGCCCTCCGGTGCGACGGTTACCCTGGAAGCGGACGGAACCTTCACCTACGATCCGAACGGTTCCTTCGATCACGTGGGAGTGGGCCTGGTTGCCCGGGACTCCTTTAGCTACAGCCTGGATACCACCACCAATTCCATTGTGACGGTGACCGTGGGTGTGGAGGGAACCAATCCCGATCCGCAGATCTCGCTGGCCGCCGACCAGGTTGAAGTTGACGAAGGTGGTTCCGCCACCTTCAGCCTTTCCTCCAGTGCGGCGGTTGCGGGAGCAGTCGATGTGAATCTCGGGTTCAGCGGCCTGTCCGATGCCGGGGATGACTTCTCCGCTGCTGTCACGGTGCAGATTCCTGATGGCGGGAACTCCGCCCAGGTGACCCTCGCGGCGATTGACGATAACCTCTTCGAAGGGTTGGAAAACGTCATTGTGACGGTTGAAAGCGTTAATGGAAATGCCGTGGTGGGTGTCCCGTCTGCCGCCGAAACCCTGCTCAATGATCTCCAGTCCGAGCCGGTCTTCTCGATTGCCGAGAATCAGGCCAGCGGCCCGGAAGGCTCGTCCCTCAGTTTCACGGTCACTCCCGATGTGGCTTCCCAGGCGGATCGCTCCGTCACCATCAGTTACTCCGGAACAGCTGTGAACGGGCAGGATTTCTTCGGCGAAACCTCGCTTGTCATTCCCGGAGGTGATGAATCCGGGGTCCTGAGCTTTGCTCCCATTGACGATGGTATCACGGAGGGTGCCGAGACCGTGACGGTCACCCTTGAATCGGTGGACAGCGGCTCGATTGGCGAGGCATCCTCGGCCAGCACCGAGGTCACTGACGGGGCAGGGGTCCTTCTCTTCCAGGCCGATTTCGAGAATGTCGATCCCTTCGGGGACCCGGGCACCCCGGGTGGCACCCGGGTGGGTTCTGATGCTCCCTTTGCCGCCAATCTCGGAACCGCGGTTGGTTCCTGGGAGGATATCCCGGTTCTCAATGTCTCGGGAGATCTGCCCGGTATCTATCTTGAGATAGATGATGCCAAGGGTGATGGGGTTGACGAAGCCCTGGTCCTCGACCGCCCCGTGCCGGGGTCGGGTGAGATCAGGGCCCGCCTTGCCGCCCCGGCTGATATCTCAGGTTCCAATGCGGCCTTCATCGGGATGGATCTCGGTAATCGCCGGACCCAGAATGCCTCGGAAGCGAAGAGCTGGCGGATCATTGGTCTCGATGATGCGGGGGAGAAATCCTTCGAGCTTTACGTCAGCGGTAACAATACCGCTCCCAACAATGAGCGCCTGCATCATGTTGATTCAGCCGGGGTGCTGACTCCCCTGGGACAGGCGGCTGACTTCGACAATACTGGATCCATCGAGGAAGAGACCGAGCAGACCCGTCTGATCCTCTCGCTGACCTCCGGGGGCTTCCGGGTGGCCATTGACCGCTGGCCCATGGACGGGGTGATCGACTCCACCAGCGGGGTCCTGTCCTATGCTGGAAGTGCTACCCAGATTAGCGCCATTCTCTTCAGCCTCAGTGCGAATACTGATAACACGCAAAGCAGTGGGATCATCATTGATGATGTCATCGTTGGTGGAATTGCCGGAAACAGGACACCCACCGCCACCCTTGCCGGGGAGGCGCTTGCGGACGGGGGTTCCACGTCCCTGCCCGCCACCTTCATCGGGACCGGGACGATCATAGACACCCTGCAGGTGGATGACAGTGATGCGGGTGCGGGAGAACTTACGGCCACCGTGCAGAGCGCGGGTGCGGCTCCCCTGACCTTTGCGGCGGGTGGTCCCGCCGTGGTGGGAGGCAGCGGAACCGCTGTCCTCACCCTCACGGGTACGCTGGACGACATCAATGCCAGCCTGGCTGCAGGCGTCACCTCCACCACCGACGGGGTGACCGGGGGCAATGCGGTGATCTCCTTCACCATTGATGATGGCGGAAGCACGGGTCCGGGAGGTCCTAAGTCCATAACCCACGACCTGGTGTTCTACGTCAACGAAGGACCGACCGTGACCATCGACCAGGCCGCAGGCCAGGCCGATCCGACCGGCGCTTCTCCCATTGAATTCGAGGTTGTCTTCAGCGAGGCGGTGACTGGATTCGAAGCAGAGGATATCGATCTTTCCGCCAGCACGGACGCAGGCCCCCTTTCCGCCAGTGTGAGCGGGTCCGGGTCCACCTACACGGTATCGATCACAGGGATGAGCAGTGGAGGCCTGGTCGTCATCTCGGTGGCCCAGGGAGCAGCCAACGCCGAGGCTGGCGGGGCATTGACGGAAGACAGCCAGGAGATCGATAACTCCGTCCTCTTTATTCCGCAACTGGCCCCGTCCGCGACCAACCTCGTGCAGGACATCGTATACGAGGCTGGTCCGGTGGATCTGGGTGATATCGTGGTCACCGATCCCAACGATTCGGTGGTCACCACCGGGCAGGGACCGCAGTATGACTACCCGGCCACCCATGAGGACTCCCTCGCCCTCGTCCCGGACCCGGACAGGGATGCCGGATTTGCGATGGATCTCACTTTTGTGCCTTCCGGATTCGACGATTTCGGGACGGTGCGGGTGGCTGAGATTGGTGGGACCAGCAATGGAAGCGGAATCTATCTCATTGATGGAATCCCGCACTTCGTGAGCAAGATGAATTCCGTTCCCGCGGATCTCCCCTCCAGTCTCAACGACACGGACTGGGCGGATGGGAACGTGTGCGTGCCGCTCACAGATGCGCTCCTGCCGCTCGATACTCCGGTTCAGCTCGCAGTGGTTGCCAGTCTTGATGCGATCACCTACTCGGTGAATGGGTTGGGGCAGACCACGGTGGAGCTGACCAATCTAGGAACCCGGTGGAACTGGAGCGGGGACGACACGATCAGGGTCGGTCAGAATACAGATGGCGGTCGGGGAGGCCTTGGAACCGACTCCGAGGGGATCTTCGACGATGTGGGGTCATTCCCGATGGAAGGCTCGGTGAGTTCTGCAAGGCTCTGGCATGCGGCTGATGCGAGTCCCTTCTCGATCCTGGCTTCGAGTGCAGTGGAGGAGATTACCGCCACCCTGAGCCTTACCCCCGGAGATGGAGACCTGACCGTGCCGGCCGGTGCAGCATTCGATCCGGCCACCGGAATCTGGACTATCACTGGAGCTGTCCGGGAGGTGAATGCAGCCCTGGCAGCTGTGCAGTTCCTGCCCAATGGGGCCTCCCCGGTTGCCATTGACGTTGTTGTTGATGATGGTGATGAGGACGGGAGTGGGCCGCTCACCGGCCTGATCACGGTTTCCACCCTCATTGCAGGGGACTCGGATGATGACGGTATTCCCGATGATTATGAGATCGCGAATGGTCTCAATCCGAACGATCCCTCCGATGCTGGGAGTGACAGTGACAATGACAGCTGGGATGCTCTCTCCGAGTATCTCATGGGAACAAGCGCCAGCGATGGTAGTGACCGGCCAGTGTTCGAGGTCGTCCATGTCAGCGCTACCCAGGTAGATATCACCTATGGACCGATCCTGGCGGGTCGGGTTTACGAGGTGCTCTCCTCCAGCAGTGGGCTTCCCGAAGCGCCGGCCATCGACAGCTTCACGGCAGCGGCAGATGGAGCCACCAATACCGCCACTGACAGCACCGGCGGTGAAGCCCAGGAGATTTACCGTTTGCAGGTGACGGTTCCCGCTCCCTAAAAGGCACCTTCTTTCAGATTGCCCTGTCAGGTTCCCGTTGTGGGGATCTGACAGGGTTTTACTTTTCCCGGGTTCCGGTGCGTGGCACAGCGTCCTCAGGGTCGGGTCACCCGCAGGCGGAGGAAGTTCCGGGCTGGTTGATCCGGGAGGGGAACGGTTGCCCGGTAGGTCACGAGGGCTGTGTTCTGCAGGGGGTCGCGGTCGATGGCGATGCGTTGGAATCCACTGAGAGGTTCCCAGGAGGCGAGATCGGTTGCCTGTTCCAGAGACGTTTCGAGGTCGGAAGCGAGCAGGTTAAGCCGTACCGTTACGATAAGATGTCCCGCTTGGTCCAGGGACAGGACGGGACTTGTAGTGTCTGGTCCAGGGGTGAAGTCGCTGCTTCCAGTTGCATACTCCATGAGGGCACTGAGACCGTCCTGATCGTTGTCGGCGGAGGGGTCGCTGTTGAAGGTGGTGCTGTCGGAGCTTCCCGGGTTTCCCATCGGGTCGGCACTGTCGCGCCAGTTCAGGGCGTCGCTGGGATCGTTGGGGGGACCGGGGCGTCGCAGGACAAGGCTGTGGCCTGTTCCGTCGGCCCGGGAGGGCCACTGCGGACCGTCATTGTAAGTGAAATCCAGCAGGATACTACCGGAGGCATCCTCGATGACGAGTTGTTCACCATCGTTATCGAGCAGGCCGACATATTCACCGGCCACGGGGAGTTCGGAACCATAGTGTGCCTCGAAGGCGGCCCGGTTGGAAACCACGAGGAGGTGCTCTCCCGGGGCGAGGCGGGTGTTGAGGGGAAAGGTGAAGGCGACACCCGTGACGAATTCGGCGTGGCCGAGTTCAATGGTTGCCGTATCGGAGAGATTGACGAGTTCTACAAATTCAAGATCCTCCGACGGCCCGGGCGGGTTGTACATGAGTTCGGAAACTGCCAGGGTGGATGAGTCCGCGAGGGAGCCTGCGAGGAAACTGGCTTCGTTCAGCGCTGACCATTCCGTGCCGTTGAGGACACGGGCCCGCAGGAGGGCACTGCTGGTGAATACCGGGGGTCCGGTATAACGGATTGCATCTGCGGAAACCAGATTGCCACCTGCCCCGGGATCACGGGGGTCGGACCCGTCCATGGTGTAGTAAATGGTGCCCCCCGGGTTCGGGTTGCTGATGGTGAGTGCCTGCCCGAGTGCCACATTGCCCCCCTGCTGTCGGAAACGCGGGGCACTGGTCGCGGGATAGAGGCCGCGGCCGCGCAGCTGGTTCAAAAGCACGCTGCCACGCCGGGGAATGTAGGTGCGAAGAATCCAAGCCTGATCCTCAAGGTAGTGGTCGTTCCTGGTGTAACGATCAAAGTCCGATCGCTGCCACCGTCCGGGGTCGACGTCGTAGCGGAAATCTCCCCACCGTGCGGATTCCGCCACCACGGCCCGGTCCATGAGGTCCGAGCGGGCCCTCCAGATCGCACCGGCCGTCGTTGGCGAGAGGGCTCCCCCGTTGAAGAGATGCCGGTAGGCCCGGTCGGCAAAGCGCATGCGGTACTCGGCGTTGGCAACGAGATCCTGATGGAGGCCGCTGGGACGCCCTGTTCCGTTGCGGTTGGTCACGTTGGTGTTGAGGGCATTGGAAAGAGGTTGGGGATTGTTGATGACCCCGGGCCCATTCGGCGAAATGGCAAATTCCGAATCCCAGGGCAGCATGAGGTAGCCGGCGCCCCTCTGGCGCTTCCGGGCCGCCCGCCAGTTGTGTCCGTCCCAGTCGGTATTTCCCACGAAGAAGTTGAGCAGCATGTAGTCGATGAGGGAATCGACGTTGAGGTAATCCTGTATTTCGCTGTAACGGTCGGGATCGGAGATGTTGCTGCTGGCAATCGCCATCATGGTGTTCCAGGCGTCCTTGTCGCCACTGCGGGGCTGGCCGGAACTGAGGGCGTCGTAGTCTTCGCTCTCTCCGCCAAAGTAGGAAGCCATGAAATCTCCATCCGGGCGCTCGTGCACATGGTAGAGACCCCAGTAGAGCCCGTTGAGATAGAGGTGAACCCATCGTCCGTGGGTTCCCGGTTGCCCCATGGCGAGGTAGAGGTCGTTCACCCACTGGTCGCGATTGTACTGGGCATGGCGGGCCTGGTAGTAGTGCCGGTGCGTCCAGGCGAAATTGAATCCGGCCCGCAACTGGAGAAAGTCGAACTCCTCAACCGCCGAGTCACCGAAGGGAGCATCCCTGAAGAGGGGATAGTCCAGCTTGCCGGGTCCATAATCCCGCCGGAAGCGCAGGCTCAGGCTGTGCTTGGGAATATCCGGGTTGCGGCTGCTCCCACCCTGGACCCGCATGCCGGCATTGACCTGGAAGCCTGGCTCGGAGCCATCGGGGCTGATGAATTCGGCGGAGACGGATCGTTCCCAGGAATCTCCCTGGCTCTGTGGATTCTGGTAGATTCCCGCCCGCCCGAACATCTCACCGGGGTTGATCGCGATGGAGAGGGAGGGGAAGGCCTGCAGGGCCTCCAGCATCCGGGGGCCGTCGAGGGGATGGTTCACGACCTCGGGGTCCATGTGGTAGTGGGCGGGTTTGCCGGCCCAGGTATCCGGATAGCCCGGGATGGAGTCGGGTTGCCGGAGGACGTCGGCAAGAAAGAGATAGCTCTGGGTGTCGACATTGGTTGGCTCGAATCCCTCCTTGAAGGCGGCTGCCCGGAGAGTGGTGGTCGTGGCGACAGGCACCGGTGTGCGGTAGAGCGTGCCATTGGCAGGGGAGGGTTCGGTCCCGTCGGTGGTGTAGTAGATCTCAGCATCGGGGGTGGTGGTCGTGACGGTCACCGTGAAGGGGTCCTCGTAGAATCCCCGGTCCACGCTGAAGACGGTGTCCTCCACGAAGCCGAGCACACCTCCACCCTCGTTGGATGCGCCCGGGGTGGGAGCGAGGAAGAAACCATTGGGGCCGTAGGCTACGTCTTCCTTCTGCCCGGGATAGCGGGGCGAAAACCCACTGACCATGGTTGTTCCATCGGGAGCCACGAGGGCCAGGTACTCACCATCCGAGCGCAGCGCGAAGTTGGTGTGCAGGTTGCCGCCCGCATCGATATAGTCATTGCGGTCCTGTTGGGAGGCGAAGACCACGAGGTAGCCGCTCCCAGGTACGAGGGTGCCGGGGGGAAAGGGCCAGCGGGTGGGCTCGGAAGCATCATCTGTCAGGAAGTAGCCTCCGAGATCAAGGGGGGCGAGGTTGGGATTGTGAATCTCAATCCAGTCCGGGTTGTTTCCGTCTCCGTCGAGCAGGCTTGTCCGGTTGAGGGCTACGAACTCGCTGATCACGGGAGAGAGCAATTCTCCGCCTACGATGACCTGGACGCTGGCGCTGGCGGTTCCCTCATCATTGGTGGCGGTCAGGGTGTAGAGGGTGGTTTTTTCAGGGGTGAGTTCAAGGGAGCCCCTGCCCTCCGCCGTTTGACTGTTGACCGATCCGATGCCGGGCGTGATCGCGAGGGTATCGGCGTTGCCAGTCTCCCAGGAGAGGGTGACCGGGGAGCCCGGGGTGATGGATGACGCGCTGGCGGTGAAACTGTTGATGACCGGCACGGGCGCGGGTGGATCAAAGGCCAGCGCACCATGGTTGAATACCATGGCGAGATCTTCATCGGACAGGATTCCAAATGAATCGCCGGTCTGGAAGATGGCAAAGTCATCGAGGGCTCCACCGAAATCATTGGAGCCCGCGGCGGCCGCATCGTCGGCCGCAAGGAAGGCACCGGTGGAGTGCAGGTCGATTGGTCCGGTGCCGAGGGCGGTGGGGGACTCGGTCGCTGCGGTGACAGTGGCCCCGGAGATGGTCCCAAGCTCCTCAAGGACCGTCAGCTTCAGGGCCGATCCGTCCCCGGCGGTGGAGTCGTAGCGGACGGCCACAAAGTACCACGTTCCGTCCGTGCGGAGGTTGAGAGAATGAGTGCGTTGCGTGCTGGTGGACCCGTTGCCGTCACGCAGGAGGACGCGCACGCTGTCGCCGGGGTTGGCACCCAGGTCGATGCGGATTCCATTGGCACCGTTCGAGGTCCCGGTCATTGTCTCATAGATGCGGTCAAAGGAATTAAGGGTGGTGGGGCGCATCCACCAGGTCATCGTAAATTGATCGACGGGCCGGACCTCGGTTCCGGTGCCGAGGTTGACCCCGCCCCGGAGGGCGAAATCGCAGGCGGTTCCGAAGGCCGGGTCGTGGGCCGCCACTCCCCGGGTGACGCTGGTGGAGTTTATGAGGACTGCGTGGTTCCTGCCCAGGGAGTCGATGACGGTGTCGTCGCCTGCAGGAGGCTCATCGAAGGGATAGTGGGCCACGAGGTCGGCCGGGGCGGAGGGAGCACAGAGAACGAGGAAGAGACAGGTGACGAGGAGACCGCAGGGGAGCATATTCCCGGGGAATGCCGTGGAAGGGGGGGTCATGGAGGGTTCGCGGGGAAAGAATACCCCCGATATATCCATGGTCCCACCGGTCGGGGGAGGGTTCAACCCCTAAGATGGTGCGGGGACAGGTTGACCCGGAGAGGATTCTGCAATGAATGCGGCCTCAGGCAGCAAACCGAAATCAGAGTCGGAGGAAGACCGGGACGTTCCCTCGACTCCCATCTTCCATTAATTCCCCGTCTCAGCGTTTCCGACGGATCAGCAGGCCACCGAGGCCCAGGAAGGCAAGGAGAAGGGAGGTCGGTTCGGGAACTCCTACCTCGATGCCGCTACCGTTACTCTGAATGGCCCACTCGTGAATGAGGCCACCCGACTGGTTGTTATTCTGCAGGGTCACCCGCATCCACCCGTAAGCGGTGGTGTTGTCTTCGAGGACCACGGAGAAGCCGAGGTAGCCAGGGGTCCCGGGGGTGAATTCCGGGAAATGAGAGTTGGGGATGCCTGATGCTCCGTAGCCCGTGGAGGTCGTGCTGCTCGCGTCAACCGTGTCACCAATGCCGAGTTGCTGCAGGGGGTCGATATTGCTCGTGCCGGTGCGGACCGGCTGCCAGCTCGGAGTCGAGGCCGCCTGATCGGCATCGTTAGTGACCGCGCCACCCCCGAGGAGGAAGTTGACATCGCCTCCGGCAAGCCCTTCAAGGGTGGTGGAGGTGGCTCCAGTTTCAAGATCCACCGCGACGCCTTCGAAGGTGGTAGGGATGGGAATATCCTGCTCCGGGAACCAGAGGATGGTTCCGGGTGCCGTAGTGGCAATTCCGAGCAGGAAAATGGCTGACAGGGCTTTTGTCATGGAAGTGTGGGTTTTGCAGGGTACTGCAGGTGGGCAGGGGTCAGGGACTGAGTTGGACCTGGTTGCGGCCGAAACGGGCCTTGCCGCCACTGTCCGGCAGGACAAGGGGCAATTTGAGTTGGACCGCTTCGATCTTGGTTCCGTCGGCACTGGTTCCGGTGGCGATCACCTCCGGTGAATCAGTGGCGTTCTCGAAAGTGTTCAGGTCACGGCTGAACTGGTCGGTAAAGACGAGCCCCACTGCGGCGTGATCGGCGCGCCGGGTGTAGCGCATGAAGACTTCCCCGGTAGCCGGATCCACCCAGAAGGTGAGTCCGCCGTGCTGGGTGATCGTTCCGTTGGGTCCGGGGTTGCTTACCTCAAGGGCACTGCCAGCACCGCCGGCTGCGTTCGGGTTGAAGCCGTAGGCGAAGTCGAGAAGGTTGGAAAGCCCGTTGCCATTGGCATCGTTGTTGTCGGCCCCGGCACCGGAGTTGTCCTTGCTGCCGAAGAAGGCGAGGCGCCAGGCCTCAAGGGTGGTGAGGGCGCTCCCGGTGGCCCGGATATCATCGAGGTAGATTCCCCCGCTGATGCCAGCGTTGGTGCTGCCCGAAACCCGGAAGGCCACCTGGGTGATGGAAGTGGCACTGCCGGCGTAGGAGAGTTCGCCGGTGGTGGTGTCCGGGGCCGGGGTATTCCCGAGCGGGTACTTCTCGACCTGGACGCAGTAGCCCGTGCTGGTGAGTGCGATCCGGACGTTCGACATGCGGTCCTCGTTGTATCCTCCACTGTTGTTGAAGTCCTCCACGTTTCCGATGGGAGTCTTCGTGCCACTGCTGTCGACGTGGAAGAGTTGCTCGTGGTTGGCACCGTTGTTATTGGCATCAAGGAAGAGTTCGAAGGACTTGTTGCCGGCATCGTCGAGACCGATGATAGTGGTGCTCTTGGCGATCGAGTTGCCCTGTGTCCGCCGGGTGGCGAGGTCAAAGGAGATCACCCCGGTGTTGGATCCGCTGATGTCGATCCCGCCGTCGAACTGGGCGCAGACGTCCTGGGTTGCCGCGGGGCGATCGAGGCGCAGGGCGCGGTCAACGCCGTCTCCCTTCACATCAGCCCCGCCCTCGGCGATGACGCCGGGGTCGTTGCCGGAGGCATCGGCAGTGAAGATGTTGGCCCAGTTGCCGATAGATGTTCCGAGGTCGGCGGCGAAGGGGGCGTCCCCGTTGAGGAGAGTGCCGCCCGGTGTCGCGGCCGGATCGATTCCTTCGAAGTCAGCGTTGAAGACGACCTGGCCGGTGCCATCGCCGATGTCGGCGGTGGCGCTGTCCGTTGCATCGAGGGACCCGAGGGACGGGTTGCTGATGGTGGCGATGAGGGTTTCACTTCCCTCGGCCGAGGCATCGTCGAGGAGCAGGAGGCTTGC
>JAKVCR010000083.1 GCA_022448985.1 Roseibacillus sp.
CATGAATAAGATCAACCTTGAGGGAAGGAAGGCGGTCGTTACTGGCGGTGCGCGCGGTATCGGCTACGCCATCTGCCAGCGCCTGACCGAATCGGGAGCACGCTGCGTTATCTGGGACCGGGACGAGGAGGCCGCCGATGAAGCAGTCAGTAAGCTGCCCGGGGCGGCGGCCATTGCGGTGGATGTAACCAGGGAGGAATCGGTGAATGAGGCAAAGCAGGCGACTGCGGCCAAGGTGGGCGGGATCGATATTCTCGTTAACAATGCGGGGATCGCAGGGTGCAGCAAGAAGCTCTGGGAATGCTCTCCGGATGAGTGGCAGGAAGTTCTGCAGATCGACCTCTTCGGGGTCTACCTTTGCTGCCGGGCCCTGGTGCCGGGGATGCTAGCGAATGGGTATGGTCGGATCGTTAATATTGCATCCATCGCGGGAAAGGAGGGAAATCCCAATGCTTCTCATTATAGTGCCGCCAAGGCAGGAGTGATCGGGTTGACCAAGTCCCTTGCCAAGGAGTGCGCGGAGGATAGGGTGATCGTGAACTGCATTACCCCGGCGGTGATAGAAACCGACATCCTCAAGCAGATTTCACAGGAGCATATTGACTACATGCGCTCCAAGATCCCCATGGGGCGTTTCGGGCTGGTCGGGGAGGCGGCGGCCCTCACCGCCTGGCTCTGTTCGGAGGATTGCTCCTTCACCACGGGAGGAGTCTTCGACCTTTCCGGGGGTCGGGCAACGTATTGATGGCCTGAGGAAGGAATGCCCGTGGTCAGTTCACCACGTTGCGCAGTGGCTCGCCACGAATGGCTCGCAGGCACTCCCGGGCTGCCTTGGAGCGGAACTCCTCGCTGCCTTCTTCGCAATAAAAGGCGGCGTGAGGATTGAGAAAAAGCCGGTCATGGGCTGGGTGCTCGGGATCACGCCAGGCGGCCAGGATCGGTGAATCCGCGGACGGGGGTTCTTCTTCCAGGACGTCAATGCCTGCTCCGCGGAGGTGGCCTGCGGCGAGGGAATCAACCACTGCAGCGGTATCCACCACTCCTCCCCGGGAGGTGTTGACCAGGAAGCTCCCGGGGGACATGGAAGCCAGTTCGTTTGCCCCGATGATGTTTGTGGTCTCAGGGGTCAGCGGACAGTGGAGGCTTACGATATAGGACTGCCCCAGCAACTCGTCCAGGCTGTCGGCTCGTTCAATCCCGAGTGACTTGTCCAGACCGTCCGGGACATAGGGGTCATGGAAGACGACCTTCAGTCCAAAGGCCTTGGCGCGCAGGGCGACGGCGGACCCGATCCGGCCGCACCCGATAATGCCCAGCGCGCGTCCTCGCAGGCGGGGAATGGGCTGGGCCTGCTCGACACTCCAGTCGCCCACTTCCCGGCGGAGGCGGCTGTGGAGAAAGTGCGTGCCCCGTGTAAGGGAGAGAATCATGCCGAGCGTGGAATCGGCAACCTCTTCGGTTCCGTAATCCGGGACGTTGCAGACCGGAATCCCGTGGGAACGGGCGGTGACGTGGTCGATGTTGTCATAACCTACCCCACCCCGAACGATGACCCTGCAGTTCGAGAGACGTTCAAGGGTCTCCCGGGTAATGGAGAGGTAATGGTAGCAGATGAGGGCGGTGGCATCCTCGACCTGTCCGACCAGTTCTTTCTCGCTCATGGCGTCGAGCGCCATCAGCTCGGCTTCCTGCCCAAGGACGCCCCGCTCAATGGAGAGGGGTTCGGTGATGAAGTCCGTGATGATGACTTTTGGAGCGCTCATGGGTGAAGGAATCCGGTCTCTGCCTGAAGCTGAGGGAGTCCGGCTGGCAGGGAATATTTCTACCGAGGGAGAGGTTCGGCAATACCATCCTTCAGGTCAATCCCTCCTGCCGGAGCGCTCCGAGATGGGACTGAGGGGGCTGATTTTGCTGGCACGTGTCCGGGAGGGACGCATCCTTGCCAATCCTGATGGGGAAGTTCTTACAGCTTTTGGTTTCCGGAGTTCTTGGGCCGTTCCTGGCGACGGCAGGAGAGCATTGGTCCCTGCGGTCGGTGGTCCGGACGGACGTGCCCGGGCACGTCAGCGAGGACCCGGTTTCCTGGTTCGTGGGGGAAGAGGTCAGGAAGGCTGGTCTGGAGAGTGCGCCACCTGCAGAACGCCGGGACTGGATTCGCAGGCTCTATTACAACCTGACGGGTCTGCCGCCCGGGCATGAGATCCTTGCTGAACTCGTTTCCTTTGCGGGAAATGACCAGTCCCTGGCCGACAAGCTGGTCGATGAGCTGCTCGCTTCGCCCCGATACGGTGAACGGTGGGCTCGCCACTGGCTTGACCTAGTCCGCTACTCCGACACCAAGGGGTATGCCTATGCTGGTGAAGAATTCGATTTTCCTCACGCGTGGGTCTACCGCGACTGGGTGGTACGGTCCTTTAACGAGGACCTGCCTTATGACCAGTTCATCCAGCGTCAACTGGCTGCCGACCTGCTTCTTGCAGAAGGGAAATGTGACCGGGTTGATCTTGCCGCCATGGGCTTTCTCACCCTGGGTCGACGGTTTCTCGGGGTGGAACCCGATATCATTGACGACCGGATAGATGTGGTTACTCGTGGAGTGCTGGCCCTGACGGTAAGCTGTGCCCGCTGTCACGATCACAAGTTCGATCCGATTCCTACAGCGGACTATTATGCCCTCTATGGCGTCTTCAAGAGTTCGCGGGAGAGCCTGCAGGCACTTGACCCGAAAATGGCGGGACAGCACGGCGAGTTGCTCAAGAAAAGAACAGCCCTGGCGACGGAGTTTGAAAAGCGGGCGACCGAGATGGAAGGTCGGTTCCTTGCACGGGCTCCGGATTATATGGTGGCGGCTCTGGATATCTCGCAGGTGCCACCGCCGGATTTTGCGGAGATCATCGAGGGAGATGACCTTATCCCGGCCCAGATCCGGCGATGGTATGAGTTTCTCTCGCAGGAAAAGCGCAGGCAGGATCCGGTCTTTGGTCCCTGGTTGGCTCTTGCACGAAATGAAGTCCCGGACCTTTCCATGGCAAACCCTCTTGTCGCGGAGGCCCTGGGCGATCTGTCCGGCAGCCCGATGTTAATGGCGGAGCGCTATCAGGATCTGCTGCGGAGGAGCGTTAATGAAGAGAAGGACAACCGGTCGGACCCCTGGCAGGAACTTCGGGAAGCGGTCGAAGGGCCGGGATCTCCCATCCGTATTCCGCGGGAATACATCCATGATGTGGAGTGGCTCTTTGATGATGAGAACAAGGGCCCCTTGAAAAAGGCGCAAGCGGCCCTGGACCGGGAAGTGATCAAGCTGCGGGAGCAGGTTCCTCATGCCCTCGCTCTGGTTGACCGGTCCGTGGCAGGGAATGTTCGCGTTTTCGGACGGGGCCAGTATCTCAACCAAGAGGAGGAAATCCCCCGCGGGTCACTGGGAATACTGCATGATGGCAGGCGGCCACGTTATCATGAGGGCTCAGGTCGGCTCTCCCTGGCACGGGAGCTCACCAGTAGTAGGAATCCGTTGACCGCGAGGGTGATGGTGAACCGGATCTGGCGGGAACATTTCGGAGAGGGCCTCGTGCGGACCTGCAGTGATTTCGGGAAACGCAGTGAGAGTCCAACTCACCCCGCGCTGCTCGATTTCCTGGCCTCGGAACTGATGGGGAACAGCTGGTCCTTGAAGCATGTTCAGCGCCTCATTACCACCTCGGCCCTCTACCGCATTCGTGCGGGAGCTCCTCCGGGAGAAGACTCCGAAAATCGGCTGCTCTCGGTATATCCCCGTCGTCGACTGGACTTCGAGGCGATGCGTGACTCAATGCTGGCGGCCTCGGGGGAACTGGATTTACGTGCTGGCGGCCCGCCCGGGGAACTCTTTGGAGCGGAGGCTTCCCTGCGCCGGAGTCTCTATGGTCGCATTGACCGACAGTATCTGCCCTCGGTCCTTCGGGCCTTTGACTTCGCGAACCCGGAGCTGCACTCGCCCCGGCGCTACCGGACCAACCTTCCGCAACAGGCTCTCTTTCTCATGAATGCGCCGTTTACGGTGGCTCGGGCGAGGGCTCTGGTCCGGCGGGTGGCTGGAGAATTCCCGGCAGAAGAGGAAGTCGAACGCATCGAAGGAATGTTTCTGCATGTTCTGGCCCGCCGCCCCACGACCGAGGAGAGGCAGAGCGCCCAGGCCTTTTTGCACGCTGGGACCGGGAAAGAATTGAAGAGTGCTGATTCAGGGGCAGAGAGGTGGCGTTATGGTTATGGGAGGATCGATGAGGAGAACGAGCGGGTCACGGGTTTTCACCCCCTGCCCTACTTCAACGGGAAGTCCTGGGGAGGTGGAGAGAAATGGCCGGACGGAAGTCTCGGTTGGGTTCGGCTTACTGCGGTGGGGGGTCATGCTGGTAACGTGGTAGCGCACGGGGCGGTACGACGGTGGATTTCGCCGCAGGATGGCACGATCAGGATCACGGGTACGATCAGGAAAATTGAGAATTGCGGTGACGGGATCAGAGGGTGGTTATGCAGCAGCCGTCAGGGGTTGCTGGGAGCATGGCAGGTGGAGTTCGGTGAAGCGAAGCCGGCCAACCTGGAAGAGGTGGAAGTGCGGGTGGGAGAGGCTCTGGATTTCGTCGTTGACTGTGGGGGAGCCAATAATTTTTTCTGCGATGGCTTCGAGTGGGCCCCACGGCTTGAACTTATTGGAGAGGGGCAGGTCTGGGATGCCAGGACTCAGTTTGACGGGAAGCGAAACGGGGATTCCGTCCTTGGCCCCTGGGAGCGCCTGGCCCAGGCTCTCCTGATTTCCAACGAGGCCATGTTCCTGGACTGAGGAGGAGCCCTTCGATGAACAGCACGGACCGTCAACTTCCCGACCGACGCCACTTCCTGAGGCGTTGTGGAATGGGCCTTGGCTCACTGGGCCTCGGGGAAC
>JAKVCR010000084.1 GCA_022448985.1 Roseibacillus sp.
TCCCCGCCACCGTCGAGCCAGGGGCGGTTACGGGTGGAGATGGGATTTCCTCCACCTCCGTGACTGGTCAGCGGTTCGATGGCATCGAAGGAGCGGAGCGGGGCCGGAGCTCCCGAGGTGTGCACGTTGTAGTTGTTCACGGGGTCGGCGTTGAAGATCACGCCGGCGGCGTAGTGGTTCTCCTGGTAGTTCACTCCATTCTGGGTGTAGTCCGGGGCGTAGGAGCCGGGGATCAGTTCATCGATGGGAATGAAGGAGGGCTGGATGACCGGGATGTCCGGGGTGCTGTTGGCATCGTTCGGATCGGTGTTCTCGGTGACCTCGAACCCGTCGCTGGCGCCATCGCCGTCACTATCGGTGGCGAGGGGGTCGGTGCCGGTGTCGTTGGCATCAACAAAGGTGCCGGTGCCGGTCTCTACTCCATCAAGCAAGCCGTCGCCATCGCTGTCGGAATTCAGGGGATCGGTCCCGGCGGTGATCTCGGCACCGTCAGCAAGGCCGTCACCGTCACTGTCCGCCACGAGCGGATCGGTTCCGTGGGTGGCGAGTTCATCAGGACTGTTGAGGCTGTCACCGTCATCGTCCCCGGCAGAGAGATCATCCAGGTTGCCCGCAAGCGCAATCTCGAGGATATCAGCGATGCCGTCACCGTCGGTGTCATCACCGATGACCTGCCCCGGATTCTCAAGGCGGATGTAGATTTCGGCGTAGGGAATGGCGTGGTTCTCATCACCATTCTCCCAGAGAAAGCTGGTGGCATTATTCGCGCCGTTATTGACCAGGCTGCCGTAACTGAAGCCCATGACCCCGTGGTTGCCCCAGTTCCAGGTGAAGATGCGGTCCCCGTCGTTGCCGCCGAGTTCACCGTCACGGGTGTCGCGGTTCTGGGTTCCAAGCTCTCCACCCTGGACACCGTTGGTGGCCACCACTTCATATTCGACCTGCATGGCGGTATCAAAGTTCCAACGCCATGTGTTTTCAGTGATCGGGCGCCAGCGTGCTTCCTCGTAGGCGGAGCCCTCCGGATTACTTGCCCGCTTGATACGGATCTCCACCCCGGTCAGGTCGGCACCCGATCCGCTGATCAGGTCGTTGATGAAGGCCGTGCTGTAGGTAGCAGGCGCGAATGCCTCAGGGGTTCCGAGATCCTGGTTCACGTTGTCTGCCGATCCCTGGCCCGCTGCGTCCCAGCTCCAGCCCTCGCGGCCACGTCCAACCAGCAGCCAGCTATGGGTGCCGTCGTTCTCAACGTAGCTGCTGACGATCTGTCCGTCGGCGAGGAAGGCGTAGTTGCCGGTGGCCAGGATGCTCAGGGTGTTGAGCTCGGCGATGCCGGCCGGTTTTGAGGCGGCATCATTGGGATCGGTATTGAACGTGATCTCGGCTCCGTCACCCACTCCGTCGCCGTCACTGTCGGTGGCGAGGGGGTTGGTGCCGGTGTCGTTGGTCCCGACGAAGGTGCCGGTGTTGGTCTCCACGCCATCGAGCAGGCCATCGCCATCACTGTCGGGATCGAGAGGATCGGTGCCGGCAGCGGCTTCACCCCCGTCGCTGGATCCGTCATCGTCCGAATCGTCATCGAGGGGATCAGTCCCGGCGACGTACTCCGCCGCATCGCTCGATCCATCGTTGTCAAAATCGGTTGTCACCGGAACCTGCACCGGACCCGCGACATCATCCAGGCCATCAACCCCGTCAGCCGGGTCGGCATCGATGATCACCTGCTCGAAGGCATCCGGCAGACCGTCGGCGTCGGCATCCTCCGGAGGAACAATGAGGCCCGTGGGCCGAAGGCTGCCGTCCGCCAGGCTGGCGATCTGGTCCGGGGACAGGGCTCCATCATAAACCGCAATGTCGTCAATGAGCCCGGAGATGCTGTTGGCGTTGGTGTTGGCGGCTCCGATGGTCAGGATCCCATCGAAGGCGTCGAGGGCTTCGGCTCCGCCTCCACTGGCAGCAAGGGTGCCATCAACCCAGATTTCACGGTTACCCACGTCGTCCCGCTGGAAGACGAAATGCTGCCACTGGTTGGCGGTGACCGCCCCGCTCACGGTGAGGCGTTGCGGGGGGTCGCAGCACCCGGACTGGTCAAAGTAAACGATTCCGTTCTCCCAGGGCACGTGGGCCTGAAAGCCGCGCTGGCTCCCGGTTGCCCCCGGTGAATTAATCCAGAACGAGCTGGTGCTTCCGACCTGGGTGCTGAACTGCCAGAAGCTCACCGCCATGGCATTGTTATTGGCAGCTGCATCAAAGTGGCTGCCGGCCGGAACGACGGCCGCCGCCCCGTTCCCGATCGTCCCGAGATCAAGGGCCCGGTCACCCGCCGTGCCCGTGACCCCGCCCGCGTCGGCGGTAAAGGCTGCGGGACCATTCAATACGGCATCGGGGGCATTCCCCGAGACGTCCAATGCCACCGCAGGATTGCTGTCGTCATCGAAATCAAAGTAAGCGAGCAGGTCCAGGGCGTGGAGCCGCTGGATACTCAGGGAACCTGCAAACAGGACTATGGTGAGGAGGAACGAGGCTCGGGCAGACATGGCATGGGTTTATAATTGAACGCAGCATACAGATTCTCCTCCCTCTGCCTTGTCGAGCAAAAGCGGAACGTTTTCCTTCCCCGGCGCGCCGGGACCCCTCGCCCTGTTGAATCTGTCCCCCCTGCAATTCTGCTGAGAAGGAGTGCCCTCTCCGCGGTGCCGGCCTACTTCCTGCGGTAGCAATCCAGGCGCGCGCCCACCCGGAGATAGAGACTCTTATGAGCCAGTGCCGGACTGGCATCCACCCAGGTCACTTCGTCTCCCGGCCTGAGGTCAGAAGTAGCCAGCACCCTGGCCTCCTTGTCCACCTCGATGGAATAGGCTTCCCCATCACGCGAAAGGCAGAAAAGCCGGCCGCCAATGAGAAGCGGCGAAGCATAGAAGTTCCCCTGGAACTTCTTCTCCCACTTCGGCTGACCCGAGCGTGGGTCGACCGCCTGCAACACCCCCCGGTCGGACAGCACGAAGAGGGTCTTTCCATCCGACACCGGGGTCGGGACGTAGGGGGCATGGTTCTCAAGCTGCCAGACCACCTCGGCCTTCCCGCCACTGGCATCGGGCGGGCGCACCGCCAGGAAGACGTTGTTGCCTCCCTCCCGTTTGCAACCAACCGTGAGAAGCGAGTCCTTCTCCCCGCTCCCGGCAAGAATATCAACCGGCGAGACGATGCAGCGCTCATCGAAGAGGTCGGGCAGGGACCACAACTCCAGTCCATTCTCA
This sequence comes from Roseibacillus sp., assembly GCA_022448985.1. Lineage (GTDB taxonomy): Bacteria > Verrucomicrobiota > Verrucomicrobiia > Verrucomicrobiales > Akkermansiaceae > Roseibacillus_B. The sequence goes on from JAKVCR010000084.1 coordinate 3,258, forward strand.
ACGTCCAATCCCCTTACCCCGATACTGGTACTGCTCACCACCACCTCATACTTCGGGCCATCGGCACCATGACGCCTACGAATGAGCGGGGTCATGTAGGTCGTCTTGGGACTCGGACTGGGATACATCCTCTTCCATTCGGGCTCGCCTGTCTTCCCATCCAGGGAGGCCACGTATCCTCCCCGCTGGTGCAGGTGGGCGATGATCACCGAACCCTCGTGAGTAACGGGAACAATGTTCAAACCGTGGGATCCCCTGAACTCCCCGATGTCGTATTTCCACAGCTCCCTGCCCTCGTGGGAGCAGGCCGAGAGCACCGCCACCTTGCGGCTGGAATCATACCAACTGAAAACCACCAGGTCCTCAGTCACCGCTGGCGTGGCCGCCGCGGTATTGTTCATCTTGTGGGTGCGATAGGCCCCGACCTTGACTTCCCTGCTCCAGAGCGGCCTGCCATCCACGGCCTCGTAGCATTGCAGGTGGACAAGGCCCCGGGAACGGTCCTCGGAAGTCACGAACACACGCTGACCCCACACCACGGGTGAACTGCTCCCCGGACCAGGCAGCGGCACAGACCACGCCCGCGTACTCTCATCCAGCTTGAGAGGGATTTCCTCTCCAGCGGCCACCCCGGATCCGGCCGGTCCCCGGAAACGGGGCCAGCTCTCTCCTTCCCCGGCGACACTTTCTAACAAGAGCAGGCTCCCGAGGAAAGTGGTCGCTATTCTTCTCATGATTGTGGTGGACCGTTAATCCGAAAGGTCAGGCAGGACGCCACGCTGTCGCATTCCGCGCCCCGGGTCAATCGCCTCCGTTTCCCCGGGTCATGAACACCACCATTTGACGATCCGATGTAACCGGACTATGATACTATTCCCCCCCATTCACCGGCGTGCAGACTTGCCAGCAGGTGTCTCCCCCCCTATCTCCCCCGGTATGGAATGCCCCCAAACCCATTTCGCAAAGGGACTCCTTTTCAGCCTCTGTCTGCTGGCAGGGTCCCTCCTCTCCCCCGCCGCCCCCATCATTTCCGAGATCCTCGCCGACAACGAGTCGGGCCTCCGGGACCAGGACGGTGACTGGGAAGACTGGCTGGAACTCTATAATCCCGATCCCGACCCTGTTGACCTCGGGGGCTACTTTCTCACCGACAGCCCCGAAAACCTCCCCAAGTGGCGCATCCCCGATGACACAGTTCTCCTGCCGGGACAATTCCTTCTCCTCTTCGCCTCGGGCAAGGACCGGGCGGTGGCCGGGCAGCAGCTCCACACCAGTTTCAAGCTCGAAAACAACGGTGAATACCTCGCCCTCGTGGCGCGCGACGGCGTTGCCATCGTTGATGAGTTCGCGCCCACCTACCCGGTCCAGTTCAACGATGCCTCCTACGGAGTGGAACAGGAGCCAGTCCTCGCGGAGGACATCCTCGTCGACGTCGATGCCGCCTGCTCCACCTATGTCGCGGCCAACAACAACCTCGGGATCAGCTGGACCCAGGTCACGTTCAACGACAGCCTGTGGACCGCGGGCTTCCTGGGAGCTGGATACGAACGCGGGACCGGCTACCGCGACCTGATCAACACGGACCTCGAGGAGGTCGCCTTCAACCGGAGCCCTTCCGTCTATATCCGGGTTCCGTTTGAGCTCGAGCGCATCGACAACATCACCAGCCTTGCCCTCGACGTGCAGTATGACGACGCCGTGGTGGCCTACCTCAACGGCGTGCGGGTTACTTCTCTCAATGCTCCCGGATTCCTCGGATTCAATTCCGCCGCCCTGAGCGACCGGCCCGACACGGAGGCCCTTGATTTCCAGACAGTCTCCCTCAACAGCCACCTCCATCGGCTACGCACCGGCCAGAACGTCCTTTCCCTCCACCTCATGAACTCAGCCGCCGATGACGACGACCTGCTCGTCCGGCCCCAGCTCAGTGCCATCCGGGTGACCGACCTCACCCTCGGCGAACTGGCCTATTTCTCCACCCCGACCCCGGGGCAGCGCAATGGCAGCCAGGAACAGCTCCCCACCAGCGAGGTGATCTTCTCCCACCGCAGCCGGACCTTCGTCGATGATTTCGATGTCACCCTCTCCAGCACCTTCCCCAACGAGACAGTCCGCTACACCACCGACCGCACGGAACCCACCGCGACCTCCTCACTGTATACCGGACCCATTACGATCACGGATTCCATCCAGATCAGGGCCCGCGTGTTTGGTGAGAACAACGCCGCCGGACCCATCAGGATGCGAAGCTTCCTCAAGCTGGGCGAGGCTGACCTGCAGCAATTCAACTCCAACCTGCCCATTGTCATTATTGAGACCTGGAACCGGGGAGACCCGGGCGGCAGCAATCACCTGGACGGCTTCATGGCCATCATTGAACCCGACCCCGAGACCGGACGCGCCAGGATCACCGATGAGTTCGACACCGACACCCGGGTCGGCCTCAAGCGCCGTGGCTCCTCCTCCTTCGGGTGGCCCAAGTATTCAATGACCGTGGAAGCGAGGGACGAGGATGGTCTCGACAAGGGGATCACCCCCCTCGACCTGCCCCGTGAATCCGACTGGATCCTGAGCGGTCGCTATCAGTTCGACCGCGCCCTCATGCGCAACGATCTCATCTACGAACTGAGCCGCCAGACCGGCGAATACGCAACCCGCACCAAATTCGTGGAAGTCATTCATAACGTGCGGGGCGGTCCCCTCACCTTTTCCGGCGACTACTTCGGCGTCTACTCCCTCATGGAGAAGATCAAGCGTGATGACAGCCGCGTCCCGGTGGCCCGCCTGGATCCACGCGCTTCCCGGGAACCCACGATCTCGGGTGGATACATGTTCAAGAAGGATCGCCTCGACCCGGGAGATGGCGGTTTCAACGTGGCCGGCCTGGGAAGACTCGGCTGGGTCGAACCCAAGGAGCGGGAGGTCTCCAGCCGGCAACGTGCCTGGCTGGTGGCACACATGAACGAGGTCAATGCCGCCATCAGCGCGGGCAACGGGGTCAATCCGGCTACGGGCAAGCACTTCACCGAGTATATCGACCAATTCTCATGGCTCCGCCACCACTGGCTCAACACCCTCGCCATGAACGTGGACGGCTTCCGGCTCAGTGGTTACTACTACAAGCACCGCAACGACACCAACGACGGAAAGATCGGGGCGGGGCCGATCTGGGACTTCGACCGCACCATGGGCTCTACCGACGGCCGGGACGACAACCCCTCCCAGTGGGACGGCTCCGGCGACTCCAGCCGGACCTGGAGTGACGGTCGCTATATCTGGTGGGGTCAGGTCCTCGCCCAGCCCGATTTCCGACAGGCCCACACCGACCTCTGGCAGGAACTGCGCGAAAACATCTTCTCCACCGTCAACATCGAGTCCGTCATCAATGACTTTGCCCGGCAGATTGACGGACGGGACCCACTTGGAGCGAATGCGCCCTCCCTCGGCCGCAGCCCGGCCGAGCGCAACTTCAGGAAATGGGGCAATGCCAGCCACCGGAATGAGGTCCGCACCCTCAAGCAATGGCTGCGGACCCGGGTCGGCTGGATCGACCGCCAGTACACCGCCAAGCCCCTTTTCGGTTCCGGGGGCGGCCTGAAGCAACCGGGCCTCGTGAACGTGGGCGACCGTTTCTCCTTCGTGGGCGAAGGAGTGTTCTTCTACACCACCGATGGATCGGATCCCCGCGCCCCCGGGGGCAATCCCTCCGGCACGGCGGTCCTCGCCAATGCGAACGACCCGGTTGTGATCGATGGCACCACAACCATCACGGCCCGGGCGCGTGATGGCCGCGGACTCACCGCATGGAGCGGTCCGGTGACCTCCCATTTCCTCGTCGGACCGATTGCCGACGCCTCCAGCCTGGTGGTAACGGAGGTCCACTATGCACCTCTTCCGCCGGAGACCTCGGAGGAACTCGCTGCCGCCAATGATGCCTCGGATCTCGAGTTCATCGAGATGAAGAATGTCAGTAACGAGAGCATCGACCTCACCGCCGTGAAGTTTGCCGAGGGCCTGGACTTCGATTTCACCTTCTCCGACGTGACCTCTCTCGGGCCCGGGGAGTTCGTTCTCGTCGTGCGTAACAAGGCCGCCTTCGAGGCCCGCTACGGAACGGATCACAGCGACCGCATCGCGGGCGAATACGCTCCCACCCGCCTTGAGAACGCGGGCGAGCGCCTCCACCTCGTTGATGGACTCGGAAACACGATCGCGGACTTCAGGTACAACGACAGAACCCCCTGGCCGGAAGCCGCGGGCAGGGAAGGCGTGAGCATGGTCCTGGATTCCTCCGCTCTTCCTGAGCCTGATTACGATGTCGCCGGAAACTGGACCAGCAGCGCACTTATCGGCGGAACCCCCAACGCCGACGAGACCTTCGAAGGCTTCACCGGCGAGGCTGCTGCGGACGAAGACGGCGACGGCTACCCCCGCCTCATCGAGTATGTCCTCGGCACCAGTGACAACGATCCGGACGATACCGCGGACAGAATCTCCATTGCTACGACGAACCTTCCGGAAGGCAGTGCTCTCACCATGAGCTTCCGCCGGATCAGTGACACCGTGAATGTGAACCTGATCCCCCAGTTCAGCGTCGACCTCGAAAACTGGTTTGGCGGAGAGGACTTCGTGTCCCTGGTTGCGGCCGAGGACCAGGGAGATGGGACAACCATCGTCACCTATCGGGCCACCCCGGAAGGACAGCAGGACATCTCCCGGCTCTTCATGCGCCTGCGGGCCGAGGTTGCCCGGGACTAACGCCAGAACCCGGTCCCTCCCTTATTTCCTCTTCAGCCGCCCCTTGTACTCCGGGCGCTCCCGCCACGCCTTGAAAAACGGCCGGTAGGCATCCAGCTCCGTCCAGAAGATCCGGGGCGGCTGGGGAGAAGCAACCTTGCCGGAGGGATAATCCTTTCCCGCCACACTCGCATCAACCGTCGCGTTCCATTTTCGGAAGGCCTTGCGAAGGCGCTGGGCCACCTCCGGGTGCCTGGCACTCACCTCCTTCTTCTCCGCTGGATCGTCCCCAAGGTGGTAGAGCTCGAAGTCTCCCCTGCTCACGTTCTTCGAGTAGAGTTTGAACTCGTTGTCAACCAGGGCCCCCCGAGTCCCGCTCCGGAACCCGAGCGGCTTGCGGCGCGGACCCAGCTCCTTCTCGAAAAGCGGACGCAGGCTCTGTCCGTCCTGCGGCTGGAGCATGGAGGCCGCGGGCAGACCCGCCACTTCCGCGAGGGTGGGAAAGATGTCCATCGTTGCAGCCGGAAAAGAGGTCACCCGTGGCCTGGTGATTCCCTTCGGCCACTCGATGACTCCCGGCACGCGCAGGCCACCCTCGAAGAGCGACCCCTTGTAACCCCGCAACCCGCCCACCGTGTCGGGCTTGAACCCGGAAAGCCCCCCATTGTCGCTGCAGAACCAGACCAGGGTGTCGCGGGCGATTCCAACCTCGCGCAATCCCGCCCGCAGGGTTCCGAGACTGCGATCCATGGCCGCTAGTTCCGCATAGTGATGCTGCGACTTCTCATCGAGATTCGCAAAGAGCTTGAGATCCCGTTCCAGGCCCATCCACGGACTGTGCGGGGTGCCGAACCAGATCACCGTAAAGGAGGGTTTCTCCGCCCTGGCCTGCGCACCGATGAACTTGAGCGCTTCCGCCACGATGACTTCCGAGGAATCGCCCGTGAACTCCTCGAACTTCCCCTTCCGGCTCATGACCGGATCCTTGTCGAAGAAATTGGTGACCGAAAGCCACGCGTCGAATCCGAAGCCGCCCGGGCCGTGGGTGTCTTCCTTTAGGATGGGAACTCCCGGCCCACGCAGGCCGTTGAGGTGCCACTTCCCGAAATGCCCGGTGGCATAACCCGCTCCGCGGAGCGCCACCGCCAGGGTCTTCTCCTGCTTGCGCAGGGCAAACCCGTGGCTCTGCACTCCGGTCCGGTTGTGCGTCCGCCCGGTCAGGACCGTCGCCCGCGTCGGGGAGCAGACCGGACCCCCCGCATAAAACCTGTCAAAGCGCAGCCCCCCCGCCGCCATCGCATCGAGGTGCGGGGTCTTGAGAGCCGGGTGGTTATAGTAACCCGTCTGCCCCCAGCCCATGTCGTCAGCCATGACGAGGACGATGTTTGGCTTTTGCGCGTCGCAGGGGATGAAGGCAAGGAGCAGGAAGAAGGCGGGAAGAAGAATCCTCATGAATTGATCAGGCTGGGGGAGGCATCCCACCATGCTTCCCCCGGCCTGGCAACTCATCACGATCCGCAGGAGCTGCGGCCTGCCTCCCCGGACATGGAACCTGTCCACCCGGTTTACTTCTTGAGTGCCGACACCTTGTCCGCCCACGCGATGCCCCGGTCAAAGAACACCGCAAACGGCTTGTAATTGTGATACGGCACCGCGTCCTGCTGCCATTGACGCACGAAGCCGTCGTAACTGCGCCGCATTCTCTGGAGAAGCTCCCCGTATTTCTCCGGGTGGCGGGCGAGGTTTTCCAGTTCGAGGGGATCCTCTTCCGTGTCATAAAGTTCTTCCACCGGCTCAAAGCCCTTCCCACTCCAGGGCCAGTAAATGTATTTCGTCTCCCTCGTGACCACTGCGAGGCTGTGCACCTCGGCCGGTCCCCAGACATTGATGAGAGGCAGGGCCATGCGGATCCTGCCCTTCGGATTCTCGTAGAGCGGCAGGATGCTGTGACCATCGATCCCCTTCGGAGGCTCCACCCCTGCCAGCTCCAGAATAGAAGGCATGAGATCGATGTTCCCGGTCAGGGAGTCACAACGCAGTTCCTTGCCGCTGCTGGAGTGACGCGGATCGTAGATGATCAGGGGGACGCGGGATGATTCCTCATAGGGCAGCACCTTGGATCCGTAACCGTGCGATCCGCACATGAAGCCGTTGTCGGACGTGAAAATCACCACCGTATTCTGCGCCACCCCGTGCTTTTTGAGGGCCTCGCGGATCATGCCCACCGCCACGTCCACGGCGTAGACCTGTTGATGATAGGTGGCCATCACATGGTCGTACTTGTCCGCGTAGTTCCATCCGTAAAACCGCTCGTACTGACGCCCCTGGCGGCTCTGCCTCGCGAAATGCAGCCCATACTCACGGCCAAAGTTCTTGGGCCGGGTAAAGGTCCTGCCAGCATAAACTGCCTCATCCAGTGGATCGGGAGTGGCGGGCTTGTGGGGAGCCTTGAAGCTGACTGAGAGACAGAAAGGCTTCTCTGCCTTCGCCGCCTCCGAAATGAAATCCGCCCCGAAGGCCCCATAGGAGCGCGAGGAATGCGGATACTTCTCCGCATAGGCCGCCATCGATTTGTTCCTCGCGGTCTGGTAATGCGTCTGTCCCGGTCCTGCCCCCCATCTGTCAAAGTCACTTGCCGGCAGCACCCCTTTCCTGCCCGGCTTCGTCGTGACCACCAATCCAATCTTACCTGCCATCGCGGTCAGGTAGCCTGCCTTCCTGAGCAGGACTGGATAGGAAGTGGCCCAGTGTGAGCCATGGAGGGCCCCATGCTCGAAATTACACCCGTGCCTGAACTCAAACTTGCCCGTCAGGATGTTGGCCCGGCTCGCCATGCAGATTGCGGTGCTGACATAGTGGCAATCAAATACCATGCCATCCTTCGCGAGGGCATCGAGGTGCGGGGTCTTTACCTCCGTGTTTCCGTAACACCCCATTGAATAGGCGCACTGGTCATCAGTGAGCAGAAAGACGATGTTGGGCCTTTCCCCTCCACCGGGAAGCGACGCGGCCGGGAGGCAGGAGATGCAGACCAGGAACATCAACAGGAACTTCATCGTGTGGAAGATCGTCGTCAGGATTCCCGCAGAAGCGATCCGGAACTCGCTGTTTCTCCAGCGCCCCCGACCATCACCCTCCGGCAAAGGGTTTTAAGCCTTGAAGCTGTCAGGCAACTCCCCTAAACCCCGCCCCCGAATTCACGCCAAAACATGTCTGACGCTTCCTCTGATATCGGACTCGTGGGCCTCGCGGTCATGGGTCAGAACCTCGCCCTCAATATCGCCGATCACGGCTTCAGGATCTCCGTCTACAACCGCACCACCTCGAAGACCGATGCTTTTGTGGCCGCCAATCCGGACACCCCCGGAGGAGTGGTGGGGACCGCGACCCTCGAGGAATTCGTGCAGTCTATCCAGCGACCCCGCAAGATCATCATCCTCGTCCAGGCCGGAGGCCCCACCGACGCGGTGATCGATGGCCTGACCGAACTGCTCGATCCCGACGACATCATAATCGACGGAGGAAACGCACTCTGGACCGACACCATCCGCCGGGAAAAGGACCTCAACGAAAAGGGATTCCGGTTCGTTGGTTCCGGTGTCTCGGGCGGAGAAGAAGGCGCCCGCTTCGGACCGGCTCTCATGCCCGGCGGAAAGGAGAGTGCCTGGCAGGAACTCAAGCCCATCTGGGAAGCGATTGCAGCCAAGGTCGACGAAGAGACCGGCAAACCGCTGGAGGGAGCGGAACCCGGTAAGCCCATCGAGGGTGGTGTTCCCTGTGCAACCTATATCGGCGAGAATGGCGCGGGCCACTACGTCAAGATGGTGCACAATGGCATCGAGTACGGCGACATGCAGATGATCTGCGAGGCCTACAACCTGATGGGGAACCTCCTCGGCATGACCCCCGGGGAAATGAGCGCTGTCTTCGGGGAGTGGAACCAGGGCGTCCTCGACTCCTTCCTCATCGAAATCACCGCTGATATCCTCGGCCAGGAAGATCCCGAGACTGGTCAGCCATTCGTCGACATCGTCCTCGACACCGCCGGCCAGAAGGGAACCGGAAAGTGGACCTCCGTCAACGCTCTCGACATGGGCATTGCCGCACCCTGCATCGCGGAGGCCGTCTTTGCCCGTTGCATCAGTGCGATCAAGGAAGAGCGGGTTGCCGCTTCCCGGGTGATCACCCCCAACCTTGAGGCTTTCGAGGGCGACCGGACGGAGTTCGTCCAGGCTGTTCATGATGCCCTCTACTGCTCAAAGATCTGCTCCTACGCCCAGGGGTTCCAGCTCATGCGCGAAGCCCAGAGGGAGTACGACTGGCAGCTGAATTTCGGCGAGATCTCCATGATCTGGCGCGGTGGATGTATCATCCGTGCCCGGTTCCTCCAGAAGATCTTCGAGGCTTACCAGGCCAATCCCGGGATCGCCAACCTGCTCCTTGACCCCTACTTCAAAAGCGAAGTGGACCGCTGCCAGGCCAACTGGCGCAAAGTGGTGGCCACCGCAGCCCTGCACGGAGTTCCCCTCCCCTGCTTCAGTTCGGCACTCTCTTACTACGACAGCTACCGCAGCGCACGCCTTCCGGCCAACCTCCTGCAGGGACAGCGCGACTTCTTCGGGGCCCATACCTACGAGCGGGTGGACAAGGAGCGGGGACAGACCTTCCACATCGACTGGCCCGTTCCCGGCCGCCCACAGATCCCGATCAATCAGTAAGCAGGCTACCGCTCCCCTTCCCCGATTGCGATCAGCTTGAACCGCGTGCGGAAGAAGAGCATCCCGTCCGCGAGGGCTGGTGAGGCCAGGCAGGAATCCTCCAGTTCATTCTCGGCTACCACCGCGAATTCATCTCCCGCCTTCACCACGAACACCTTCCCGGTTTCCCCTGCGAAGTAGAGGTGGCTGCCATCCGAAACAGGTGAGGCGGTGAATCCTCCACCACCCTGGCCGATCCTCTCACGGTAGCGGATCTCTCCCGAGACCGCATCAAAGCATGTCAGGACCCCTCCCCCATCGCAGCTGTAGAGGTTCTTCCCAACCACGATGGGGGTGGCCATGTAGGCACCCTTCCGCCGGTGAACCCACGGAATGTGCTCACTGGTCTCTTCAACCTTCTTCAGGGTAATATCACCTCGCGCACTCAAACTGACAGCGCGCATGGGGCTGTGCCTGCCGTGCGCGTTGCTCAGGAAAACATTCCCGTGGGCAGTGACCGGGGTGGGAACTGGGATGTCCCCTCCACCCTTGAGCTTCCATATCTCCTCGCCGCTCTCAAAATCATAGGCCCCGGTGTGATGCCAGCCGTTGACGAGAATCTGGGTCTTCCCTTCGTGCTCCACGATGGTGGGCGTCCCCCAGGTCGGCACGTCTTCCCGTGGTGTCTTCCACAGTTCCTTCCCGTCCTCAATCCGGTAGAGCGCGAGAAAGGAGCCCTCCTGTACATCACAGAGAACCACGACCCTGCCGTCATGAATCACCGGCGAACTCCCGAAACCCCATTGTGCCTCCTTGGATCGGAACCAACCCGCATCCATTGGGCCCAGGTCCTTCCGCCAGCGCAACTCTCCCTTCATGTCAAAACAGAAGAGGCCCTCTGATCCGAAAATCGCGACGAGGTTCTTTCCATCCGTGGCGGGCGTCGAGTTGCAGTGGGTGGCCTTGGTATGGCGCTTGACCCTTGGTTTCCCCTCAAGGGCCAGCCTGTTGAAGAGAACCTCCCCGGTCCCCTTGTCGAGGGCCAGCAACCGCCATTGCTGGACCCCGGTGTCGCTGGCCGATCCGACAGCACCCCTGACCTTCACATCAAGTTCCTGCACCTCCTCCGTAACCGCGGTGGCGAGATAGATGCAGTCTCCCCAGATGATGGGCGCGGCATGCCCGAGACCCCTGATCTCAGTCTGCCAGAGCACATTCTCATTCTTCTCCACGCTCCAGCTGACCGGCAGGCCGGAACCCGGCAGAATCCCCCGCGCACGGTAGCCCCGGAACTGGGCCCACTGCCGCGCCGGATCCATTTCGCGGACAGGAAGAGCAGACTTGCCCTCCTCCCTGGCCTCTTGGGCCCGGAGCACAGGCAAGCTGATCATCGTCCCGGCGAGAAGGTGGTAGAAGAATCGACGCATGACAGCTCCTGGAAGATTAGCGGTAAGAAGCGAGCTCCATCCGGAACCGGATGTGCACTGTGTCTGGCAGGCGCTCCTCAAGGGTCGAGGTCGACCATCTGGTCGACCTCCTGGTCGTAGTTGACACCCGGTAATCCAAAACCAAAAAGTTTCAGAAACTCTTCCTGATAATTATTGAAGTCCGTGATCTCCCGCAAATTCTCGGAGGTCACCCGGGGCCATATCTCCTTCACCCTGGCCTGAATGCCCGGTTCCATCTCCCAGTCATCAATCCGGATGAGCCCCTTGTCATCGAGTTGTGGCTCGTTGTTGTTGTAGAGGTGCGTGGCAAAGAGGCGCTGGATCTGCTCAATCGTTCCCTCGTGATTCCCCTTCTCCTTCATCACCCGGTAGAGAATGGAGATGTAGAGGGGCACAACCGGGATGGCAGAGCTGGCCTGCGTCACCAACGCCTTGTTGACTGAAACGTAGGCACCCCCGTTACCGTTCTCCTTGAGGCGGGCATCAATCTGCCGGGCTGCTTCCCGCAGGTCGATCTTGGCACGTCCCATGGTGCCGTTGGTGTAGACCGGCCAGGTGACTTCCGGGCCAATATAATCGTAGGCCACTGCGGTCGTGCCCGGTGCGAGCACCCCCCCTTCGTCCAACGCTTCCATCCAGAAGCCCCAGTCCTCGCCTCCCATGACAGCCACCGTGTCGGCGATTTCCTGCTCGGTCGCTGGCCCGATGGTGACCTCACTCACCGCCCCCTTGTCGGTGTCCAGGGTGCTGGCGGTGTAGTGCTGGCCAATCGGCTTCAGGACCGACTTGTGGGTTTCACCCGTGCGGGGATGCTGCCGCCGCGGCGAAGCCAGGCTGTAGACGACGAGGTCGACCTGCCCGAGATCTTCCCTGATGGCCTCCACCACCTGCACCTTCATTTCATCGGAAAAGGCATCCCCGTTGAAGCTCCGCGCATAAAGACCCTTCGCCGCAGCAGCCCGGTGAAAGGCTGCGGAATTGTACCACCCCGCGGTGGCGCACTTCTTCCCACTGGGAGGACGCTCAAAGAAGACCCCCATCGTCCTGGCGCCACTTCCGAAGGATGCCGTGATCCTGGAAGCCAGGCCGTAGCCGGTGGAAGCCCCGATAACGAGAACGTTCCTTGGTCCATTCCCGATGACCCCCTTGGACTGTACGTAATCAATCTGTTCCTGCACATAAGCGGCGCACCCCGCGGGATGGGCCGTCAGACAAATGAACCCCCGCACCCTCGGCTTGATGATCATGAGTCGAACTCTCCGGACGCCACCCATGGCGGTCGAGCAAAACCTGTCCCCATCGCCTCTTTTGGACGCCGATGGACAGTGCCGCCACTCCATCGGGGGCTAGACAGCTCTCTCCCCGGGATTCATACCCATCACCGTGAACCTCACAGGAAAACGCGCGGTCGTCTTTGGTGGCACTTCGGGAATCGGACTCGCTGCCGTCCAGCAACTGGCCGCCGCAGGAGCAGAAGTCGTTGCCGTGAGCCGCTCCGCGGAAGAAAAGCCCCCGCCCGCGGCGGACGTCTCCCAGCGTTCAGTGGATATCCTCGACCGGGACGCCCTCACCGCCTTCTACAGAGAGGCCAGCCCCTTCGACCTGATGGTGAACACTGCCGTTCCAGCCGGTCGGGAACAGGGGCCCTTTCCCGAGATGAACCTCGATGGATTCCAGGCCACCTTCAACAAACTGTGGGGCTACCTGAACACCGTGCACCTGGGACTGCCGCACTTCACGGCACAGGCATCAATCGTGCTGGTGAGCGGATTTCCCGCCCGCAAGTGTAAACCCGGCTCTTCCGCCATCTCAACGGTGGGCCACGCAGTGGAGGGATTCGTCCGCGCCATTGCTCCCGAGATCGCGCCCAGGCGGATTAACATCGTTTCCCCCGGTATCATCGACACCCCCCTCTTCCCGCAGGAAGGCGCGGAGCGGCAGGAGTTTTTCGAGAAGGCGGTCGGCGACCACGCCATTCCCCGTCCCGGCCGGGCCGACGAGGTCGCGCAGGCGATTCTTTTCCTGCTAAAGAACGACTTCACCACTGGAACAGTAGTCGATGTCGATGGCGGGGCCCTGTTGCCCTGACCGACAGCAGAAACACGGTTCTCCCCGGGTCCGCTGACGGCCCCTCTCCACTTTCCTGAGAGCAGCCCGCTAGCGCTGCACCCGGGCGTTACCCTGCCAGATGCTCCAGACCTGGTCTTCGTCGGCAGGCTGGCCGTAGTCGGTGAGAAGAGTGGCCGCCAATGCCCCGCTGGCCCAACCGAACTGGGCGCACTTCTCTCCTTCCCAGCCGCGCAGGATCCCGTAAAGCAGTCCGCCGACAAAACCATCTCCGCCGCCGATACGGTCGAGCACCCCGATCTCACGGGGCTCGATGACGTGCCAGTTGTCGCCGTCGGCCACAATGCCGCCCCATTCATGCAGGTTCACACTGACCACTTCCCGGAGGGTCGTGGCGTAGACCGAAGCATTGGGGAACTGCTGCTTCACCCGGTTGATCATTTCCTTGAAGCTGTCGATCTTACCCGAGATGTCCTCACCTCCAGCTTCCGGTCCCTCTACTCCAAGGCAGAGCTGGAAATCCTCCTCGTTTCCGACGAGGACATCGGCAAGGGTTCCGATTTCCCGAAAGGCTTCACTCAGCTCCTCCTCCCGTCCCTTCCAGAAAGTGGCCCGGTGATTGAGGTCAAAGGAGATCCTGGTGTCGTATTTCTTGGCCGAGCGGGCCACATCGAGACAGAACTGGGTCGAGTCGGGCGAGAGAGCCGCAATCAGGCCCGACATGTGGACAATCTGCGCGCCCTCTTCGCCGAAGATCCGCTCGAGGTCGAAATCCTCCGCCTTGAGGTCCCGCCCTACTTCGCCAGCCCGGTCATTCCAGACCCGGGGCCCCCGCGAACCCGTTCCGCTGTCTGCCATGTTGATCTGGTGCCGGTAACCCCAGGGGCCCCCTTGGTCGATATCCGGGCCTTCGTAGTCCATGTGGCGGCTGGCCAGGTTGTCCTTGATGAAGCGTGAAACCGGGCTGCCCTTGATGAAAGCGGTGAGGATCTTGACGGGGAGCCCGAGATAGGAAGAGACGCTGCCCACATTGGATTCCGCGCTGCTGGCAGTCAGGACGAAATTGTTGGAACAATGGAAAGGTTGACCGTTCACCGGGGTTAGACGGGTCCCCATTGAGGTGGGGATCACCATCGCATGCTTGCAATCAGGCTTGAGGTCGATCATGGCGTGGGTTGGGAAGTTCGCTCGATGCGCGGCAGGTAGCAGGATTACCAGGGTGGGGCAAGTCCTACACGGCAGACTGGCGGGACAGGCCCTGGCCCTCATTCAGCGCTGATACTAGATAGGCTAACTCCTCCCGGCACTTCCCCTTGGGAGGAATTTACAGGGTGCGGAAAATACTGTTAGAGAACTCCGTTCAGATATCTTGATTACTAGAGGACTCTTTTTTGCCTTCGCTCGAACAAGCTGGAGTTGCGCTCAAGTTATTCCAAACAAGTCGTTCCCTCTATCACCCTATCGTGCGCTCCCCTTTCGCGTAATTGGAGCTTGTTGGAACGTGGGTCTTTGGCTGTAGATCCTTCGCGAAGCGATCTCATTGGCTCACTCATCACAAACGGCGGGTGACCCGTGAATTTCCTCCCTCCCGGAATCAACGAACAACAAAGCTCACCAGACGGCAAACCATGGCTAAAAAACCAACCAAGAAGAAGGCAGGAACCGAACGTTCCAGCGACGTAGCAGCGGCGGAAGAATTGGCGGCAAGTGCGAAGAAGTCGATCGTCCAGCCCGATCAGGACGGCGGAATCGACGACGTAGCTGCAGTTAAGAAACTTCACGATGCCCGCGACGGGATCGTAGACGAATTGCGCAAGAGCATCGTGGGAATGGACCAGGTTATCGACGAGGTCCTCATCGCGATCTTCTCCCGCGGCCACGGACTCCTTGAAGGGGTCCCCGGGCTGGCCAAGACCCTCCTGGTGAGCTCCATCGCCAAGACGCTCTCGCTGACCTTCAAGCGGATCCAGTTCACCCCGGACCTCATGCCTTCCGATATCACTGGTAGTGAGCTCCTCCAGGACGACCCCGAGACCCGTGAGCGCAAGTTCATGTTCAGCAAGGGACCGATCTTCTCCAACATCGTTCTGGCGGACGAAATCAACCGCACCCCGCCCAAGACCCAGGCTGCTCTCCTGGAGGCGATGCAGGAAAAGATGGTTTCAGCAGGAGGCGACGACTACGCCCTTGAGCCCCCCTTCTTCGTGCTCGCCACCCAGAACCCCCTCGAACAGGAAGGCACCTATGCCCTTCCGGAAGCACAGCTCGACCGCTTCATGTTCAAGATCAACGTCAGCTACCCCTCCTCGGAGGAGGAGATCGGCATCATGCGCAGCGTGACCGGCAGCGGTGGCGGCAGCCCCGAGGAAGTAATCGGCAAGGAGGACATCCTGGCGCTCCAGGATCTCGTCACCCGGGTTCCGGTAGCCGACCACATCTTCCAGTATGTGGCAGCCCTCGTCCGGGCCACCCGTCCCGGAGAAGACAACGCCCCCGGCTTCATTCAGGACTTCGTCTCCTGGGGTTGCGGACCACGGGCCTGCCTGAACCTGATCACCGGGGCCAAGGCCCGTGCCATCCTGCGCGGTCGCTTCAACGCCTCACTTGAGGACGTGCAGGCTCTCGCCCTGCCCGTGATGCGCCACCGGATGGGTCTCAACTTCGCGGCCCAGTCCGAGGGCGTCGATTCCGACCACGTCATCGGTCGTCTCCTCGAAGAGATCCCCAGTGACAAGGCCCTCTACGAAAGCGAAGCCGCCACGGCCTGATCTGACCGGCTACCCGCCAGTTTGATGAATCTCTACGCACCCCGGTTTCCGTCCTCTTCTCCCGCCCAGGCGGGAGAAGGAGAGGCGGGGTTTCCATGCTACTTTGAGTAATCCGCCCGTCGGCAGAGCTCTCCTGATTTCATCCCGATCAGGCCAACGCCAACGAAAACGAGAAAGCAACAAAACGCTCTCTCAACAATAGACATGTCTGAAACGACCACCTCATCTCCTGAGTCTGCTCCTCTCACCCAGGAGTCTTCTCCCAAGCCCCGCAGCGCCAAGTATCTTGATCCGGACACTCTCTCCCAGATCGGCTCCCTCGATGTGGTGGCCCGCCTGGTCGTGGAGGGCCTCCGAATCGGACAACACAAGAGCCCCAGCCGGGGTATCAGCTCTGAATTCACCGCCTACCGCCAGTATGCCCAGGGAGACGAAACCCGCCACATCGACTGGAAGGCCTACGCTCGCTGTGACCGCTATTACATCAAGCTCTTCGATGCGGAGACCAATTTCATCGCCAACATGCTCCTCGATGCGAGCCAGTCGATGACCTACAAGTCGGGCAAGATCTCAAAGATTGAATACGCCAAGTATCTCGCGGCCAGTCTGTCCTATCTTGTCATCAACCAGGGAGACTCCGCCGGGGTGGGTATCTTCGACGGAGAGTTGCAGAACTACATCGCCCCCAAGGGGAACATGTCGGTCCTGCACGATATTTCTACCGAACTGGAAAAGGTCGTTCCGGTCCCGCGCACCAACGTGGGGGCTGTGCTTCACGACTTTGCCCACCGTATGACGCGGCGCGGCTTCGTGATGCTTTTCTCCGACCTCTTCGATAACACCGAGGAGTTCATCGAGGGACTCAACCACCTCCGTTATGGTGGGCACAACGTAATCCTCTTCCACATCATGGACCCCCATGAAATCGAGTTCCCGCTCAATGGAATGTGGAAGTTCATGGGACTGGAGGGCGAAGGCGAAGTCATCACCCAGCCCGCCCGGGTACGTGCCAATTACCTTGAGGAACTCGAAAAGTTCGTGGGAGACATCCGCAAGGCCTGCGCCAAGGCCCAGGTTGACTACGTCCTGGTCAACACCAAGGACCCCATCGAGCAGACAATCAGCAACTACCTTCTCCAGCGTTCTGCGCTCGCCAAGGCGAGATAAAAGCAACCCCTTGAGACCGCAGAACAATGGCAACCTTCCTCACCACAGTGGCCCGCGCCCTCGCCGTCCTCACGGCGATGACGCTTTCGGTCCTGCCCCGGGGAGAAGCAGTCACCATCACTTCTGCAAACCATCCGGCCCTCCAGCGGGCCCTGGCCGAAACCCCTGAATCCGACAAGGACACCAACGGACAGCTCTCCCTGGAGGAATATGGGGAACTTCTGGCTCACCAGCGGCCCCACGACCCTGAAAAGCCCAAGGCCCCCCTCCTCCCGGTGCGCCCCAATGGCGACCTCGTCATTCACGATTTCGAGAACAACAACCTGGGCCAGGACCCCAAGTGGAGCCCAGTCCATCCAACCCCCCTCAAGGACAACCAGCTGGGCGCACTCGGAGGCAACTGGAAGAGAGAAGGAGACGCCTTCAACCGTGACCTCCAATCCGGCACGAAGATGATGAAGCGCCGGGTCGGCCCCTTCGAAGGTAAGTACTTCCTCACCACCATCGGGAACACTGAACGAGCGGTGGGGAGCCTTCTTTCGCCTGTTTTCCTCCTGGAGCAGGACTACATTCTCATCCGGATGAGCGGTGGTGGGCACCCGGGCCGGATCTGCGTCAATGTTCATACCTCCCAGGGCATCGTCCGCAGCGCCACCGGTCGCAATGACGACTATTTTGAAAAGGTTGCCATAGATGTGCGGGAATTCCGTGGACAGTTTGCCCGCCTTGAACTGCGCGACCAGCATCGTGGTCTGTGGGGACACCTCAACGTGGACGAGATTCTCATGACCGCCCAACCCGGTGAGGCCCGGATGGTAAACCACCGTCCACCTCCACCCGTTCCCACTGGCGGCCTGGTCATCTCCAGCGACGGACGGACCCAGGGCATTCTCAAACTTGAGAACGGGCAACTCTATTGCGAGGGCAAGGCCCTGGGGGGCAACGTATTCCTGGCAGTCAATCCCCTGCCGGAAAATGCGACCAAGCTGCCCGGTGCCGTGCACCTGCTCGACGGCGAGATCTGGAACGCCGAGGTCCGCACCGTGGAGGGCGCGGGCAAGAAGAAGGTTCTTAACATCCGCAGCCAGAGCTTCGGCGAACAGAAGATCCCTCTCTCCGCTCTCGCCAGCATGGAATTCGTGGCCGGTGCCCCTGACGATTCGCGGGAGCCGGGCACCTTCTACCGCAAGGATGGCGACCCTCTTCCGGGCAGTCTGATCTGGGTTCGTGCCAAGGACATCGCCATCCGCTCCCCCCTGGGCGTCATTCCCGTGCCGCGTGCCTCAGCCCTGCGCTTCGTCCTTGCCAAACCCCAGCCCCGGGCACAGCGGGCCGGTGACGAAATCGGTCTCACCGACGGGAGCGTGCTGTTCGGAACCACCCGCTTCGACGGCAACCAGCTTCTAATCCAGCATGAAACACTCGGGGAACTGAAGATCGCCTGGAACGCTGTCCACTATCTGCGGCGCAACATTCCCGGCCTTATCTGGCTCGATACTGTCCCACAGACTGTCATGGAGTCCATCGGTCCTGCCCTCCCTCCGCCCGCTCCCCGGATCACCACCACGGTCACCGAGAGCCACACTCGCTCCCTGCGGATCATGCCACACACCGTGCTGCGGCTCTCTCTTCCCGCCCCACACGGTCCGGCCGTCTTCCGCGGCCAACTCCACCTCGTGCCCGGTAACCGCGCCAACCTGGAAGTCTCCATCCTCGATGGCTCCTCCCCGGTGTGGACCCGCAAGATTGCCGCCGACAGCCCCCCCATCCCCCTCTCCCTCGCCCTCTCCAGGGGCGAGGACCTCACCCTCAAGATCGCATTTGACGGACCCCTCGCCTTCCCCTGTGGAATCGACCTGCGGGACGCACATGTGATCCAAACCAACAATCTCAAACCCGAATAAGGACACAACCTCATGGGAGCACTCAATTCAGTCGGAATGTGGCTCGGCCTCGGCGCGCTGGGCGTCGCGGTCCCCCTCATCATTCACCTTCTCTACCGCAAGCACCGGCGCCAGACGGACTGGGCCGCCATGGAGCTGCTGCGCCGGGCCCTCGTTATCCGCTCGGGTCAGGTCCGTCTTGAGGACTTCATCATCCTGGCCCTGCGCTGTCTCGCCCTCGCCCTTCTCGCCCTTGCGCTCCTGCGCCCCACCCTGGATTCCGATTCTGTCATCGGGGAAAAGAAAGTCGGGATGGTAGTCGCCATCGATGCCTCCTACAGCATGAACCATGGCGAGTTCTCGCGCTTCGAACGGGCAATTGAAAAAGCCCGTGAAATCTTCAAGACTGCCAACGAGGGCGATCCCGTCAGCCTCGTGCTCATGAGCACCCGGCCGGAAGTCCTCCTGCGCAGCGTAACCTACAACCCTGGAACCGTTACCGCGAAACTCGATGAGCTCGAGTCCGCCGGACCCAACTCGCTGAACCTGGAAACCAACATCGAGCTTCTCGATGAACTGGTAGAGGAATTGAAGACGCCCGGGAAAGAGTGCTTCCTGATCACTGATTCGCAGGAACAGGACTGGGGCGAACTCTCGCCGCGGGCACGTGATTCACTCGAAAACCTGCGCAACAATGCCAACGTCTTTGTCATCCCGGCCGGAACCGAAGGCGAGGACAACCTCGCCATCGAGAGCCTCACCTACACCTGGGGATCACTCCGCAAATCGGGCGAGGCCCGGTTCACCGCCCTCGTCCGCAACACCGGGCGCAGTTCGGAGGAAGGAGCCTCCCTCGAGTTTTTCGTGGACGAGGCGCTGGCCAGGAAGGTGGCCGTAGGGGCCCTCTCCGCCGGCGAATCCCGCCCCCTAGAGTTCACCACCCAGTTCGATAAGGTGGGTGACGTGAGGCTGCGCGCAGAGCTGAGCAAGGACGACCTGGCCGACGACAACGTGCGCCATGCCATCGCCCGCATCCGCTCCGGGATCCAGGTCCTCCTCCTTGAGGGCGATGTGGAAAGCGTGGCAGGAAACCGCAGCGGCGGCTACTACGCCAAGGCCGCTCTGCGGCCCCAGGATAACGACAATGAGGAAGGGGTGAGCGTCAATGAAATCGACCCCGCCGATTTCGGGCTGGAGAATCTTGGCGACTACGACGTCGTGATCATGAACAACGTCCTCTCCATCTCGACCGACACTGCCAAGCGCCTCAAGCGCTTCGTCAAAGATGGCGGTGGCCTCATCATTTTCTCGGGAGATCGCGTAGAGGCCTCGGAATACAATCAGAACCTCGGTGGTGAAGGGGGCATCCTGCCCGCCATCCTTGGCGAAGTTGCAACTTGTGAGGACGAAGAAGGCTGGACCCTGCAGGCCGCCAAGTCCGATCACCTCCTCGCCGGGCTCACCGCCCGCTATCCGGAAAAACTTCTCGATGCCATCCGCATCACGAAACAAATCAAGTCCACCCCGGAGGAGGGCGGAGAAATCCTCATCACCTCCCAATCGGGCGACCCCGTTCTCCTCAGCCGCTCGACCGGCTCCGGCACCGTCCTTCTTTTCACCACCACCAGCAGCAAGCGCTGGAATAACCTTCCTCGTGAACCGCTCTACACGATCCTGCTCCAGCAGGCCGTGACCATGCTCACCAGCGATCCCGACCGCCTCCAGCTCACGGTTGGAACCGACAGCGAACTGCCGGTCAGTGGACGGGAAGTGGGCGAATTCGTCTCCCTTCGAAGCCCGGATTCCGAAGAAGCTGACGACGTCCGTGTGATTCAGGATGGAGATCAGCCAGTCGCGCCTGTCTCCTTCACCGCACACGGTGTCTACGAGATCGAAGCCGAGGATGACAAGCCCGGCATAGTAGTCGCCGCCAACGTCAATGCCAGTGAATCCAATGTGCGGGTGGTTGAAGGAAGTGTCCTTGAGGACGCTCTGCTCCCCACCGGAGTCAAGGTTCTCAACCGCGCAGGCTCGATGGTTGATGCCATTGAAGATGCCCGCCGGGGACGGGAACTCGCCCACCTTCTTCTTCTTCTCGCCATCATCGTGTTTGCAGCACAGAGCATTCTCGCCCGCTACTTCACCAACCGGATTGAACGCGAGGAGAGTGCCGATCTCTCAACCACCCTGCAGATGAGCCAGGTTGCCGCCGCCCGCCGCAGCTGAGCCAATTCGATTCAAGCTTTTTTCGCATCCAACCACCACCGCCTCACACCATGCTCAAGAAACTGTTGGGACTAGATTCGTCGCAGGAAGTCGACAAGATCGAACTCGCCTTCCGCGGCGGCTTGCTCTTCGGCCTTATCCTGGTCGTGGCCGCCATCGCCTTCGCGGTGTTCCTTTACCGCCGCGAGCAACTCGTCCCACGTAATCGCCGCATCGCGATGACGATCCTGCAGGCCGCCGCCCTCCTCACCCTCATCGTGGTGGTCATGCAACCCTTCGCCAAGATCCGCATGACCAAGGAGTCCAAACGGTCCATGATCGTGATGCTCGATACCTCGCGCAGCATGGCCATCGAGGATCCCCGAACCTCGGCGGAGGATGTTGAGGAAGCCGCCAAGGCCCTTGGCAAGATTCCCCTCGACCGCAAGCTTGGCGGTGATGACGCCCAGGTCGTGAAGCAGGACCTCGGATCCGCGCGCCGCATTGACCTCGCCCGGGCTGCCCTCAACCATGACGAGATGAATCTCCTCGACCAGCTTGAGGATCGTTACGACCTCCGGTTCTTTACCTTTGATTCGCAGCTGCGCAGCGAGGATCCGCGGGCCGCCACCCCGGAATCTTCCGATGGCGGAGACGCAACCGCTGCTCCCCTGCCCGTGGCAGAGGGCGAATCGTCCCAGATTGGCAACGCCATTGAGGATGCGGTGGACCGCTTCTCGGGCCAGCCCCTCGCTGGAGCCATGGTTATCAGCGACTTCGCCTGGGTTGAGGGCAAGGATCCCGTCAACGTGGCCCGCCGGTTGAAGGAACGCCGCGTCCCGCTCTATACTGTCCCAGTCGGTCTTCCCGCCCCCCCGGACATCCACGTTCGTGGAGTGATCGCCCCGGAGGTGGTCTTCAAGGGAGATCGCGTCCCCCTGCGAGTCAAGATCGAGTCCCGGGGCTTCGCAGGCAAACCGGTCCAGCTTTACTTCCGGGTCAACGATGACGAGAAGGAGACCAAGCAGATCACCCTCAAGAACGGAGTCCAGTTCGAGGAATTCATGTTCATCCCGGAGAGCGAATCGGGCACCCTCGACCTCAACTTCGACATCAAGCTGCAGGAAGGCGAGATCACGGAGGTCAACAATGCCACCAGTCACCAGGTCCGCATCCTTGATGAGAAAATCAAGGTTCTCTACATCGAGGGCATGCCCCGGTGGGAATACCGCTACCTCCGCTGGGTCCTCCTGCGCGATCCCCGTCTCCAGGTCCAGTTTCTCATGACACAGGGTGATCCCGCCCTGGCGGCTTCCTCTCCGTTGCACATCGGGCGCTTCCCGGAAGATCCCAAGGAAGCCCTGAAGTATGACCTCATCATCCTCGGAGACGTCCCCTCCTCTTTCTTCAATACGGGCCAGACCCAGCTCATCGAGAGACTGATCCGGGAGCGCGGGGGATCCCTCCTCATGCTGGCCGGCCCCATGGCGGCCCCTTCCACCTACCGCGACAACCCCATCGGCGATCTCCTTCCCATCAACATCGGCCCCGGCGGCTACCTCAACCTCGGCATCAATGTCTCTCCGGAGGTCACCGAGGATGGACACAAGAGCCTGGCCACCTCGCTCTCCCTCGCACCCGATGTGAGTGCCCGCATCTGGTCCCACGTCAAGCCAATGTACAGCCTCCCCCAGCTCGCGGGCTCCAAGTCCGGAGCGACTGTCCTTCTGCGCCTGCCCAAGGCCAACGAAGCCGATGTCGACTACCCGCTGGTGGCCTGGCACCGCTACGGAACAGGCAAGAGCCTCTTCGTCGCCACCGAGGATCTCTGGCGCATGCGTCTTGAGGTGGGCGACCGTTACCACGCCCGCTTCTGGGGCCAGACCATCCAGTTCCTCACCCTCTCCCGCCTGCTGGGTGCCAACAAGCAGATCAGCATCGAGACCGACCGGAACAGCTACAGTGCAGGCGACCAGATCCGCGTCTTCGCCAACGTCCTCACCGAGTCGTTTGAGCCCGTAGATGGCCCCAGCTATGAGGTGGTCCTTGAGGAGAAGGACAATCCGGATTCCGCCACCACCATCGAGATGACCCAGGTGGAGAGCACCCCGGGGCTCTATTCCGGATCCTACCTCGCGGGCAAGGATGGGAAATACGAGTTCAGGGCCCAGCCCCAGGACGCGGAAATCTCCAATACTGCCGAATTCTCCATCAAGACCGTGGACATCGAGGACCGCGAGACCTCCATGCAGGCCGATGTCGCCCGCCAAGCCGCCGAGATTTCAGGCGGACGTCAGCTAAGCCTGGCCGGCCTCGGTGAATTCGCCACCAACCTTCCTCCTGAGGAAGCGCTCAACAATACCGTCAAGATCGAGCGGGAACTGTGGGACACTCCCCTGTGGTTTCTCCTCGTGGTCGCATTTGCGGGTGCCGAGTGGTATCTGCGACGCAAGGACAACCTCGTATAAAGGCAGCCCAAAGAAACTCACGAACTGATCAGACTTATGGCCGAAGGACACGACATCAGTATCGAAAAACAACTGAAACAAGCCCACCAGCAGGAAAGGCGTTGGTATAATATCCGCGGAATTTCGCGCGTTATTGTATGGCTCATCGCTCTCCTCGCAGTCGATTTCATCATCGACTGGGGCCTCTTTGCCAAGACCGGGATGTCCGGGGGCATTGGTATCTTCCTCCTCCTGGTAAACCTTGGAGTCCTGGGATGGGTGCTCTGGCACGAATGGCTGCGCCACATCAAGTCCTATGACGCGGTCACCACCGCCCTCGACGTGGAGAAGCGCCACCCGGGCCTCACCTCCCTCCTGGTCTCCTACATGCAGCTCAAGGACGGCCCCTCCTCCGACCAGGAGAATGTCTCCCAGGATCTTATTAACGCCATGCGGGACCAGGCCATCGAGCGCAGCCGACCCATCGATTTCAAGGAAATCGTCGACTTCGGCCAGCTCCGTAAGATCCTGGTCATGGCCGTGGGCATATTCCTCGCGTTCGCCGTCATCGGAGCCTTTAACCCCGCTCACACCGCTACCCTCCTGAAACGCCTCGCCGGGATGGATGCCGAATACCCGACCCAGACGGTGGTATCCAGCACCACCGGGGATCTCACCATCCGGATCGGGGCCAACGCCACCATATCCGCGACGGCCTCCAGCGATCACGAAATCCCGGCCGCCGGACGGCTCTTCGTAAAGGAAAAGGGCTCTGAGGATAAATGGAAGGAGCTCCCCATGAAGAAAAGCGCGGACTCCGACAATGAGTTCTCCCGCCAGCTCAAGGATCTCACCCGTGATACTCTTTTCTACGTGCGCCTTGGTGACGACCGGGGCGAAGAGCACGAAATCGAAGTCATCACCGCACCACTGATCACAGATATAGACCTCGTCCTCAAATATCCGGAGTATATGGACAAGGAGAACGGAAAGAGCGATCAGCTCAACCTGGAGGTGCGGGAGGGCACCACCGTAAAGTGGACCATCTCCTGCGACACTCCAGTGAGCTCCTGGGAAGTGTTGGTCCCCACGGACTGGGGAGCAGAAGAAGCGAAGGAGACGGAAGCTGAGACCGGGGCGAAGCCGGAGACTGAAGAGAAGGATGCTCCCAAGTTCCGCTCCATCCCCGCGGAGCTCGACGAGAGCGGAACCACCGCGACCTTTGAGCTGCCCATCGAAAAGGCTCTCAAGTATTCCTTCCGCTGGGTCGAAAAGGCAAACAACTTCAGTTACGAGGACGTCCAGTACGGGGTCAAGGTCACCAGTGACGGACTTCCGGATGTTGACCTCCTTCAGCCTCGTGAAGTTGGTTACGCCACGGTGGGCAAGGTCGTGAAAATGGAGGCCAAGGGTACCGACGACATCGGTCTCGACAAGGCTTGGCTGGTCTATGCCCTCAATGGCGCGGACGAAACCAAGGTCGAAATCTTCAATTTTGACGGAGACACCAACAAAACCTTCGATTATAGCTGGAAGTTGTCCGACAACCTCAAGGAATTGAAGCCCAATGACCGCATATCCTTCGCCATTGAGGTCGCTGACCACCATCCCGACCGGGAAATTCACCTGCGGCGCACGGCTCCTCGACAATTAACTATCGTTACTCCCGAAACGTATTTAGACTGGTACCGTGCAGAGTACGGAGCGCAGATCGAAGAACTGAAGCGCTCCCGCAACCAGGAGCTGGCTGCCCAGAAGGCGGTAATACAACTACAGACCGAAGAGGGCATCGAACCCACAAAAGAAGAAGATGATGAAAACGAATAGCGTATTGATCACCCTGACCCTCGCAACGACGGGCCTCTTGCCCTTCGTCGGCCTCGCGCAGGAAGAGGAAGAACGAGCCGACAGTATCGTGGGCACCAAGCAACGGCTCGGTTCCGAAGTGAACCGGCAGACCGGGGTCAATCGGCGCATGGGTTCGGTCGAGCGACGCCTCAGTTTCCTTCTCAAGGACCTCCAGTCCAATGGCCTTGGTGAGGAAGGAGGCGCAGCCACCCTCAATGAGACCGGAACCTCCCTGAGAGGACTCCGCACCAAGAAGGTGATCGCTGCCAAAGATGAACTCTCCAACGCCCGCGAGAAGTTCAGGCCCGGCAAACCCGAGAACTCCCACCCTCATCTCGTGGAAGCTGGCAAGACCATCGAGGAGATCGTCGAGGACCTCGGCAAGATCATCTCAGGTGCCAATACCGTCCTGGTTGACGACCTCCTCGTGAAACAGATCCGCGAGATCATCAAGACCGAGGAGTTCATGCAGCGCCAGACGAAGCAATGGGGCATCGAGGCCTACAAGAACAAGGAAGCCGCCAAGGTCGACCAGGCTCGCCTTGGCCGTGCCCAGCAGGCCGTCATCGATCGCTACGGACAGTTCTTCCAGACCCTCGTAAAATCCCGCAAGGAAGCCGTTGATGAAGAGACCCTGAGCCGGTTCGGCCGGGCCGAACTTTCCCTCCTCGAGAGCAAGCCTGTTGCTCACATGGCCCGCGCCATCGAGCAGATCGCCCAGACCAAGGCCGCCGACGCCGTGATCGACCAGGAAAAGGCCCTTGAGGCCCTTCGCGAGGCAGAGAAGATCCTGGCTGCAGAGTCCAGCGGCATGTCGGACCTCGTCGAGGATATTGCCCAGATTCTGGCCGACCAGAAAGACCTTCAACAGGACACCGTCCAGGCCGAGGGTGAGGTTTTCAAATCGGAACAAAGCCAGCTGGAAGCACGCCAGCTTGAGATCGGCATCAAAATCGAGGAAGTAGCCGAAGAGCACCTTCAGGAAGCAGCAACTCCCGATGCCGAAGATCCCCTGCGTGACGCCCTGACCGAAGCGGGAGAGCACTCGACCGTAGCGGCCGCCGAGATCAATACTGGTAACAAGGACGGCGGAATCAAGGCGCAGAGTGATGTCATTGCGGCCCTGGAACAAGCCCTCGCCGCTGCCGAGGCAGGCGCAGAGGCCGAACTGGGATCCGGTGATGGCCTGTCCGACGATGGAAGCGACGGGACTGGCGACGAGGGCTTCGGAGACGACGGCTTTGGAGACGACGGCTTTGGAGACGATGGCTTCGGGGACGATGGCTTCGGGGACGATGGCTTCGGGGATGACGGCTTCGGAGACGATGGTGCTGGTGCTGGTGCTGGTGCTGGTGCTGATGCCGGAGCAGGTGCCGGAGCAGGTGCCGGAGCAGGTGCCGGAGCAGGTGCCGGAGCAGGTGCCGGAGCAGGTGCCGGAGCAGGCGCCGGAGCAGGCGCCGGAGCAGGTGCCGGAGCAGGTCAAGGTAGCGGTCAAGGCAGCGGCCAAGGCAGCGGCCAAGGTCAAGGCCAAGGTCAAGGTGGCGGCCAGGGTAAGGGTAATCCCCTCGACCTACAGGAAAGTTCGGCAGCCGGAACTTCCTCCACCGTCGCCCAGGGCGACGCGGTGGCCCGCAGTCGACAGTCCATCAATTCTCTGACCCGGCGCAGACGCTCTGCTGCCATCCAGAATTATGTGCAACCGCTCCCGGTCGAGTTCCGGAAGATGGTTGCGGAGTATTATGAAGCTCTTGAGGAATGAACGCCCGACCACTTCGCACAACTACCGTGGCTGCCCTGACTGCAGCCTCTCTTCTCACTTCCACCCTTCCTCTTGCCCGGGTTCAGGCCGAGGATGAAGCAGGGCCGACCCAGGTAGTCGGGATCGCCCGGCTTACCCCGGAAGCAGAAGCCTCCATCACCAAGGGACTGGCCTACCTTGCCAAGGACGGGGTCCAGAATCCCAATGGCAGTTGGGGTGGATCCGGCAATCCCGTGGCAGAAACGTCCGTTGGGCTGATGGCCTTCATGCTGAAAGGCTACGTCCCGGGCCAGGGTGAATATGGACGCCTCATGGACAAGGCGATCTCCTACCTGATCAACAAGGGACGGGAGCAACGAGGCTTCATGGGAACACCGAACAACCACGCCGGGATGTACGAGCACGGCCTTGCTGTCCTCGCTCTCTCGGAGGCCTGGGGTCAAAGCAAGAATCCCCGTCTGAAGACCGCCCTGCGCCGCGCAGTGGACATCATCCTGCGGGCGCAGAATGCAGAGGGAGGCTGGCGCTACAATCCGGAACCCCGGGACGCCGACCTCTCCATGACTGTCATGCATGTGGTCGCTCTCAATTCCGCCCGGGAAGCAGGTATCTCCGTTCCCGACGCCACTATCGAGAAGGCCACCAAATACGTCCTCTCCTGCCAGGATGAGGACAGCGGCGGTTTCCGCTATCAACCGGGGGGCGGCGAGCCGGGCTTTGCCCGGACCGCAGCAGGCGTCATGTCTCTCATCATGTGCGGCCAGCTCCGGCACAAGGCCACCCAGCGCGGACTTGCCTTCCTCAAGGCCTATCCCGATCGCAAGTTCGACAAGAACTATCCCCGTTTCCACTACTCCCACTACTATGCGGTCCAGTCCATGTACCAGGCCGGCGAATCCGACTTCCACGCGTGGTACCCGAGGATTGCCGCGACCATCGTCTCCAAGCAAAACCAGGACGGCAGCTGGGGCGGAGCCCATGGAACGGTCTATGGAACCGGGTTTTCCATCCTCATCCTGGGAGTGCCCTACCGCTACCTTCCAATTTACCAGCGCTAGGGGGGTGCCTTCCCGCGGAAGGTGTTCGGGTTCCGGGGAAGGCCGAAAGCCGCAGGGCCCGAGCCACATCAGTCGCATATGATCCGCCTCCTTCACAGCATCGTCGCCGCCCTGCTAGCCTGTGCCTCACTCCCCGCCGCACCGCCGCCCGCCGGGGCGGGCCGGATGCTGCAGCAACTCGAAAGCGAGAGCTGGATTGAGCAGGCTGAAGCCCTCCACTACCTCGGCGAACACCGGGTGGAGCTTGCGAACGATGCCGTCCGCGCCCTGCTAAATAATAAAGCGGCCCATTCCTGGATCCGCGGACGCGCCCTGCTCACCTTATCGCAGATTGAAAACGAGGTGGACCCAGGCGAATTTGGAAAATGGGTCGCGCATGATCAAAGCGCTCTCCGCGCGGCCGCTGCCGAGGTGCTTGAACTCCACGGGGGCAACTCCGCAACGACCTGGATCGATATCCTTCTGAAAGATGCTGATCCCGCAGTCAAGTGCCATGCCGCAGCTGCCCATGCGCGGCGGAAGAAGGAAGCGGCCTGGGCGGTGGTCGATCAACTCACCGCTACACCAGCCCCAACTTTTGCCCGGGCTTCCGCCCGGGCCCTTGCCTTCACCGGCAACGAGGCGGCCCTCACCCGCCTGGCCAAACAACTCGCCACCCCCGAATTGATCCGCGAGTCGCTTCGTGGGATCAGTGGTATCCAGAGTGCCCCCCTCATTCCTCTTCTCCTCAATCTCCTCCCTGACCTCGAGGAAACCGACCTCAACTACGCCGCAATTCTTACCGGACTGCAGAACCAGGAATGGAAGGAGGTGACCGCCGGCATGGCTGATTTCATCAAGAGCGGCGACGAAAAACGCGTACGTAGCGCTGCTCGCCTCATAACCACCCTTACGCGTTCCCCGGAACTGGGTCCCCCTCTTCGGGAAGCCCTCGCCAAGGCCACCCAGACCGAGACGATCGAGGCGGGACTGATCGCCCTCGGCTCCGCGGCCATGAATCCTGACGAGCACCACCAGTTCTTCAGCAAAACCCTCAAGCACGAAGAGTCCTCCATCCGCTCCCTCAGCATCCGCTGCCTGGCCCATTGCAAGGAAATCAACCACTACGAAATCCTGCGTGAGAGTCTGGTCGACGAGGATCCCGAAGTAATCCGGGCCGCTCTGAGCGCACTCAAGCGCCAACCGGCCGTGAACGCCCCCCAGGGCAGACTCGTGGCCTACCTTGAAGCTCCCCTCTCCAGCGACGACGAAACCGTCCGGGCCCTCGCCTATGAAGTTCTCTCCCACGCCGGGAGCGAAGCGGACTTCCGCCCCGCCATGGCCGCGTTGGAGGAACTCCTGACCGGTACTGATGAGATCCTGCGGGCAGCAGCAGCCAAGGCTCTCGGCGCCCTGGCCCCGGAAGACCAGATCGGAGAAGTGGTGGCGGCCCAGGGATACCTCGCCCACTGGATGGTAATCGGCACCTTCCTCAATGATAAGGAACACAAGGCCTTCCACGAAGTGCACGAACCGGAAAAGGAAATCGACTTTGAGAAAAGCTACAAGGCGACCTACATCTGGCTCCTTGAAGGCCGCAGCGACAAGCCTATCGAGCGCGAGGTCACCTGGGGTGAGGGCATCGTCGATCGGACCGACGGTAAACTTGCCATGTCCTCCCAGCTTCCTCCTCCCGGATCATTTGCGGTGGGCTACGCGGTAGCCGACATCCACGTGGACACCGCGAGGGAGGTCATCCTCGACATTGATGGCGATGATGCCTTCCGCATCTGGCTCAACGGTGAACAAATCTCGGAAAAGATCGCTCCCTACCAGCACCGCAAGGACTGTATTGCCGAGCACCTGGACCTTCAGGTCAAGCTCGTGGCCGGAACCAACCGCTTCATCGTGAAATCCGCGAATGTAGACCACCGTTGGTGGGTGCGTCTCCGACTCACCGATTCCAATGGGATCCCGATTCCCTTCCGAACACCATGATGCCGGGACTGCGAACGCTCCTCTGCTGTCTGCCGTTTCTCGGTGTTCCACTCTTCGCTGCTACGGAGGCCCCGACCTCCGATCCCCGCTGGGCCAAGGCCCGGGAGTCCTATCAGGCCGGACAAAAGGATGACGGTCACAGCCTCCTGGTCGAGCTCGCGGAGTCTCATCCCGGCCTCCTCGATCTCGCGGTGGTCTGCTACTCAACCATTCTCGAGGAAGAAGGGCGCCCCTTGAAATCCAATCCATGGATTGATCTCGCTGCCGGACGTCTCGTCGCCCTTGAGCAGGTTGGCGCAATCTCTGCAAACACCCGCTCCATCCACGAGGCCGTCCCGCGGGTCATCGACAAGGCCCTGCAAGAGGGGCGGCAGCTTGAAGCCCGCGAAACAACCGACCGCCTCTATCGAGAGAATCCCAATGACCTCTACTGGCGCATTCGTCAGGCCTATAATTATCGCCGCATGGACCTGCTGGACACCCTTCCACTCTACCAGAAACTCAAGGAAGATCAGGACCCTGATCACCCGCATTCCTACACCCGTGAACT
>JAKVCR010000085.1 GCA_022448985.1 Roseibacillus sp.
GTGGGGAAGATGCCGTCGATCCCGGGGAAGGTTTCCGGGGGCGCGAGTTGGTTCAGGGCACGTAGTTGCTCGGGAAAGTCCGGGGAGCAATCGAGAAACCAGCGCTCCCCGGATTTTGGGTCGACAATGGCAACAGTGACCGCGTGGCGGCGTTGTTCCGGGTCGGCCCATGCCCGGGCACA
This sequence comes from Roseibacillus sp., assembly GCA_022448985.1. Taxonomy (GTDB): domain Bacteria; phylum Verrucomicrobiota; class Verrucomicrobiia; order Verrucomicrobiales; family Akkermansiaceae; genus Roseibacillus_B. Next base: position 183 of record JAKVCR010000085.1, read on the forward strand.
GCATTCCTTGCGGCATCCAGCCTGGGGGAAGCCGGCGTCCTGGGCGATTCCCAGGACGACGAGAAAGGGGGCATCTGCGGGAGGGGTATCTTCCTCATTCACGGCCCCGGAACGAAACATCGGAAGGAGGGCCGCTGCCAAGAAGAGAATGGAGAGCAGGACAGGGAGGTGCAGTTGGGCCCGGCACATGCCCCGATCCTACCGGGTGCCGGTGGTTCGGAAAGGGAGAAGAGCCTGAGGCCCTTCCCTGATCTTGGGGTTTTCAGAGCCCCAGCTTGCGAAAGACCGGTCGCAGGGCGGCAGCCCAGACCTTGTAGCCCTCCGCGTTGGGGTGGACCCGGTCGGGCAGGAGCTTGGGCAGGGAGGCGCCGTCGCTGCCGGCAAAGAGCCCGTAGGTCTTAACGAGGGTCACCTGCGGATCGTCGGAGTAGGTCCTGGCATAGAGGCCGTTGATCCTGCGGATCTCCGCCACCGGGCGGTAGTTGTCCGGGGCACAGGGAAAGGTCTCGCAAAGGATGATCGGCATCCCGGGGTTGTGCTTCTTGAGCCGTGTGATGATGAGTTTCACGTTGCCGAAGACGGTCTTCCCGCTCGCTTTCTCGGCGAGGTCGTTGGCGCCAATCATGAGGACCACGGCCCTCGGTTCGAGAGCGAGGACGTCCTCCGGGAGGCGCACCAGCAGGCCCCGACTGGTGTCCCCGCTGATGCCGCGGTTGGCCACCTTGAGTGGGTCAAAGGCTCCGCCGAAGTCGTCCCGCCAGCCCTGGGTGATGGAATCACCGAGGAAGACCACCGAGTTTTTCTGGGCCGCGGTCTTCTTCAGCCAGGAGCCGCGTCGGCTGCGCCAGACTCCCCGGAACCAGTCACTGCGCCGGAGGGGGCCGGCCCCCGGCAGTCCCTCGTCGCTGTCGGGAATCTTGAGAGGGTCGCGGTCCGTCGCCTGTCCGAGGCTCTCCGGCGAGCCGGCCACGAACAGCAGCGAGAATACGATGGCGACAATCCAGGTTGTTGCTTGGGCTTTCATCCTGGGCACTACTCAGGTCCGGATCGCCGGTTCGTCAAGCCCTGGAAAAGAATAGAGGCGATGGGGCGGAATTCCTGCACGATTCCCCTCACGAGGACTAGAGGCTCTCTACCACGATGTCCTGTGAAACGGCCCGGCCGGTTTCGGAGTCGGTGAGGGTGATCTCATGCCGCCCGGGAACGAGGTAGGCCGAGTTCCCATCGATCTTGAGGGTAGGACTGGACCAGTGGGCGCCCCCGGGGAGGTTGCTGAGGAGTTCAAGGCGTCGCCCACCACTCGGGAGTTCCGGGTCGAGGAGGTAGGAGGCGGTGGCCATGGGTGAAATAATGCGCGGAGAGAGATCGAGTGGTCGCTCCGGGGACAGGGCGAGGTCATCACGGCGGTGGTTGTCAGGGCTGGCGAACCACTGGCGGTAGCGCTGGTCGATAAGGGCGCGACCGTCCCGGTCATAGTCGTCCTCGTGGACGGGATCGGGAAGGAGCCGGGTGAGGGAGAGTTCGGAGGTGGCGAAAGGTTGCCCGGGCAGGGGGGGGGAGAGGTGGCGATGACCGGTCCGGCTGTCGATCATGATCCCGGTGATGCCGGCGGGTCGCGCGAGCCACCGGGGATCGCGTTTTTCGTGGAGGGCCAGCATGGTGCGCTTGAAGATGGGACCGGCCCCGCTGACTCCCGAGACGCCGCGCAGGGGTTTGTTGTCGAAGTTGCCGACCCACACCCCGACGGTGAGATCCCCCGTGAAGCCCACACACCAGTTGTCGCGGAAGTCGGAGGAGGTGCCCGTCTTGACCGCGGCCTTGAAGGGAAGCCGCAGGGAGGACCGACTGCCGAAGGCGGGGGCCCGCGCACTGTTGTCGCTGAGGATATCCGCGATGAGGTAGGAGGCTTGGGGCGTTGCGATGCGGACAGTGGCACCGTGACCGGGAGCGCGTCCGGCGTCGAAGGTCAGGGTTGTCGGCTTGAATGTGCCGAGGCGGGCAAGGGTGGCGTAGGCGTTGGTCAGTTCGAGGAGCCTGACTTCGGCATTTCCGATGGTGAGACCGAGACCGTATTCGTGGGCAGGTTTGTCGAGGGTGCGGAGGCCGGCCCGGAGAAGAAAGTCATGAAGGGGGGCCGGTCCGCCGATGTCGTTGAGGGTGCGCATGGCGGAGACATTGAGGGAATTGGCGAGGGCGTAACGGATCGTGACCGGGCCGTAGTGCTTGTGGTCGTAGTTGACCGGCAGGTCGAGGCCCTCCTCGGTGCGGTAGGGAGTGGGAATATCGGCAATGATGCTGCCGGGGGAGAGGCCGCGCCGTTCGAAGGCGAGGAGGTAGGTGAAGGGCTTGAGGGTGGATCCCGCGGAGCGGGGCGAGCGGGTTCCATCGATCTGGCCTCCCCGCGGATCGTGAAAGTCTCCCGAGCCAACGAGGGAGAGAATCTCTCCGGAGCTGTTGTCGATAACGACCACCGCCGCATGGTGGCCGTTGGATTTCTTCAGCCGGGCCAGTTCCTCCTGCACAATTCCGGTGACCCTGCCCTGTAGGTCGGCCTCGAGGGTGGTGCGGATGGATTGGTGCCGACCGCGCAGCGAAGAGGTCACGTGTGGGGCGATTTCCCCTGGGGACACCCGGTGGAGGTTGAGCGGTTCCTGCCTGGCCGCGGCGATCTGCCGGGGGTCGTAGTCCCGTTCCTCCGCAAGGCGATCGAGGATCCAGTTGCGGCGTTGCAGGGCGGATTGCGCATTGTGGACGGGATTGTGCAGGCTGGGCGACTGGGGAAGGCCAGCGAGAAGGGCGCACTCGGCAAGGGAAAGGTCCCCGAGGGGTTTGCCAAAGTAGAACCGGGCCGCCTCCCGGCATCCCTGGCGATGGTTGCCGTAATCAAGCCGGTTGAAGTAGGCGGTGAGGATTTCCTGCTTGGACCAGCGGTACTCAAGATGGCGGGCGACAAGGCTTTCACGGATCTTGGTGAGAATGGTGCGCTCGACCGGGTCGGAACTGATCTTCACCAGCTGCTGAGTGATGGTGGAGGCCCCGGAAACGATCCGGCGATTGCGAAGGAGATCGCGGGTGGCCCGTGCGGTGGCAAGGTAGTCCATGCCATCGTGGGTGAAGAAGCGCTTGTCCTCCGCGACCAGGGTGGCGTCGAGAAGAGCGGGAGGAATTTCCTCCAGGGAGACCGGTTGATGGCGGAAGAAGTCCGCCCGGGGGGCATCATCAAGCACCACCCCCCGGCGATCGAGGATTCGCGGGGAGTGTCCGGGATTTGACTCCAGGGAGGCAGGGAGCTTGAACCCGAGGGGAAGAAGGCCCCAGGCAAGCACCCCGAGGGAGACCATGAGCAGGCAGGGGCGTCCAAGTCCGGGTCGGCGGCGCCCTTTCCTTCCCAGCCACCCGGTCCCTGCCGCAGAGAGCACGCGACCCAGGCAGGAACAGGACCATGGAAGAAAAACCATCATGGGAAAAATCACTCTCGTGTCAGCGGGCGGCGGTGTTGAGCGGGTTGGGCGTGGTGAACTGGCGACTCGCGGAGAGGGCAAAGAATTCCGGTTCGTACATGGCCTCCACCTTGGCGGGTGGAGCAACCGCGGAGCCTGCGGAGGTCACGCGGGCATGATAGGAGAGCGTGTAGCTTCCCGAGCGCGGGAGGTAGTCGATGAAGAAGAGGACCCGGTCGTCTCGAATTTCCTCATGCGAAACCTCCCAGTCGTTCTCCTCCTCCAGGCGCCCGGCCTGGCTTGCGAAGGTAGTGTTGACCGCCTCGAGGATGGAGGGGAGGGGGTCGTCTACGACGAGATAGGCGGTCTCGTCGCGGGGCATGGTGACCTTCAGTTCCACCCGGACGAGATCCCCGACTGCTGGTTTATCGAGCCGTTCCTCCTTCCCGTCGGGGAGAACACGGTGGTAGCGGCGCAGGATCTGCAGGCCGTTGCTGGAGACGGCCTGCTGCGGGGCAAGCTCAGGCTTGGATGAGAGGCTGACTCGTGCGAAGCCACCTGCCGAAGTTGCAGCCTGGGCCTTGAAGCCTGCATGGAGGGGAACGCGCAGGACCCTTGAGGGGGACTTGTCGTCGAGGGTGAACTGCTGGCGGCCTTCGTCGGTTTCGAGGGTGATGACCGGTGGCGCCTTCGAATTTTCCACCCGCCGGGCATACTCGCCCAGGGCGAACACGGTCCAGGCATTGCTCCAGGTATTGCCCCAGTGGCCCGATCGGCGTCCGCGGGAGTTGATGATCCTGGAGATGGCTTTATCACAATCAGGGGACTCAGGGTCAATGTTGACGAGGGCGAGCAGGCGGTAGGCGGCGGTTGGCTCGGAGCTGATGAAATGGGAGTCTCCTTTTCTGGCCTGTCCCTTCAGGGCGAGGATTTCACGGGCCTGCCCGGCGGCATTCTCAGCGCCTGAGCTGGCCACCGCGAGGGCGAGGAAGTTGAGTGCGTTGGGCGTGAGCCGTTCCGGGTTCTCGAGAAGCTTGTTGTGATAGGCCACCTGGGGCTTGCCGGCGAGCGCGAGGGTGAAGCAGCTCTGGCAGGCGGTCTCGATCTCCCACCAGTGCTCAGCCTCCCCGATTCCTCGCAGTTCATCGGCCAGGTAGCCGCGTAGTCCTTCCAGAACGCTTTCCGGGACGTTGGCCCCGGCTTCCCTGCAGAGGAGAAGGGCCATGCCCCCGTAGGCGGTGGCCCAGAGCTCGGAGTAGTTGCCGCTCGACCAGTAGGCGAAGCCGCCATCGTCGCATTGCATCGAGATGAGCCGGTCCGCACCAGCCTGGATGTTGTGGCGGATCTCCTTCTCGGGCTTGTTCTGGAACGCGGGGGCAACATCACGCAGGTGCAGGGCCGCGATCCAGGGGATGGTGCTGGAGGTGGTCTGTTCCAGGCAGCCGTAGGGGTAGCGGAGAAGATATTCAAGCGCCCCGCCGGCCTCCAGGAGGACGGAGCGGCCGAACTCCAGCTCGATTTCACCGCGACCCTCGAGCAATTCCCTGGAGAGGCCTTCCAGCATGTCATACCGGGCGCTTGGATTCTCGAACTTGATGAACCGGTTCTCTCTCAGCAGGGGCATGGGGTATTCGACCGCGAAGTTGCTGGCCACCGCGTCAGAGAGTTCCCGGCGAAGCTTTTCATCGAGGGCCACCCCCTCAAGGGAGCGCGGGATGGCGGTCCATTGCCAGTCCGTCTGGCCGGTTTCACCAAAGGCCAGGTCAAATGTGACGGTGGCGTTGCTGTCGGCGGGGATGGTGATGGACTTCGTCTCCTTCTTTTCGCTGTGCTCGACGAATTTCGTGATACTTCCGGTCTTGAGGGAAATGTCCCAGGTGCCCGTGTAGGAGGTTGCATTCTGGACGAGGACCTTGGGTTGCAGGCGATCGCCCTGGTGGGCAAAGCGTGGAGTGGAGGGCTCCAGCATGAGAGGTTTCTTCACGGTGAATCCGGAGATCTTCCGGCCGAAGTGAGTCGATCCGTGGTGCGCCACGGCAATGACCCGGTAGCGGGTCAGGGTGTCCGGGGAAGTGAACTGGACGTTGAAGCGGCCGTCCCGGCTGGTTGTCAGGGCGGGCATCCAGACGGCACAGGGATTGAAGTCCTTTCGCACGTCTGGTCCCTCCGGGCCAGCGAGTAGATCTTCTCCACCCCCTCCGATGAAAAAGCCCTTGTTGAAGGTGTGGCGTCGCGCTGGATCCTCGGAGAGGATCTTTCCGAGGGAGGTGCCTGCTTCGGTGCGGAGGCTGCGGGGGGAGTAGAAGTGACCGAGGGGGTCGGGATTATCGTAGCCAGCCACCGCGAGGGTCCCTTCATCTTCAGCATACACGATGACCTCGGCCCCATTGACGGGTTTGCCCGCATGGTCACGGACCAGGCCCTCGATTGTGACCTCCTCACCCGGGCGGTGGTAGTCACCGGGGATCTTGAGGTCAACCTGCAGGCGCTGCTTCACGACCTCGACGGCGAGCTCGCAATAACCGAGACGGAGGATGGGCTCCTTGTGTTTACGCAGGTTGTCCTGCGATCCCTTGATGACCAGGACCGAGACAAACGTGTTGGGCGCTTCCTCGTCAGTGAGGGGAATCTCCACCACCGGGTTTTCAGCGGTGAGCTTTCTCAGCATGTGCCGATGAACCCCTTCCCGCTCAAGGGTCACGAGGGCTGTCCCCTCGATGGGAGATTGGACGAGGATGCGGGCGGTTTCTCCCGGACGGTAGCGCTTCTTCTCGGGCACCAGCTTGATGAGCATGCCGTTTTCGTAGGCCCAGGGGTATTCCCTGGAGCCGTAGACACGCTGGGTGACGGAGGTCCGGATGGGGCGTCCCTGGGCATCGCTACCCGACAGGGTGAGGATGTAGTTCCCCGCGTGCCCGGGCTTGAAGGGCAGGGCCGTTCCACCACCGGCCGCCTCCGCGGGCTTGATCTGGAAGGGCTGGTTCTCAAGTACGGTTTCGATCCTCTTCTCGTTGCGGACCGCGATCGTTCCGTTGGCGGTCCGGGTCTTGATCTGTTCGTGTATTTCCCGCTCGATCCTGAGACTGAGATCGACCGGATCACCGGTGAGCGGTTTGCCGTTGGCGGCCACCGCCACGGTCCGCAGCTCGACCTCGTCACCGACACGCACGAGCTTGTCGAGACGGGAGATGCCCACGTAGTAATCGGAACTGTGCACGGTGGTGGTCGCATCGGCGGAGAGGGTCTGATTGCGTTGATCACGGATTTCACTCGTCACACTCACGGTGCGCGGGGCGGGGAAATCGATCTCCGCGAGGTCGAAGGTGAGGCTTGCGAAACCGTCCTGGTCAAGAGTGGCGGTTCCCTCCCTCGTGCCGAAGGAGCGGCGATAGGATCCCTCCCCATAGCCGAAGTAGTGTGACCAGTAGTAGGCGTTGTATTCCCGGTGGTCGCAGAACAGGAAGTCGCGGAAATGGTCCGGGTAGAATCCAGCTTCCCGGCTGCGGTAGAACCACTCGACCGCGCCCCCGGCCACCGGCTGGCCCTGGAAGTAACTGGCCGTGAGTGACAGCCTCACCGTTTTATTGTTCCCGGAGTCCACGAATCCGGCCTTCGTCTCGAAGGCATTGCGCCGGAACTCCTGCACCGCGATGGTATGGCTGAACCGGGCATTGTTGAGGTGGGCCTCCCGGGTGTACCAGCCGTCCATCTTCTCGGCGGCCGAGATCTCCCCGGGCCAGAGCAGTTCGAGGCTGAAATATCCCACGGTCCGGGCCGGGAGGGTGAAGCTGTGATCGAAGCTGCCTTTGTCGGAGAGGGTGATGTCCCGTTCCTCCAGAATCCGGTCGGAGGAATCCCGGATCACGAGCTGGGCTCCCTTGCCGGTGTCGAAGAGACTGCGATTGTTCTCGATGCGGCGGACGATGCCCTTGAGATGCACCTCCTCGCCGGGACGATAGAGTGTGCGGTCAGTAAAGAGGAGGGCGGTGCGCTTGTCTGGCAGCTGGGGATTCCACCCGGTGTTGACGGGGAAGCGCCACATCGAGACGGTGTGGATGCTGCGGTCGAAGTCGATGATCACGCTGTCCAGGCCAAGCGAGGCCCGGAGGTGGCGCTGGGCCGCCGTGCGGGGGAGGAGCGCCACCCCGGAACTGTTGGTCTGGGCGGACTGCAGGGCCCTGGCATCTTCACCGAATACGTCGAGGGTCACGTTGGCGAGGGGCTGACCGGTGTCGCAGGAGTAGGCGTAGATGAAAGCGCTGTCCTTGTTGATCTTCCAGGCCAGGCCGATATCGGTGAGCTGCGTGTAGACCTGGGTAGCCTTCTTCGTCTGGAAGGGACTTTCCATCCCTTCCTTTGGATCAGCCTCGACAGAGAGGAAGAGGAGGCCATTCGCCTTTCCTTCTCCGAGGACTTCATCCCAGTTTATTTCGATGGGCGCGGTGGTGTCGTGCGGGTTGGTGAGTTGGATGGTCTTGTCGTAGATCGGTTCGCCAGCCACCAGGGACCACGGGATGGCATGCCGTTCCCTGATACGCTCCTTATCGGGGCCATCGCCGCTGTAATGGCGATAGCCCTGGAGGGCCCGCACGGCCTCCACGCCCGTCAGGCGCTTGGCCCGGATCCGGGCCTGCGCGATGTTGACTGTTTTCATCTCGTAGGTGCGACTTCCGATGGCCAGCTGGGCGGCGGCATAGCTTGGAGCGGCGAGGATGGGAGCGAGATGCCTGAAGCGGATTGTTTCACTCTTGGACTTCGCGATGGCCAGTCCGTCGAAGGCGGTCATCCCGTGCTTGATGGTGACTTTCCATTTGGAGCGGTTGGGAAAGTCGCCCTTGATCGAGATCAGGCTCCGACCAGCCTCCAGTTCCATGCTGGCGGGAACCGGTTCGATCTGGATGAAGGGAGCGAGGTCGGAGACCTTGACGTTCTCGGGGAGCTTCTTGGAGAGCCCGATGCTGATATAGGGCTTGGCATTGACACGGGTGACGGCCTGGATGGAAGCGACTTCGAAATTGGTCACCGAGCCGATCCACCGTTCGATCGCCTTTACGGTGGACGTCGAACCGGACTTGTTTGGGATCCCACGGGCAATGACCAGTTTCCAGCCTTCTCCCACCGGCAGGGGGTGCACCGGGGAGGCCGTGATGGCGGTTGGGATTTCGGTTTCCGGATTGAGGTTGGTGACATCGGGCGTCTTCCAGGACTGGAAACTCTGCTTCCAGTCAGGGCCGAGGGCACGGCTGTTGCTGAGGTCCCGGTAGATTCCCTGGCGGACCGTGGCGGCCACGGAGTTACCCTTCTTGTCGAGGAAGTGCAGCTTGTCAGTGACCGCGGCAGGATCAATGGCATCGTTGAAGCGCAGGAAGCAGGTGGGCTGTCGCGCGTTGCCACGCCAGTAACTGGTCTGGTAATGGAAGGGGGCGGTCCGGACGGCCCGGAGGCTGGTTTCCGGGACGGCGGTGCCATCAAGATGCTTGAAGCCGGGAAGGAGGGTGAATTTGTAGGTGGTCGCGATGGCTGGAATCCCCTTGCGCTCGAAGAGGGCCACGTTGGGCTCGAGCCATTTCAAGGTGCCCGCCAGGGGAGGATCAATCCTCATCATGGTATTGGGCACGGTGGTGCCCACCTCGTCGTCCGCCACCATCGCCTTCTCGAAACTGAGTTCGAAGGTGGTGGAAGGAGTGAGGGTGGAGGTGTCTATGTGGAGGGCCGGCTGGGCGGGGAGAGGGCCGGTGGTCACGGCCAGAAGGATGGCGAAAGGAAGCAGCTTCTTCATGTTGGTGCTGGGTTCTATCTGGTTTGAGCGAGCAATAACACCCCCCTGAGGTCAAGAGGAGATCGCTTTTCGCTTTCTAAGGGACAAATGCTATTTTTATAGCGGATAGGATACGGGGTTTTGTGTAGAAAATTGCGGCGGGTCTCATGGAGATCAGGAGGTCCTTTGAATCGAGCGCCGGCGGAGCGGGAAAATGGCGTTTTGGGCTTCCAGGGGAGGGGCCGATCTTTTTTCAGTGCGCTCTTGCGTGGCCACAGTAAAAAGGCCGAACCGTAGCTGAATCTGTCGTTTTCCTGCCCGATGACCCGTCCTCCTTCCCTATTGCTCCTCGCGTTGTGCTGCAGCCTGCCTCTCGTTGCGCTTAGCAACCCGAAGAATCCCACGTTTTCCCATGGACCCGACTCAAAGCGACAGGATGGCGTTCCGCGGGGGAAGGTGACCAGGCATGAGTGGAAGAGTGACATCCTCAAGGGGACCCTGCGGCAGTGGTACTTATACGTGCCCGCCCAGTATGACGGGAGCAAGGAGGCCGCGGTGATGGTCTTCCAGGATGGGCATGCCTACGTGGACGAGGCGGGCGATATTCGCGTTCCGGTTGTCTTTGACAACCTGATCAACAGGGGCGAGATGCCGGTCACCATCGGGATCTTCCTCAATCCGGGACTCTTTACCGACAAGCTTGAGGGACGGCAGGGATGGAAGGCCCCCCCGGGAGTGAAAAGAAACCGTAGTGTGGAATATGACTCGCTGAGCGCCGATTATGTGACCTTTCTTGAAAAGGAGATCCTCGCGGAGGTGGGAAAATCCCACAAACTCACCAATGATCCCGCCATGCGTGCGATCTGTGGGATGAGTTCGGGTGGGATCTGCGCCTTTACGGCGGCCTGGGAACGCCCCGATCTCTTTCACAAGGTGGTCAGCCACATCGGAAGTTTCACCAATATCCGGGGGGGGCATGTTTATCCGGCGCTGATCCGCAAGACGGAGAACAAACCGTTGCGTGTTTTCCTGCAGGATGGCTCCAACGACCTGGACAATGCCCACGGCAACTGGTGGCTGGGCAATCTGCAGATGGAGAAGGCTCTCCAGTTCAGGAAGTACGACCACAAGACGGTCTGGGGCGAGGGCGGTCACAGCGGAAAGCACGGGGGTGCAATCTTTCCTGAAACCATGCGGTGGCTCTGGCGGGACTGGAAGGGGACGAAGTAGGGTCCGCCCGGGTCAGCGCGGAAGGTCGACCCGGGAGTTCGGCTTGAGAGCGTGCTTCGGCAAAGGGTGCTTTCCGGTGAACACCTGCAGGGTCTGGTGGGACTCGAGCACGACTTTGGATTCGTCCATCTTTGTTCCGTCCGCGGTTTTCCACTTTCCGCCCTTGAGCTTCAGGTGGCGGGCGAAGAAGTCGTACATGGGCTGTCGCTTGGATTCGCCATAGTCATGGCCCTCCTTGGCGAGGTGTGCATTTTCCACCAGGTTCTTCCGGCCGTAGAATCCGTAGATGCGCTGGACGAAGGGGAACTCGACCTTTGGGGTGTGGGCCGTCCAGTCGCCACCGCAGGAGATGAGCATCATGGGACGGGGGGCACAGAGGGCTGCGATCTCGGTGTTGTTGGTGATGTGATGGGGGCGCACGTGGATGGGCACCCCGCTTTCGCAGGCGCACCCACCGTAGAAATGGGCGGAGACCATGACGCATGGGGCAGCCGCGGCGATGCGGTCATCAAGGGCGGTGAGCAGGAAGGTCTGGGTGCCACCGCCGGAAGCCCCGGTGACTCCGATCCGTTTGGGGTCGACCTTCGGAAGTGAGAGTATGAAGTCGACGGCCCGGATGCTGTTCCAGCACTGCAGGCGCAGGACTTGGTCTCCGTGATTGTGGTTCCAGCCCTGCTTGCGGGAATCGGAATAGCCGACCATGTCATAGGAGAACACGGCAGCCCCCATGCGGGCGAGGGTGGCGCAGCGGTACTGCATTTCCGGTCGGAGGCGGCCTTCCTTGGTGTAGTTTGGATCCCGGGAATGGCCGTGGGGACAGAGGATAGCGGCCATGCTCTCCGACGGATTGGCTGGGAGATAGAGATTTCCGCAGAGGAAGAGGCCCGGTGCAGTCTCAAGGGCGACGTTCTCGACCGTGTAGCCAGGGTGACTGCGCTTGGAGTGGCGGAGCGGATTGAGGGGCGTCCGGCGGGGAAGGGGATGGAGACCGGCTCCCTTCAGGATACCCTGGCGAACCGCGGCCCGGCGTTTTTTCCATGCCCCAAGATCAGGGATCTTCTTCGCGATCCGGTCCAGTTCGGCCTTCCCCTGATCCGGCTTGAAATGGCCGCCCCGGCGCAGGGAGGGCTTGTTTTCCGAATAGACGGGGCAGCAAAGGGCGGCAGCGCAGAAGAAGAGGGCAAGTAGGCGGGGCATGTTGGCAGTCTGGATGCGAAAGGACGGAGCGGAAGGGAAAAGGGGTGCTGCCAAAACGGCCGAGGGAAACCGGATTACCGAGAGATAGCCCGATAATTGAGGATCAGAATGGCAGCAGGACCGCACTATTTCCGTACATAAAATTCTGGAGATAAGTAATTTATGACTTAAATTGTAAGATTAAGGAAAAGTCCTTGCTCATGAGACTCATTCTCAATAGTAATTCCTCAGCCCTTTGAGAGAGCCCCAATCGGCACCGCTCTTTGAAGGCAACCCAAACTGAAAATGAGAACTACTACCATCCTTCGGGCTTCCGGGCCCCTTATCCTTGGTCTTGGAATCCTCGCTTCTACTGCGCAAGTGGCGGCGGACGGGCACGAAGACATTGACGCTTCCTTCAACAACGGCAGCACCAATTACGGCGGTAGCTGGGCTAAGAACACCACCCTCGGTGGTTATGGCGAGTTACACCTGAACCTGAACAGTAACAAAGATAACGAGATCGATTTCCACCGCTGGGTCCTGTTCATCAACCACCGCTTCAGCGATCGGATTACCTTGAATGGTGAGTTCGAGCTTGAGCACTCTCTTGCTGGAGAGGGGAAGGATGGTGAAGTTGAACTGGAGCAGGCCTACATTGATATCGCCTTTGACGCGGGAACCCACCTCAAGGCTGGTCTCTTCCTGCTCCCGGTGGGAACTCTCAATGAGACCCATGAGCCTGACACCTTTTTCGGCGTTGAGCGCAACCCGATCGAGAAGAACATCATCCCGACCACATGGTGGGAAGCTGGCCTGGCCCTGAACGGCAGCACCGAGGGAGGACTCTCCTGGGATGTCGCTGTTCACTCCGGCCTGGACGTTCCTGATACCTTCAAGATCCGCAGCGGTCGTCAGAAAGTTTCCGAAGCACCTGCGGAAGAGGCAGCGGTCACCGGCCGTTTGACCTACAGTGGCTCCGGATTCACCGTTTCCGGTTTCGCCCAGTATCAAAGCGACATCACCCAGAGTGCCGGTACTGAGAAGAACGATGCGACACTTTATGGGGCAACCATCGATGCCAGCATGGGCGCTTTCCGTCTCCGTGGCTTGGCTGCAATGTGGGATATCAGCGATGCGATTAACCCGGACGGTGTCGATGTTGGTGAGCAGTGGGGTTACTACATCGAGCCTTCTTACAAACTCAGCGACAAGGTGGGTGTGTTTGCCCGCTACAACGAGTGGGAAGACTACTCCGGAGAGCACGACGCAGTCACCATTGGGGTCAACTACTGGCCGATTGATAATGTTGTCTTCAAGGCCGACTACACCGATTCCGACACCGATGAGTCCTTTAACCTCGGGGTTGGCTACAGCTTCTAATTGTTGAGCACAGCGTAAATTGCTACGCATCCTCATACTCATAACCCTGGTTGCCGCCTCCCTTTCCGGGATGGCGGCGACTACGGTGTACCAGAAGCCCTCCGATTTCATCCGGTCGGTGTGCGGGGGCAAGATCCCGACCACCAGAACCCTTACCCTGACGGCTTCTCACCAGAGCCGGATCCGTCGTCTGATGGGCCATGAGTACCGGCCCTCCAAGGTGCGTTACTGGATGTCCGGCAGGCGCATGGTAATCATTCTGGAGGAGATCGGGAAGACCCAGCCGATTACCACGGGATACGTGGTGAGTGGAGGAAAGATCGAGCAGGTGAGGCTATTGATCTACCGGGAGACGATCGGGGCGGAGGTCAGGAGGGCCTCCTTCACCAATCAGTTCAAGGGGGCGACCATCGGCTCGAATGGGAAACTGAACCGTCGGATCAACAACATCGCCGGTGCCACGCTTTCGACGCGGGCCTTCATGGAAATGGGAAGAGTGGCGGTGTATCTGGATCAGATCCGTTCCAAATAGATTGAGATGGCCGAAGAACGGCCCAGAAAGAGTCGCCGGAAAGGGCGCGCGCGCCGATGGCATCGCTATCTCGGAGCAATCTTCGCACTCCCGCTGCTGTGGCTCGTGGTTAGTGGCCTCCTCCTGCAACATCAGGAGAAGCTGGGTCTCAGTGAAAAAAAAGTAAGCTCGGCTTGGTTGCTGAAGCGCTATGACCAGATTCCCGGGGGAACTCCGGTCGTGATCTCCGCCGGTCGCTTCAAGGTCTCGGGTTGGGGAGGAGTTCTTTTCGTGGATGACAGGGTGCTTGAGGAAAGTGGCACCCTGGTCGGCGCGGTGGCCCGGCCCAGCGAGCTGGTGATTGCCACCGCCAGCGAGGTGTTTGTCTATGATGCGCAGGGAGACTATCTGGATCGGCTCGGGGAGGAATCCCTCCCGGCGGTTCCCATCACGGGGATCGGTCTTGATGAGTCCCGGCGGGTCCATCTGAAAACCGGGACCGGACAGTATGTCCTGGGAGAGGATTTCCTCGATTTCGAGGCTGCTGCCCCGGGAGCAACGGTGAAATGGAACAGTCCGGAGGCAGGTCAGGGGGCGAAAGCGTCCCTGCAGAGAGTCCTGGTGGAGAGCTCCGAATTTACCTGGTCCCGGGTGATAACGGACCTGCATAGTGGAACCCTTCTGGGAAAGGTGGGTCGTTTCCTCGTTGACCTGACCGGGTTTGCGGTGATCGTTCTGACGCTGCTGGGTATTCGCCTCCTTTTCAAACGCAGCTGAAGGGAAGAAAATGAATCGTCGCCGCTCCCTTTCCGTCCTGGCCGGGGCAAGTGCCGCTTGCCTCGTTGGGAGCGGGTGCCGGGGGGCACGGCAAGTCGAGGTTTCCCGCTGGAGCGGGGTGCTCTTCAACTCTGACGTGGACATGGCAGTGCATGGCCTGCCGGCCAGGGAGGCGGAGGCCTTGATCAAGCGGTGCGTGGAGGAGATGCAGCGTCTGGAGGGACTGTTTTCGCTTTATCTTCCAGACTCCTCCCTGTGCCAGCTCAACCGTGAGGGTGAACTGGTAGACCCGCCAGCCGAGCTCGTGGATCTGGTGAGCAAGTCCCTGCTGGTGGCCGAACGGTCCGGGGGTGCCTTTGACCCCACCATCCAACCCTACTGGACGTGGTTGCGCGAAACGGTGGAGACCACGGGCAGGGTCGATCCCGATGAGCAGGCCCGGTGGCTGGACAAGGTCGACTATCGGAAGGTGGGCTGTTCGGAGCAGGAAATGAGATTCGGGCAGAGCGGGATGGCGCTGAGCCTCAATGGGGTGGCGCAGGGTTGGATCACGGACCGTGCGAGTGAGATCCTGCGAGCGGGAGGGGCCCGGCATTGCCTGGTGAACCTTGGTGAATTTTATGCCCTCGGGGGGCAGCCCTCGGGAGAGGACTGGGTGGTGGGATTGCGAGGCCTGAAGGGAGAAAAGGTTTCCCTGCGTGATCGTGCCCTGGCGGTTTCCTCCGGGGCCGGGCTCTACTTCGGGACTGGTTCCGGAAAAAACCATATCATCGACCCCCGGACCGGGGATTGTGTGGAGGCGCGGAAAGTGGTGGCGGTGACGGCGCGGGAGGCCTGGCTGGCGGATGCCCTGTCCACGGCCTGTTCGGTCCTCAGGGAGAACGAGGCCCGGGCCCTTATCGGGCAGTGGGAAGAGGTGGAATTGTTCATTCACCGGATGCCAGCCTGAGCATCTGGCCCGCGGTAGAAGGCCATGCCTTGACCCTGATCCTTGGCAGGGTAATATGCCCCCATGCGAAATCTCTGCTTCTTGTGTTCAGTTCTCCTCATCATTGTGGGGGCGGTGGGCTATTTCGGATGGGAGGCCATCGGGGCCAGCAAACAGTCGGTTACGGCCCTCATTCCTGCCTTTGTAGGCGCTCCCATGCTGCTTGGGGGCTTGGTAGCCATGAAGAACAACATGGCCGGAATGCACATCGCGGTGCTCTTCTCCGCCCTGGGGGCCCTGGCCGGGCTCGGGCGTCTGATACCGACCGCGATCAAGGAAGAGCTCAGTGGCCCGGGACCGGTGCTGATTGCCCTTATGACCGCGATCTGCCTCTTCTTCACCGTGATGGCGATTCGCTCCTTCAAGGCCGCACGCCGGGCCCGGGAAGCGTCCTCGTAGGGCTGGGAGGTGTCCCGCGGGTGAGTGTCGCCGGGGAACGGTTGTTCCCGCGATGGGCAACGTAAAACGCCGGCGAGGGAACCCGCCGGCGCTTGGAAGTTGAGTTGTCCGGGAAGGGAAGGATCTAGTCGTTGCCCTTGAGGATCATGAGGATGCGCAGGACATACCAGAAGAGCAGAGCCACGCTGGCAAAGAGGCCGAGGGAGGCCGCCACGTATTGCTCCGTCCCGTAGTGGTGGATGATGTTGCTGGTGCTCCAGAGAATGGAGGCGGAGGCGAGGAGGACCATGGCACCCGAGAAGAAAAGGCCGAGGGAGAAGCCCATGAAGATGGAGAGCACGATGATGCCGAGGGCCACCAGGAAGCCGACCTTGATAATGCCCCCGAGGAAGGAGAAGTCCTTCCTGGTGGTGAAGGCGATGAGGGTTAGCCCGGCAAACATGAAGCCCGTGATGATGGCGGCCTGTCCGATGATCTCGGGAGCACCGAGGAACCGGGGGCTGGCGGCGAGGAGAAGCATGGGAAGGAAGATCACGGCCTGGGCGACCACGTAGAGGCTGAGCCCGGCATACTGCATTCCCTTGCTGGTGGAGGTGAGGGCCCACTTGTTGGCCAGCCAGGAGACGACCATGAAGCCGACGAGGACGATGAGCCAGCTGTAGGGACTTTGCGCCAGGGCTCCCATGACCTTGGTTTCGATCCCGGGGATCTGGAAGAGAGCACACTCTATCAGAACAAAAGCTCCGATCGCGGCGGCGAGGTGCCCGTAGGTCCGGCGGATGAAGGTGGCCCGGACATCCTCGGGTGCGGCGGCCACGACGTAGGGATTCTGATAACTCTCAAACATGATGGTAGTGGTAGTGGGTTGCTATCTGGAGCGTATCCTAATGCCCCTTTCGAGGGAGTGCAAGGGGCGGGGAATGGGGGGAAGATCATGTTTTACACGGAAAAGGGGACCCTTAGACCGCCAGGGCCCACGGGCGTTGAAAATTCGCTAATTTTTAACAAAGAGAGGAGAGGGCGGTCTAAGAATACGAGGGCTGGAACCCTGGTCTTCTTCATATCAGTCACACCCGGATGCCACGGCTGTCGCTGCTGTGCTCATGGGTGGCAAGGCTGGCCCCGCATTCGCCAGAATATTGGTCCGCCAGTCTTGCCGCCCTTCCTTGTCCCCGGCCGTGGGGACAGGGAGAAATCTGGCCCTGGTTTCATATTCCACTTTCCCCGGCGTGCCGGTCCCTTCAACTTCTCAATCAGGACCAGATGGGCAGGGGACCGGGCAAGGGCTTGTTGATGGCGGGGTTGAACGAGGCCCAGGCGGAGGCGGTGCAGAGCACCGAGGGGCCGGTCCTCATCCTGGCCGGGGCGGGAACGGGCAAGACCCGCACGGTGATCTTCCGCATTGCCAACCTGCTGGAGAAAGGGGTCGAGCCCCGCAACATCCTGGCCGTGACCTTCACCAACAAGGCGGCCTGTGAGATGCGTGAGCGAGTGGGCGGGCTGGTGCGTCGCGAGGCGGCGGAGGAGATGACGGTGTCGACCTTTCATTCCCTCTGCGTGCGCATCCTGCGGGTGCATGCGGGGCTGCTGGGCTACAATACGAACTTCAGCATCGCGGCGGGGAGTGACCGGGACGGCCTGGTCAAACAGCTCATTGTCCGGCACGGGGGGGGCAAGGAGAAGATCCAGGCCTGGGATGTGATGGCAGCGGTGTCGCGGCAGAAGAATGCCGGGATGCCGGTGGGAGAGATTCCCGACGACCTCGTCCGTACGGTGGCGATGAGTTACCAGCGTGAGTTGCGTGCGCGTAATGCGCTCGATTTCGATGATCTGCTCGTCCTGGCAGAGCAGGTCCTGCGCGAATTCAAGGAGGCTCGTGAGTATTGGCGGGAGCGCTACAGGTATGTGACGGTGGATGAGTTCCAGGATACCAACGGATTGCAGATGGACCTCCTCCTGCAGCTCGTCGGGCCGCCCCACAACGTGTGCGTGGTGGGGGATGACGACCAGAGCATCTACGGCTGGCGGGGGGCCCAGGTGAGCAATATCCTGCAGTTCGGACACTTCTTCCCGAAGCCGAAGGTGGTGCGCCTGGAGAACAATTACCGCAGTACGGAGGCTATCCTGAGCGTGGCCAACGAGCTGATTGGCAATAGTCCCGCCCGGCACGAGAAGACCCTGCGGGCCACGATCAAGGGTGGGGAGAAGGTGGCGCTCATGGTTCTTCCCGGTGACGAGGAGGAGGCCCTGTGGGTGGCGCGGGAAATCCGGCGCGGGCGCGCTGGGAAGAACAGGCGCTGGGAGGACTTTGCGGTTCTCTTCCGGACCAACACCCACATCCGGAAGATCGAACAGGTTTTGCGGCAGGAAGAAATTCCCTATCGCCTGGTTGGGGCACAGAGCTTTTTTGACCGGCGGGAGGTGCGTGATGTGCTGGCCTACCTCCAGGTTCTCGCCAATCCCCGGGCCGATGTGGCCCTGTTGCGGATCCTGAATACGCCGCCGCGCGGGATCGGGACCAACACCGCGATGCTGTTGTTGGAGCACTGTCGCGAACACGGGCTGCGGAGCTGGGAAGCGTTGAAGGACGAGTCCTTCACCAGCCAGTTGTCGGGCAAGGGAGCAGGAGCGGTGCGGTCTTTCGTCGAGTTGGTTGAGGAGTTCGCTGCGCGGATCAGGAAGGGGCGGCCGGGGGAGGTGCTTCACGAGTTGCTCCAGGAGGTCGACTATCTTGCGTGGCTCATGCGTTCCTGCCGGACGGAGGAAGAAAAGGAGCAGCGCCGGGAGGCGGTGGGGGAAGTGGGAGTGGCTCTGACGGAGGCGATTAAAAGAGGCCGGAGCCTGCAGGAATTCCTTGATGACGCCGCCCTCGATGCGGAGCCGGAGGAGGAGGAACTGGAGAAGAAGGCGGGAGTGACCCTGATCACGATGCATGCCTCGAAGGGGCTGGAATTTCCGGTGGTCTTCCTGCTGGGACTTGAGGAAGGGGTGCTGCCCCACTGGCGAAGCGTGGAGGAGGGAACGAGGGATGAGGAGCGCCGCCTCCTTTATGTGGGGATCACGAGGGCGCAGGAGCAGCTCTTCCTGGGTTTCTGCGCCCTGCGCAGGAAGTATGGTGAACTGGTGCGATGCGATCCGAGTTCCTTCCTTGAGGAGCTGGCCGGGGAGTGGATCGTGAAACGCGATTACGTGGAAGAGATGAATGCCCTCGCTGATGACGATGATGTGAGCGATTTTTTCGGCGACATGAGGGCGCTCCTGGAGTGACATCCGGGATCCATGGGATATGGAGGGCTTTATCCTTCAGGGGCCATGTTCTCACCGGACGGAGTGAGGGGACCGGGGTGAACTTTGGGGGTGCAGTTTATTTTTTGTTACCGCTTCTTCCCGAATTCCCTAAGCTCTCCGCTACACGAGCGAGATGACACAGCCGAGGATCACTATAGGATCAGAGAAACTGATATCGGTCGAAAATGGTGCCTCCGAGCAGTTGAGGTCCCTGCTGGAACGCCAGGGCCGTCCGGACGGTGCCTTGCGGATCAAGGTGATCGGGGGGGGATGTAGCGGACTGCAGTACCAAATGGACCTGGTGGATGGTCCCCTCGACCGGGACATCCTGGTGGAATCGAATGGCGTGAAGGTGGTGATCGATCCCAAGAGCGCCCTTTTTGTAGGGGGTAGCGAACTCGATTTCTCTGCCGACCTGCAGCATGGGGGGTTCAAGGTGAGCAACCCGAATGCCGCAGTGACCTGTTCCTGCGGGGAGAGTTTTGCAGCTTGATGGATGGTAGGCCGGATCATTTTGAGTCTCTTGGGCTGGAGCGGCAGCTGGATCTGGAAGCCGAAGAGTTACGGATGCGCTACGATGAGCGGTGCCGGGAGGTCCATCCCGACGCGGGAGGAGCGGCGGAAGAATTTGATGCCGTGCGGGAGGCCTACGCGTGCCTGAGCAGTCCCCCGCGGCGGTTACGGCACTGGTTGGAGCTGGCTGGTGTTGAGGTGGTTGAGGGTGGGAGCCTGCCGGTGCCAGTGGTGGATCGTTTTGGAGAGATCGGGGTCTTACTGCGGGAGGCGGAGGAGCTCGCGAAACGTTATCACAGTGCCCAGTCGGCCCTGGGACGTTCGGTGGTGGAGGCGGAGGGGATAGCCCTGCAGGCCCGGCTGGCCGAAGTCCGCGGGGGAGTGGAGGGCGCGATTGAGGAGCTTGTTGCTCTGTTTGCCAGTTATGATGAGTCCGGACCTCTTGCGATGGGAGAGGAGGCAGTGGAGACGGCGCGGGCATTGGTCTTTCTGGAGAAGTGGAAAGGCCAGTTACGGGCGGCGTGGGCGCAGGCCGGTTGCTGGTAGGGTGTTGCAGACTTGCATTCGGAGGTGGTCCGGGCAGGTTGCGGGCGATGGCTGAGCCGGTGATAGGGATTGATTTGGGGACGACCTATTCGGCGGTGGGAATCGTGGAGGCTGGTTTTCCGATCCTTCTGGCGGATGAGGAGGGTGAACGTCTGATGCCGAGTGTGGCGTGGTTCGGTCCCGGCGTGGTGAAAGTGGGGCGGGCGGCCCTGCGGGAGATGGCAGAGGGACGACTGGTGAGGAGCGCCAAGCGTCAGATGGGAGTGCGATTTGGGGAAGCCCCTGGAGCCTGCCTGCCGGTGGTGCGGGCGTCCGAAGGCGGGATGGCCTTCAGGACGGCGGAAGGAGAGGTTACCCCGGTGGAGGTCAGCCGGGTGCTGCTGAGCGAACTTAAACGCATCGCGGAGTTTCGCCTTGAGCAGGAGGTGCGGCGGGCGGTCATCACAGTGCCGGCCTACTTCAACAACGCGCAGAGGGAGGCCACCAAACAGGCGGGAGAGGAGGCGGGGCTTGAGGTTCTGCGCCTGGTAGCGGAGCCGACCGCGGCGGCCCTGGCCTATGGGATGGACAAGCTCGCAGAGCGTTCCCGGGTAGCCGTCTTTGACCTGGGGGGAGGGACCTTTGATGTTTCCATCCTGGAGCTGCGTGAGGGGGTGTTTGAAGTGCTGGCCACGGGTGGTGATACGAGGCTGGGAGGCGATGATATTGATTCCGTGGTGTTGAATCTGGTGGCCCGGAAGGCCGGACTGGAAGGCCCCGCACTGGAGATGGAAGGGGTGGATCGCGATCGCCTTGTGCGGGAGGCGGAGCGGGTCAAGTGCGAGCTTTCCCGCGAGGAGAGCGCAATCTTTCGTGCCCCCTTTTATGATGGGTCCCGTAGTCTGGAAGAGCAGGTGGAGCGGGTGGAGCTGGAGGGAGGAATGGCCTCCGAACTGGCAACCATGAGGAGGATCTGCCAGGAGGTTCTGGTCGATGCCGGAATGGAGGGGGCAGGGGTTGAGGCGGGGGTGATGGTGGGGGGAAGCAGCCGATTGCCCGTCGTGCAGCGCTTGGCCGGGGAAGTATTCAAGCAGGAGCCGGATTGCTCACAGCATCCGGATGAGGCAGTGGCAATCGGGGCCGCTATCCAGGCGGGAATCCTCGCGGGGACCTGGCGGGAGGTTCTGCTTCTGGATGTCACTCCGCTCAGTCTTGGAGTCGAGACCCTGGGGGGCTTGATGAATGTCCTGATCCCGCGAAACACGACCATTCCCTGCAAGGTGGGAGAGATGTTCACTAATGCCCGGGACGGGCAGGATTCGATGCAGGTCCGGGTGTTGCAGGGAGAGCGTGAGTTGGCCCGGGACAACTGGGAGCTGGGAAAATTCGATCTTCCTTTCCGGAGCGCGCCCCGGGGCAAGGCGAGGGTGGGATTACAGCTTTCGCTTGATGAAGATGGAATCCTGGAGGTGCTGGCCCGCGATGTGGAAGGCGGAGGTCCGGACGTTATCGTCAAGATCGAGAGCGCGGCGGTGGATGTGAGCGAGGACGCTGTCGAACAGATGGTGGAGGAGAGTGTGGAGCATGCTCTTGAGGATATGAAGGCCCGGGTGTTTACCGAGGCACGTTTGAAGGCGGAGGAACTCCTGGGGGCCGTGGAAGTTGCCCTGGCCCAGCTGGGAGCCGGGCTGGCCGGGGAGAATCGGGAGGAGATCGTGGCGGCCCGGTTGGCGGTTGAGGAAGCGCTTGCGGCGGGCGAGGCCAACCAGCTCAAGGGGGCGGTGGAAACGCTTGATAAGGTTACCGAGGGCCTGGCCGCGCGGATGGTGGAGGAGGCTCTCGGAGCTCTCCAGAGCGGAGGGCAGACCCAGATTTAAGTTGCTGATATTCAGGAGCCCGGTAGCCTTCGGGCTCGTGGCTCAGATCCCATCATCAAATGACCCATTGGACGATCTTAGCGGTCCGCGTAAGGACCGTAGTGGTTCCCGGAAGCCGGGTCTTCCCTCACCGGGTGATTCGGGCATGCTGCAGCGGCGTCTGCCGGTATGGGATGCCGCTCGCCGTCTCCAGGGCAAGGAGTCCCCTCCGGAGGAGGGTTCCGCGGCTGGAGAGGATCCGCTGAGCGAAGAGTTACTCTTTGAGGAAGAACTTGGGGATCTGGATCTCCCCTCCGCAGGGGCGACAGCTTCCGGCCAGGTGGAGAGCGCTCTTTATACGGCCCCACCAATACAGCCGACGAGAAGCCCTGTGATTAACGACTCACGCCGCGAGGCAGAGTTGGAGCAGCGACACCGCGAGGCGGAATTGGAGAGGCAGCAGCGAGGGGCGGAAGTGGAGCGGCGGCAGCGTGAGGCGGAGTTGGCGCGGCGGCACCGGCAGGCGGAGCTAGATCAGCGGCAGGGTGATGCTAAGCTCCCCCCCTCGTCGCAACCCATGCTTGCCCAGAGGCGTATTCCCGAATCAGATCAGCGAGGGCAGGACAGAGGTCAGCTTCAAGGGGAGGACGCATGGACGGGAAGGCAGGTGGTCTCCTTATGGTGGATATTGGCCGGAGCGGTTTGCATTGCCATCGTCTGGGTGTTCCTGAGTAGTAGCTTCAATACCCCCATCAATCCTGCCCGAATGGAGGAACCGGAGCGACTGGAGATGAACGAGGATATGAGTAACGTGCCAGTTGCGGACTTCGTTGCCAGAGCCGCGGAGATTCTTCCCGAGGTAGGGAATGTTCTTGATAGCGCGAATTCCGCGGGAGGTCCGGAGTTGGCTCAATTCATTCGCGGGGGTGAAGAGTCCTGGGCACGCCGAGAGGCATGGGCGGAGCGCAAGCCGTCTGCCTCCCGTGGCCATTACCCTCTCACCAAGCGACAGCTTCACGCAGCCTCGTCCAGGCAACACGCGTATCTGATCCTGGTGGGAATGGACTCGGATCATCTGGAGGCGGTGGCCTATTTCGTTTCGGATGATGACGGCAATTTCAAGTATGACTGGGAAGCAAGCGAAGGCTACAGCGAGCTTCTTCCAGGCGAGGTGAATCAGTTGACGGGTAAGGAGCCAAAGCTGATGCGGGGCATAATCCTACCCTCGAGTTTCTATACTCCCAGTTTTCCGGAAGAGGAATTCCAGTGTTATACGGTCCATCATCGTGATCCTGGGGAATTCGTCTGGGTTTTCGCCCGGCGCAGCAGCGAGGCCAACAAGAGAGTCATGGGCCACTTTAACAGTCAGGCAATCGGAGGCACCTTGGGCCGGGTCACGGTTCGGGTTCGAAAAGGTCCTGAGGGGGCCCGCTCGAATCAGTTGGAACTTGTGGAATTCCTTAATTCTGACTGGTTTATGCCCACGGTTACTCCCAAGCCATAGTCATTCTCAAGGCTTGATCGCCGTGGGGCGACAGGAAATTGTGAATATCCCCCCACGATCGTACCGCCTCCGCCCTCAAGAGTCATGCCCGAAACCTCGCAGGAAATTTATCACTGCCCATCCTGTGGTGCGCTCGTTGCAATGGATCGCAATGCTGCTCGGATTTGTGGGGAATGCGGGCATGAATTTGGCAAGTCCCTGGCCATCGCCCCCCGCATGGCGGATCATGAATCCGCCAGTGCGAAGGGAGGGATGGTGCAGCGGAATATGAGTACTCGCCGTCGGACCGCAGAACGGGTCGCCCCGGTTTTGCCTTCTGATGTGATGACGGCGGATGAAGTCAAGGCTGAGAAAAAAACAGATTCTTCAGCGGCGAGTGGTGAGGTGGTTTCCGACGACGGGCACAAGAAGGTGGTGCGGCGCCGCAAGAAGCGTAAGGGGACTTCCTTCAGGCCTCTTCTTTTCCTCGGGGGGTGGGCCATCCTGGTGATGCTGGCAGTGATTTTCGTGAAAAGCCGGTCCGGTGCGGCGGATCCGGGGATTGACGGTAAGGAAAATGAGGAGGCCGGGCAACGGGCCTTCCTGCAGGCAGAGATGGAGGATTTACTGGCCAAGCAGATGCCTGCCTGTCACGCCACCCTGATTGAGTTCCTGAAGGAGTCAACCTGGGCAGGACGAGCACAGTTTGTGCGAAATTCGGCAGAGGTTGCCCCAAAGATGGTGCGCTATTACGAACGAAATCGGATGTGGAAGTTGCCTGTTGGAAGCGTCGTCACGGTAGTTAAGGCCAACCTGATCAAGCATTCGAAGGATGATTACATAGTTGAGGCTATCTTCCGGGTGGAGTTTGAACCGGTAAAAGATGAAAACGGTGAACTCGCGGCGAAGCAGCCGAAGCCGTATTTACGAGAGGTGTCCTTCATGCCTGATGGAAACCGGTGGACGATCGACTGGGAGGCTCTAGTGAGGTATTCGCCGAACTCCTGGCAGCTCTTCCGTTCCGATATCGAGGGAAGCAATGTGCCCAGTGAGTTCCGGCTTTTTGTGCGCCGCACGACTGCAAGATTTCAAGCAGGCCAACCCGTGATGGTACTGAAATTCTTTGAACCCCGGGAGGATTACAGTGAAATGTGGCGGCAGGATTCTCCCCCCGTGGTGGTGGCAGAGGAGTCGGAGAGTGGGCGGCGGTTGCAGGAGATTCTGGAGCGTGATCCAGGGAATTGGGAACCTGGTGAGCCCGGGCTCTGGCATGACGATCCCGAGGGGCTGCGGAGGATCCGGGTCAAGCTCTACTGGGAGACGACAGCCGACAACAGGCGCCTCCTGAAGCTGGGGGAAGTGTTGGCGGGGAATTGGATGGCGGAGGGTTATGAGGAGAATTTTCGTGATGAATTGTCTCCTGGGAGCGATGAGGAAAGTGGCTCGGAACCCGGAGGATTATCGGATGTGAGCGAGCAAGGAGGGAGCTGAATTGCCGTTGCGAAGAAAGAATTTTTCCTGTTTCCTCCCACCCCAAGTGCATGGCTGATAACGCATCCAGTTCGAAGGACGACTCCTCGAAGAACCTGCCGGAAGGCATGAGGGTGGTCCGGAAACGTCGCAAACGGAGTAGCGATTCTCACCAGACGCTTTTTCTCAAGAAGAAGGAGATCCTGCGGGAGATGCATTCTGAGGAGGGGAGGGGAGCGATCGGCCTGAAGGAGCAGCTATCTCGCCTGAAGACCATCAAGGAGGCCCAGCAAGATGGCAAACCGGTCGAGGAACGTTGGGGTGATGACAGGGCCGGTCAGCGGGGTTTGGCCCGTATTCTTCTATGGGTCTTTGCCCTGCTCGTTCCCGTCCTCGCCATTGTTACTGCATTCGTTCTTACCAAAGGGGGAGAGGAAATGAGTCCTCGTTCGGAGAACCAGCTCAACTTCAGTTTCAACGTCTCCGAAGAGGAAGATGAGTTTAAGCCGATGGGACCGAGAGCCTGGTTTGAGAACAATCCGCACGATTCGTTCGTCACCTCGATCGGAATTCTCGACAGGTTGAATCAGTCTGCGGATGGCAGGGTCCCGGATGCGGTTTTCCGCCGAGAGGATTTTACCCTGAAGCAGATTGCCGATCGTGGACTCGGTTGGGCGTCGCGCTTCACAACCACGGATCCTCGGAAGTTCCAATGGAGCATCGCTGACACCGAGGATATTGGATATCTTGTGCTGGAGGGATTGCGGGAAGATCAGAGCACTTTCCGCTCTTACTTTGTCAAGTCGGAAGAGGGTCTCCGAATGGACTGGGCCGCCTCAACCGCCTGGTCCGAAGTGTCGGCGGGTGAACTGGCCACATCGGTGGCGGAACATGACGTAACGCTGCGCTGCTTTCTCAACAAGAAGCCGCATTACGACAGCAGATCGGACCAGGAACGGTCATGGTATCTCATCACTGTGCCTGGATCGGATCTGCAGTTCTGGGGGTTTGTCCCGGCCGGATCTTCCCTTGATGAGGAACTCCTTAATCTCTTTCAGTTCGGTCGTTTCATCCTCGACCGGAAAGAGGAAGTTCGCGTGATTGCCCGGGTGTCGAAACCGGTGGAACCGGTGAAGGAGAACCAGTTCGAAATCGTGGAGCTGGTTACGGAGGAGTGGGTCCTTCCCTGAGGGATCTGGATACCAGTCCGAGGCAATTCCGGGCGGCTTCTGATTTTTGTGTGGCCGTTTATTCTCCCCCAATGCCCTGACCCCGGGATTGAGGCGAGCTCACCGCGGACTGGAGGGATACGCGCATGGTTGCCAGCGGATTCCGGCCGGGAAACCAGAGTTCAAAGGAGAGCACTCCCTGGTAGAGAAGGAGAGAATATCCGTTGGCAATCCGGGCGCCAACCTGGGAGGCCTCTCCCAGCAGGCGCGTCTGCGCCGGATTATAGATCGTATCGTAGACGAGGTGGTGAGGCTGAAGGCACGCGGACGGCAGGGGTGAGGGATCGGTCTGCCTGAGTCCGACCGAGGTGGTGTTGACGATGAGGTCAATGTGACCTGATTCAGAAATCAATTCCGGGGAGTCCAGGGAGAAGACCTTGAGCCGGTCTCCGGGTCCCTCCAGGCGCTCGCTTTCAAAACAGGAAGACAGGCGGGTGGCCAGTTCCTCGGCCTTGCTCACGCTCCGATTCACCAGGACCAGCCTTTCGCACCCCTCCCGGGCGCACTGGGTAGCGATGGCCTGGCCGGCCCCGCCCCCCGCGCCGACGACCATGATGCGCAGGTCCTTTATGTCCACGAGGAACTCCTCATGGATAGCACGCACGAATCCGGGGCCATCCGTGTTGAATGCCAGTTTCCGGTCTTCTTCAAAGAGAATAGTGTTTGCAGCTCCCAGCATGGTTGCGGCCCCGTCGATCTCATCGGCGGCCGAAAGAGCCTCGAACTTGTGGGGGACAGTGACGTTCGCACCGATGAATTCGAGCTCCTGCAGGCGGTCGAGGGCCCCAGCCACTTCTCCGGGGGCTACCTCAAGACGAATATAGCGTGCCCCACTGCTGATCTCGTCGAGGGAGGCCTGATGGAGCTGAGGGGAGAGGGAGTGAGCGACCGGGGATCCCAGCACGGCAAGGCGCGCGGGTAGTTCCGCGCCCTCGTCGAGGAGCGAACGGCTGGCGAGATCATCAAGGGTGTAAACGTCTTTCATGGGTTCCCCGGTTTCAGGAAAGGTCTTCAATGAGGAGTCTGATTCGCCGAATGGACTCCTCTTTCCCCAGGATGGCAAGCATGTCGTCGATTCCGGGACCTGCCGCCCGATGGGAAAGGGCCACCCGCAGGGGAAACATGAGCTTTCCGGGCTTGATCCCATTTGCGCCAGCAGTGGCGGCGATGGAGTCCGCGGTCTGGGACCAGTCGCTCAGTTCCTGCAGGCGGGCAGCAAGATCACCGAGGAGGGTGGGGGCCTCATTGTTCTTGCGGACCTTGGCCATGGTCTCCTCGTCCGCCGGAGGCAGTTCGAGGTAGAAGCCGATCATGTCCGCGACCTCGGTGAGGGTCTGGACCTTTTCCTGCACACTGGCGGCCATCGCCTCGTAGTCCCCGGTCATGGCGATCCCTGACTGTTCGACATGGGGTTTTGCGACGGCGGCAAATTCACCGGGAGGAAGCGCCATGAGGTGCTGCTGGTTGAGCCACTGGCACTTGTCCCAGTCGAAGCGTGAGGGAGAGCGGTTGACGGCCTCCAGCGAGAAACGTTCCACTAGTTCCGGGGAGGAAAAGATCTCGTCATCATCCTTTGGCGACCATCCGAGGAGGGCGATGAAATTGTTCACCGCGGTGGGGAGGAACCCACGCTCCTGGTATTCGTGGACCGCTGCTCCCTGGTCCCGCTTGGACATCTTGCTGCCATCCGCATTCAGGATCAGGGGGATATGGGCGTAGGCAGGAGGCTCCTGTCCGAGCGCCTCGAAGAGTTGGAGGTGCTTGGGGGTGTTCATGAGGTGATCCTCCCCGCGGATGACGTGGCTCATCTTCATCTCGATGTCGTCCACCACGTTGACGAAGTGAAAGACAAAGGATCCGTCCGAGCGCCT
>JAKVCR010000086.1 GCA_022448985.1 Roseibacillus sp.
AAAAGAAGGGGAGGAGATGAGCGCTGGCGATCGCGCGTGCGGAGATCATCGGGCGGCGCGTGAACCTGAGAGACCTCCCTGCAAGCCCTTGCACCAAAGGCCCGGACAGAACGACTTAACATGTTTACAATAAGGGAGTTACAAGTTCCGTCAAACGAGAAACCCAAAGGCCTTTGGGTCACCGACCCGGCGCCTAACAGAACCTAACAGAGGGCCCCGGGGGGCGGTTGCGCTTCCCGCGGAAGCGGACAAAGTCTTGCCCGGCGAGAAATTTTTACGCGGCTTTGTGTGAGGGGATCCGGGCATGGAATTAGCGGCCCTCTCCTTAGGAGGAGCGATGCAAGTGTGTTCTGGCGACCGAGAGATAACGCTCCCGGGCGAAGGCATGCTCGACGATGGGAGATGGGTAATTCTTTCCCGGCGCGACCCCGGCGGCGGCCAGAACGTGCGGGGGGGCGGTCCATGGGTGATGGATGTAACGGCTGGGCAACTTGGCGAGGCGAGGCAACCACCGCCGGACATATTTGCCTTCAGGGTCAAACCGTTCCCCCTGGGAGACGGGATTGAACACCCGGAAGTAGGGCTGGGCATCGCAGCCGCAGCCGGCGGACCATTGCCAGCCAGCGTTGTTTTGGGCCCAGTCGCCATCGGTCAGGTAGCGCATGAAATGCGCCTCCCCGCGCCGGTAGTCCATAAGGAGATGCTTGCAGAGGAAGCTGGCCGTGATCATGCGCGCGCGACCGTGTACAAAGCCGGTTTCGATGAGCTGGCGAGCGGCTGCGTCAATGATCGGATAGCCCGTTTGGCCTTTGGCCCAGGCCTCCCACTCACCGGGGTCCCAACGCCACGGGAATCCGATCCAGTCGGATTTGAAGGGAGCCTTCAGCAGTTCAGGCCGGTCCCAGAGGGAGGAGTAGGCGAAGTCCCGCCAGATCAATTCTGTCGAAAACTTTTCCACGGACTCGGCGGAATTGACGCGATGGCTGTCATGTACAGCCCGCCAGACGGTGCGGACCGAAAGTGTGCCGAACTTTAGATCGGCCGAGAGTCTGCTTGTTACTTCTGCGCCTAGCTGATCCCGGCCCTCGGCATAGTGGGCGGCACGTTCCGCCAAAAAAGCGGCCAGGCGTTTCTGGCCCGCGGCCTCCCCCCCGCGCTGGAGGTTGGGGTTCGGGGTAATTTCCAAATCCGCGAGAGTCGGCATCGTCTCGTGATCTGCGAGCGCGACAGGGGGGACGGGGCCAAGGACCCGGGGTGGGGCGAGCGGTCGTGCGATTTCCGCTTCCCGGCGCAGGGCGCGGGAGAATGGAGTGAAGACAGAATAGGGGGCGCCCTTCCCGGTGCGGAGAAGCCCGGGAGGGTGGAGGGTTTCTCCTTCGTGAAGCTCCAGGGGAACCGGCAGAGCCTTGGCGATCCGTGTGTCACGGACCCGGCCAAACGGCTCCACCCATCGATGGGCAATGACCCGGGAGACCCCCCAGGTCTCGGCAATTCTTGGAATTACTTCTACGCTTCGCCCAGGAAGGCAGACGAGCTTGCTTCCAAGGGAGGAGAGGTTCGTTGAGAGATTTGCGATGCTCTCGAGCAGAAACTGTATACGGTGGGGCAGTTTCCGTGCCCGGAGCGGGTGGAAGAAGTACGGGTCGAAAACAAAGACGGGGATAACCTCCCCGGCCTCCATGGCGCGGACGAGGGGGCCATGATCTGCAAGCCGGAGATCTTTACCCCTGAACCAGACCAGCGCCCTATTCGTCCTTGCCATGATCGGGAATGGACTGCTCCCGG
>JAKVCR010000087.1 GCA_022448985.1 Roseibacillus sp.
TTGAATGCGAAGGGCTACGCCGCCCAAGCCAAGTTTCACACCCGTAACCATGTCGGACCCAGTGGCGTGATTTATGCCGGAACCAAGCAGGGCTATCGACAGAAGGGGGACACTTCCGAATACCCGGGAGGTTATTTCATCACTTATGATCCGCGTAACGACACCGCCCGTAATCTTGGTATTCCCTATAAGAGGCAGGGTATTGCCGATGTCGTGGCAGACGAGTCACGAGGGTTGGCCTACATCGTTACCTGCGAGGATCAGCACTGGATGCTCTATGACTTTTCCGCCAAGAAATTCAGTGAACTGGGCCCCATGCTCACCCCTTATGCCACCACCCTGGTGGACGGTGAGGGACGGGCCCACTCCCTGACCAAGGATTTCCAACTGGCAACCTACGACCCAGTCGCCAAGAAGGTGACGCAGCGTCCCATCGAGGTCGGGGGGGAACTTTTTGTGCGTGAGAATCAATCAGCGATTCCCACCTGGAACCTGTCTCCGGATGGTCACACGGCCTGGCTGATCCTGATGAATGATGCCGGCCTGATTTCCATCGACCTCTCGTCCAAAGGCAACAAGGTGAAGGGGGTGAACCACGGGCTCATGCTCAAGGGGGAGAACCCTGATTCGCGCAGCGCACTGACGATTGCCCCGGATGGAAACATCTACACCCTGATCAGCGTCAACAACACGACCGGGTTCGGCAAAGGCAAGTTGCACCATCTCTGCCGTTATGATCCTGAGAAGCGCCAGCATGAGGACCTCGGGGTCCTCGCGGTGAAGAACCCCGACTTCTTCAATTTCAAGCCGGACAACGGCAAGAAGCCGCCTTGGAGCCATGGCTACCATACCTTGCCCGATGGCACCATGACGCCGTTGCATAACCACATGGCGCTGATAGCGACCCGCGACAACACCCTTTACGCCACCATCATCTATCCCTTCACCTTGCTCAAGATCGATGCCTTCCGTGCGAAGGAGCCAGCGACCAAGCCAGCCGGGAAATATTTCCGTTCTCTTCACGAGCAACTGGATCGCATCGAGAAGGATCTTCCCCAGTTCACAAAGTTGGGAGAAATGACCGCGGAGCGTTACGAGCGCGGCGGCTTGGTCGGGTTTCATTGGCTGGGGGCCACCTTGGAGCAGGAACTGATCGGACGCAGTGGCGGCCTCATGCACATTGGTTTCGATCGGCCATGGAAGGACAAGAAACTCCGCACCGAAACAGAAAAGGCGCAGGATTTAGCGGTGGTGGCATGGGACGCCGATCCCAAGCCCAATGACTTGAAGCGCCTGCAACAATTCAAGGCGGCGGGGCAATTCGTTCTCGGCTTTGGTTCCAAACGGAATCCGCAACTTGCTGATCACGCAAAGCTATGTGACGCCTGGATCGACCTCAACACTGAGCCGAAGGATCAAACCCCGGGTAAACTGAACCACGTTGTCGGGGCGGTGGCCGGATGGGTCTGGATGGCCGAAGCCATTGCCGCCCACACCCGCAAGGGAAGGATGCCTCCGATGTGGAAAAGCTGGGGCATGGTCGATGGCCGTGACTGGTCCGATCGGTTTTTTCGGAAGGTGAAATATCACAAGAACATGTCTGTTGCTCCCATTCCCAAGGGGGTGCTGGGCAAGGCCTTCCTTAATCGGATTCGCTCCCAGTTGCTGGCCCTGGAAAACACCCAGTTGCCAGCCATCGACCGCTTTGCTGACGTAATTGCTGCTGAATCCAGGGCTGGTCGCCGGACAGTAGTGGCTTCCAGCGGCCACATGGTGATGCATTACATCGGGAAGTATTCCGATTCGGCCTGGGCGGATAATATTGAAGTGCATGAGAACGTGCAGTCCCAGCTTGATAATTTCAGGAAGAACGCTCCAGTTGGAGGGCTTGTGCTTCGACTGGGTTCCTTTGGTCTCAGCCCCAAGGTCGACGATCTGTTCAAGCTGAAGAAGAGCCGGGTGCTATTGATGACCGCGGAAAACCCGAGGGCCGATTTTTCTTCTCATTTCAACTATCCAGATCGCCTTGATCTCGGTGTGGCCTTTGGTGATGCCTGCGTTCCGATCGAGGGCTATCCCATACCCCTGTTCCCGCCAAGCGGCATCGTCAAGGCTGTGGCCTATGAATCCCTCAATGTTGAGATCCTGCACCGCTTGAAGTGAGATGAGAGAGATTCCCCTGCCTCCTCTCACTACCGTAAATACCGATAAGGGGTAACAGTTCATGAAGCTCGCGCAATTATTGCGCGCTACTATTGGCTCTCTGGACGGTTATATCTCCAATGAAATCGTTCGTCCTTGTCGCAGTCGCCGCTTTCCTTGTCCTTCCTGTCCACGCTGATCGTTTCAAGGAGTGGGACCAGAACAAGGACGGGAAGCTCCAGAAAGACGAACTTCCAGCCAATGCGCGGCGTCATTTTGAGAGGGTTGATACCAATCGCGACGGGGCCATTTCCCTGAAGGAGCATCTCGCCTTTGTGAACCGGCGAAGTGGAGGCGAAGGGAAACAGCAGGCTCATCCGGATTACCGCACGGTGCGCAACCAGGACTATGTAGGAGAGGGTAACCGACGGCAGATGCTCGACCTCTTTCTGCCCCGGGAAAAATCCGCCAACCCCCGCCCCCTCGTGGTCTATATTCATGGTGGGGGCTGGAGGGCCGGGAGCAAGGACGGTGGTTTCGGCCGGTTACGTCCGTTTCTTGAGGAGACCGGGTTTGCAGGAGCGGCAATCAATTACCGGCTGACCAACGAAGCCAGCTGGCCGGCCCAGATTCACGATTGCAAGGCGGCCATTCGCTGGCTCAAGGCCCACGCCGGGGAGTATGGGTACGATGCCAGCCGGATTGCGGTATGGGGGACCAGTGCGGGGGGGCATCTGGTGGGAATGCTCGGGGTCTCCGGGGATGTGCCCGGACTGGAAGGGAAACTTGGAAAGCACCTCGACCAGGAATCAGGAGTGACCTGCGTGGTGAATTATTTCGGACCTTCGAACCTGCTGACCATGGACGATTATCCCAGTTCGATCAAACACAGCGCCGCGGACTCGCCGGAAGGGAAACTGGTGGGAGGAGCCCTGCAGGAGGTGAAGAAAGTTGCAGTCAACGCCTCTCCGGTCACTCACGTGAGCGCAGGAGATGCCCCCATGCTGCTCGCGCACGGAACGAAGGACAAACTGGTGCCCTATCAGCAATCGGTCGAGTTCAGCGAGCGCCTCAGCAAAGAAGGGGTGGAGTTCGTATTCATCACAATGGATGGGGCAGGTCATGGCTTCCGCAGTGAGGAACTGACGAGGCGGGTGAGAGCCTTTCTCGCCACCCAGTTAATGGGGAAGGAAGGCAAGCTTTCCAGCGGGACGATTGCGGCCGGTAAGTGAAGAAAGTCTCACCCGGAAGCGGGTGGCCTACAGGTGGCCGAGCAGGGACTCGATCATGGCCTGTGCCTGGCGGGCGTAACTGCCGCCGAAGAGGATGGCATGATTGAGGACATGGTAGAGATTGTAGAGTTCCACCCGCACTTCGTGGCCGGGAGGTAGAGGCCAGACGTCCTCATAGGCCTGGTAGAATGACGGGCCAAATCCCCCGAAGAGCCGCGTCATGGCCAGATCAGCCTCCCGGTCTCCAAAGTAGACGGCTGGATCAAAGATGACCGGATCTCCATTCTCCAGGGCCCCGGCGTTGCCGCTCCAGAGGTCACCGTGCAGGAGGGAAGGGGGAGGGGGTTCCTCGAAAAAGCGATCGAGATGATCGAGAAGGGTGTCGGCATCGTGGAAGGAAAATCCGCAGTCCCCGGCCAGCCGGAGCATATGGCCGAGTCGCTGCTCCCGGAGAAAATCGACCCACGAATCCGTAGGAGTGTTCGGTTGTCTGGTGGCACCGATGAAGTTGTCCCGTTCCCAGCCGAAGTATTCTGAAGTTGTCCGGTGAAGCTCAGCCAGTTGCTGACCGAGCCTGGCCTGGGAGGAGGAGCGGGCTCTTCCGAGGGGGAGGAACTCCAGGACGAGAAATGCCTGCCCGGGGGATGTCCCGGAACAGATAGGTTGTGGCACCCGGACGGTTCCAGTGGCGCGCAGGGCATCGAGGCCGAGGCGTTCCACCTCGAACATGTCGAGGCGGTCGGGAGCATTGTTTTTGATGAAATAGTTCCCGAGTCGAAAGGTCTCGTTAATGCAACCTCCCCCGATTGCCTGTGGGGGTCCCGTAGTTTCCTGTCCGGTCTCCTTTGCGATGGCCCTGCGGATTTCGTCGAGGTCGCTCATCTCAGGAGAGTTGTGCCTCGATATGAGCAAGCACTCCCTGGCAACCATCCTCGATGAGGTCAGCCACGAGCTCGAATCCCGAGGAACCCCCATAGTAGGGATCAGGAACTTCGCTTGCCTCGTGATTCTCACAGAACTCGGTGAAAGGCTTCACCTTTGCGCGGGCCGACGCATCGGGAGCGACAGAGAGGACTTCCTGCCGGTTGAAGTCGTCCATGGTGAGAATGAGGTCGAAATCCCCGAAGTCCTCCCTCGTGATCTGCCGGGCAGCACCCTCGACGGGAATGTTGCGCTGTTCAAGGGTCTCCCGCATGCGGTTGTCGGGTGGTTTGCCGGCATGGGCGTCGATGGTCCCGGCGGAGTCACATTCAATCCGGTTGGCGAGGGCGCTTTCGCTGAGCAGGTGCCGGAAGACGTTTTCACCTGCCGGGGACCGGCAGATATTGCCCCAGCACACGAAAAGGATCCGGTAGGTTCGTTCGTTCGGCACGCGGGGAACGATGGTGGACGGCAGTCGGACTGACAAGACTGGCAGTTTTTTCCTTCTGGGAGTGAGCGCGGCTATCCGAAATTCGGCGCTGGGGGCTGTAATGCCGCATAACTTTGCAACTTTTTGGTCGTCATTGAGTTTTATTGGGAGCATTTAAAGCCTATGAATTCGAATATACTGATTGCGGTGGCTACCCTTCTTATTGGTGGGGTTGGCGGTTATCTCGTGGGAGCGGGGAACAAGGAGGAGAAGTCGGAGGGCGCCGGGAAAAGCGGTGATCGTCCGGCTCGCACATCATCTGTCAGCGGAAGATCCGGAGGGACGACTCAATCGTCGGTGCCGGCGCCTTCGCGGGGTGGCAAGTCGTCGGGTGGACTGCGCGAGATTCTCTCCGAGCCTGGCCAGACCAACCGCATCATGAGTCTGCTCGAGTACTACTCCGAGCTCGATCCGGATCAATTTGAGTCCGAGGTCCAGAAGTTGCAGGGGCTGCCCATGTCGCAGCGTATGCTTGCGATGAACCTGCTTTTCTCGCGCTGGGCGGAAACTGATCCTCAGGGATCCTGGGAGCGGAGTCGCCAGATGGGCTTCCCGGAAATGTTCATGGCCCGGGCCGGGGCGGTTTCCGGGTGGGCGGCCTCCAACCCGGAAGGACTGGCTCGCGAGTATACAAATGATCCGAACGAATTCGGGATGGGCCCAGGCGGGCGAGGGAGAGGCGACACTGCAGCGATGATTGCGGGTGAGTGGGCCAAGCAGAATCCGGAAGCAGCGCTCAAGTGGGCGCGGAGCCTGGAAGGTGGCGAGGCTGGCGATGCGATTTCGGGTATCTTTAACGAACTCGCGCAGCAGGATCCCGAGGCGGCCCTGAAGATGGCGGCGACCCTTGATGACAATGATAGAGGTGATGCGTATGAATCAATTGCAGCATCGTGGGCCATCAGTGATTACGCTGCCGCAGACCGGTGGATCAATAGCTTGAGTGAGGGGCAGTCGAAGGCCCGCTTCGCGGCCATTGAATCTCTGGCGAATGCCAGTCCTTCTCAGGCGGCTCGGGAAACTGCGAAACTTCCAGCGAGCGAAGAACGCGATGAGCTGGTTGCGGAGGTGAGCAGGGAATGGGCCCGGCAGGATGCTCCCTCGGCGTTTGAATGGTTGACGGAGTCTGGCAGCGAGGGCGCTGTGGAAGAGGGTATTGGTCGTGTTGTTGGTGCCCTCGCGCGAGAGGATCCTGAGCGAGTTCTTGAGTATATTGACTCTCAGGCTGCCGGAGAGGTAAGGGACAACGCTGTGCAGGGATATGTTTACGGCAACCGGGATGCTCCCCCGGCCGAGACGATCAGGCTGGCTGAAAGCATTTCGGGAGAGGAGAGCCGGCAGCGTGCCGTGACGAGGGTGGCCTACGAATGGGCCCGACAGGATCCCCAGGCTACCCTGCAATACCTTGAGACCACCGAAGCGATCGGCGAGGAATCACGTCAAAGAATTTCCGATATGGCTGAGCGGGCGGCGGCGGGAGAAGAGGTTGGCCGAGGCGGCTTCAGAGGCCCCCCCGGGCGCCGGTAAGGTTCGGGAGGAGAACTCGATAAGTTTCTTCCGCTTTGGCGGGGACCCATCAGGATCAGGGCATCACAGATGATCAGCGCAGGTAATCTCACGGAAGAACAGGTCTCGGCCATGAAGCAGTGGGCCGAGGAAGGGTCGGATTTGTCCGATATCCAGAAGCGGCTCAAGGGGCAGTTTGGATTGAACGTGACCTATATGGATACCCGGTTGCTCGTTCTTGATCTTGGCATCGAGATCATATCGGAGGCCGATGATGATGGGTCACCAGAACCGGAGGAGGTGGAACCGGCCGCCGGAGAGGAGGCCGTGATTGTTGATCCCGGGGAGGCGGAAGTTGGGGAGGCAGACAGTCCGGGTGGTTCGGTACAGGTGACCACTGACGAAATCTCGCGGCCTGGTTCAGTCATCAGTGGCACGGTCACCTTCAGTGATGGGGAAAAGGCGATCTGGTTGATCGATGAGTATGGCCGCCCGGGTCTTGATCCCGAAACATCCGGCTACCAGCCAACGGAAGCGGATCTCGGTGAGTTTGAAAAGCATCTGCGGACCCTGTTGCAGGGGTGAGCCTGCGGGGGTAATATCATGCCAGCTGCTTTGTATTCTGGCTGAAGGGCAAGACGAAGCGAGAACGCCCCGCCTGCCTGTCACCCATAGATTTCTCCGCCTGCTTCAGCAAACTCCTGCGCTTTTTCACGCATTCCCTCCTCCATTGCCGACTCAGCGGTAATCCCACGTTCCTCGGCATACTTGCGCACGTCCTCAGTGATTTTCATTGAGCAGAAGGTGGGTCCGCACATGGAGCAGAAGTGCGCGGTCTTGGCCCCCTCCTGGGGAAGGGTTTCGTCGTGGAAGGACCGGGCCTTGTCGGGATCGAGGGAGAGATTGAACTGGTCGTTCCAGCGGAATTCGAAGCGGGCCTTGGAGAGGGCATTGTCGCGCTCCTGAGCGGCGGGATGCCCCTTGGCCAGGTCAGCGGCGTGGGCGGCAACCTTATAGGTGATCACGCCTTCTCGGACGTCGTCGCGGTTCGGAAGCCCGAGATGTTCTTTGGGTGTGACGTAACAGAGCATGGCGCATCCGTACCATCCTATCATGGCTGCTCCGATTCCGCTGGTGAGGTGATCGTAACCGGGAGCTACATCAGTGGTGAGTGGTCCGAGGGTGTAGAAGGGGGCTCCGTGGCACCATTCGATCTGTTTCTGCATGTTCTCCTGGATAAGGTGCATGGGGACATGGCCGGGCCCTTCATTCATGACCTGACATCCCTTGTCCCAGGCCCGGGTAGTGAGTTCCCCCTGCACTTCCAGTTCGGCCAGCTGGGCATAATCGTTGGCGTCCGCGATGGATCCAGGGCGCAGGCCGTCGCCGATCGAGAAGCTCACATCGTAGGCGGCGCAGATGTCGCAGATTTCGTCCCAATGCGTATAGAGAAAATTCTCCTTGTGATGATGAAGGCACCACTTGGCCATGATGGACCCTCCCCTTGAGACGATACCAGTCATGCGGCGGGCGGTGTGTGGCACGAAACGGAGGAGAGCCCCGGCATGGAGGGTGAAGTAGTCCACCCCCTGCTCAGCCTGTTCAATAAGAGTGTCCCGGAAAAGTTCCCAGGTAAGGTCCTCAATGCGCCCGTTGATCTTTTCGAGGGCCTGGTAGATAGGAACGGTGCCGATGGGAACAGGTGAATTCCGGATGATCCATTCGCGGGTGGCGTGGATGTTTTTTCCGGTAGAGAGATCCATCACGGTGTCCGCACCCCACTTGGTGGCCCACCGCATCTTTTCCACTTCCTCGTCAATGGTGGAAGCCACTGCCGAATTGCCGATGTTGGCATTGATCTTCACGAGGAAATTCCTCCCGATGATCATCGGTTCGGCCTCGGGATGGTTGATATTGCTGGGAATGATGGCGCGACCGGCTGCCACTTCGTCCCGGACGAATTCGGGAGTGATGGAGTCCGGGAGATTTGCTCCCCAGTTCTGGCCCGGATGCTGGTGGTTGAGGGTGTTGCGTGGAACCTGCTTGAGAGGATCAATTTCGGAAGGGCGCGGCATATTGTAGCCCTCCGGAGTGGTGTTCAGGGTGCCGGGGGTATCCGGATAGCTGTCGTGGGAGGCCCGGAAGGCGGCAGCCCGGCCGAGATTTTCGCGTATGGCGATAAACTCCATCTCGGGCGTGACAATACCCTGCCGCGCGTACCAGAGCTGGGTGACAGGGTGATCGACGGCGCGGAGAGGCCTGCGCTTGAGGCCGGGATACTCTTTCAGCTTGTTCCTGGCCTCCTTGTTTTCGTTGAACTTGCGTGCGTGTTCCTCGGAGAGGTAACCGTTGTCTTCTGGACGATCACCACGGCCCTCGTATTCCTTCACATCACCACGCTTCAGGATCCATTCCTGACGCAGGGCAGGCAGTCCCTCGGTCACCTCGCCATTGAAGTCGGGGTCTCCCCAGGGGCCGGAACAGTCGTAGACCCGGATGGGTTGGTTCTGTTCCACACGACCATCAGGATGACTGGTTTCGTCGAGGGCGATTTCCCGAAGAGGGACACGGAGTCCGGAATGGAGAGTGCCCTTGACGTAGATGCGGGAGGATGCGGGGAAGAGGCTCTTCACCGGCTGACTTGTTCCATTTTCTTCGGGGCTGATCATGACCGTTTGTCTCTTGAAATAAGAATCGCCACGCGGGACCGCGTGGCGAAGGAAGTTGGTCTTTTGGTTCCAGACTCCCTGCGTCGGCATAACCCGCATCAGGTTCGGAGGGTGTATTCCGCGCGTCGGAAACTCTCAGCCCGGCGATCGGTGGGCTCCCCTGTCGAGGAAGAGTGTTTCGCCGAATGATTCCCGTGTCAAGGGACCGGCAGGAGGTCATGTGAACAACCGGACGCTTTGCAATCCGAGGCCCTCAGTTCGGTTTTATCGTTTTTCGCACCGGTTATCCGGATACAGGATCAGGAAGGGGACCGGGGCGACGAGGAAATAACGGGGGCGCCGCAGCTCTCCACTATTTGAGAAGTTCCTGATAGCGGTCCTGAAGGGCCTTGGTTTCCCGTTCCGACTCATCCAGGAGTGGTTTGCGTTCCGCCAGCGACTTTCTCAGGGAGGCAACCTCCTCTCCCAGTTTATCGAGTTGGGAGGTCAATTCTCCCTTACGGGTTTCGATGTTGCTGAGTTCGGAGCGGAACTCCTCCAGTTGACCGGCGATGGAATCTGCCGCGGTCGTTTCTTCCTCCTGGGCAGCTTTGAGCGTATCACGCTTCTCAGTGACCACCAGAACCTGGGCGTTCACCTCGGCGGCCCGCCAGAACTTGAGATCGCCTTTGAGGGAGGCCTCGTGGGCCTGGGCCTTTTCAAAGGCGGCCTTGGGTCCGGCGAGAGCCTTTTCCCTGGCGGCCAGATTGTCCTGCCCGGCCTTGAGGGCGCCCTGATGGACCGGAAGTTGCTTGTTAGCCTCCTGCAGTCCTGCATTCACGGCAGCCACCTTTTCACTAGTTTCCTTGCGGGAGGAATTGAGGGATTGCAACTCCTTGTTCGCAGCCTCAAGAGCCTTGCGAGCCTCCTCCATGTTGGAAGCGATGGCCTGGTTCTGTTGCTTCAGTTCAGCCAGTTTTGACTGGACGCCCGCGAGGCTGTTGCGCGTCTCGGCGAGCTTGGACTGGTGGTCTGCCAGTTGCCTGGCGGCATCCTCAGCCTGCTGTTTCAGGTTTGCGTCCTCGGGGTTTGCCTCTGATTCGCTGCGCAGGCGTTCGGCCTCGACAGCGAGGTTCTTCTCGGTTTCCTCCAGGGGGGCAATCGCAAATTGCTTCACTTCGGCATCTGTCCTCGCGATTGCTTCCTTGTGTGCCGCAGATCGGTCCCGGGCCTGGGTGAGGGCCTTGGATTTTTCGTCCCGGATGTTCAATCCGAGGGCGTTGATCGAGGTATCGGCCTTGGAAAGGGCGGCTGCAAGTTTGTCCTTTTCCGCCGTGAGGTCACTGATTCGCTTCCCCGTGGCAGTGTGCGCGGCAGTGGTCTTGGCAAGGGAAACCTTGGCATCAGCCACGGCTTTCTGGGCAGTTTCGAAGGTTGCCTTGGCGGCTGCGGTGGCCTCCGGGACCGAAGCGATTTCCTTCTGCAGCACCACGATGCGGTCGGCAATTCGGGGAGGGTTGCCACTCAGTTGGCCCAGTTTCTCGAATGTATTGGCGTCCCAGGCCTCAATCACGCCGTTCCAGTCCGCGGTGAAGATCCGCTTGCCATCCTGCGTGATGGCAGTCTCGACCACCATTTCACTGAAAGGCGGCAGGCTTTTCTTCAGATTGAAGTCGGCCTTCCAGATCTTCACTTCGCGGTTGCGTCCGGAGGTGACGAATTCACCGGTGCGGGCGTAGTCGAGGGAAAGCGTTCCGCCGCCATGGGCGGTGAACTTCTTGACCTGTCCGCCATTGTTCATCTCCCAGAAGATCAACTGTCCATCTTCAGAGGCGGTGCCGACGATATTTGAGTCGGCTCGCCAGGAAATTGCAGTAATACCGCTGCTGTGGCCGCGGAGGGTGTGAAACTCATTTCCCGTCTGTGCTTCCCATACCCACACCCCGCCATTGCGATCACCAGTGGCAAGGAGAACGCCGTCCGGCGAATAGGAGAGGGCGGTGACCCAGTCGGTATGCTTCTTGATCGACTTGATTTCCTCCCCGGTCTGGGTGTCCCAGAGCTTGATGAGCCGGGAGGGACCGCCGAGAGCCACGCCTCCCAGGTCAAGACGGAGGCTGGCAGCCAGGACGGAATCGAACTCGCGTCCATTCGTCATGAGCATTTTCCCGGTCGTGATGTCCCAGGTGTAGGTCGTGCCCGACTTGCCGGCAATTCCACCACCTGCCATGAGATACTTGCCGGTGGGGTGGAAGGAGACTGTTTCGGGGAAGCCCTTGGGGAAGGGGAAGATGGCAGCCAGTTTGAGGGTGTCCGTATTGTAGAGGAGAATCTGCTTCTGTGCGGTGACGGCGAGAAGGGGAGCCCAGGGGCTACAGGCCATGTCGTTGACGACCGTGTTGCGGGAGGATGTTACCGCCGGTTCAAGATTGAGATTCTCAGGCATGGGCGGAGGTCCCTCCGGCTTAGCGGAGGGGTCGACGTCCAGTTTTGCGATCTTGGGTCCACTCGACTTCTTTGCCTTGGAGCTCTTGTTTTCCAGCAGGCCACCATCGATCCAGGATCGCACGAGGTCGGCGTCCTTCTTGGCAAGTTTATCCCCCTTGGGAGGCATGAAGGGTTCGGCGGTGTGGGTAATGGAGGCGTAGAGTTTCGAACCTGCTCCATCGCCAGGACTGGCGATCGATCCCCCGGAGCCGCCGGCCATCACCCCTGTGTAGTTGGAGAGATCAAGGTCGCCCTTCTTCTTGTCCGGGTTGTGGCAGTTCAGACAGGCGGACTCGAAAATGGGCAGGATATCATCGTCGTAAGTGACTTTCCCCGCTGCCTGCAGCGAAGAGAGGAGGGCTGTCCCGGTGATCAGTACAAGGCAGTCCCTGACCAGAGGACGATGCTGAAGGCGTTCTGTCATCAGTGATTGAAGATGAATTCCTTCGAGTTGAGAATGGCCCAGAAGATGTCTTCAAGCACCTCCAGTTGTGGCGGTTTCTCGGCAAGCGGTCTGACGGAGATGTTG
>JAKVCR010000088.1 GCA_022448985.1 Roseibacillus sp.
TGGGCTGGGAGAAATTGCGCTGCCGGCAGTGCGGCAGGCGTTGTCCAGCGCGGGCGAGAGCTACTCTGCCGACGGGGAAGGCTTCATGGCCGGGTTGGAGTACCAATACACCGATCGGCTGGGCGTGAATGGCCGCTATGAGGTTGCGGACTTTGATATCTACCAGAATTTTCGCCTGACCCTGGACTGGAGGACCGATCTTACCGAGGAGCTCTCCCTGCACCTCGCCGGGGGTTACAACTGGCAGAATATCCTGCGGCGAGGCAGCGAGACCGATGGGATCCTGGCGAACGCAGGCATTTGCTGGGAACCAGGCGCCTGGTTTTTCGGAGCAAATTACTCACGGATCTTCGCGATCGACACCACAACCAATTGGAGTCCCGACGACCTCCCGGAAGAGCACTCCGACTACCTTGAAGTTGTGGCCGGCTACCGCTTCAGCGACAACTTGGCCATGACCCTGAGTTATGAGGAACAGATCGGGGGGGATACGGTGATCGAAATGAAGAAGCACGTCATCCTGGGCGTGAGGTTGAAGCTGTAGGGCCTCTCCCCTGCGCCATTGCTCACTTGGTGAGGCGCTTGAGCGCGGCCTCAAGGAGGGTGTCTGATTGCCCCATCCGGTCCTGCGGGGTGGCTTCCATGACCACGTCGGGAGGAACGCCGAGACCATCGTAGGGCTCCCCGGTGGGTCGGAACTTCGCGGTCTGGCACAGGACCACTTCAAGCTCGGTGTTGGGCAGGGTGTAATTTTCCATCCACCCGTTTCCTCCCCCGCTCGCGGTTCCCATCAGGGTGGTGTTGGGCAGGCCCTTGAACCCGCCGAGGAAAATGTCGCTGGCGCTGAAGGAGCCACTGTCCTGCAGGATGATGAGGGGCTTGTCGTAGTAGTAGGCCTCCGGGTTCATGGTGGAGTCGAAGGCCAGGACATAGAAGTCGCTGAATTTGCCCTTTGGAAGCGGCCAGGCCGGCTTGAAGGCCTTGATGGCGGCTCCGATGAACGTGCGCTGGGCCGCTGTTTTCCAGTGGGAGGAGGTGACCGGCTGAGCCGACATGGTCGACATGTTGAAGCCGTCCGGCATCGGCTTGGGGAGCTCCATGGGCTTGCGGTAGGCCGAGAATTCGATGATGCGCATCGGGGCTCCGGGCTTCAGGAAGTAAGGCATGAGAGTCAGGAGGATGTTCTTCGAGCCCCCCGGGTTGCCCCGCACGTCGATGATCATCCCCCTGGTGTCCTTGAACCTGCTCATCCACCGGTCGAGCTGGGAGAGGAAGCGGGCGCTCCCCGTCATCTGGGGGAGCCTGATGTAGCCGACCTCCCCGATCCGGCGGCTCTCCCCATCCGGGAATTCCACTCCCCTTTTCGGGCGCCGGGCAATGTCGACCTCCATCTTGCGGGTGCTCTTCCGGTCCTCGGATTCGAGCTCAAGGGCGATGGTCTCCTTGCGCGGGAGCCCGAGCTCGGCCCGGATGTAGTTCACGTAGGCCAGCATCTGGAGGGACTGGCGCAGCCTCCACTGGGGAGACTCCTTGACCACGATATAGGAAGCCACCTTCATCCACTCCGCGACCGGGCGTCCGTCGATGGTCTTCACGTAGGGATACTTCTGGTCCAGGAACTCCTTCCCGTCGGAGAGGTAGACCCGGTCCTTGTAGCTTCCGGCCACGTAGGGGGCATAGCCCCGGGGCATGTATTCAGCATGGGGGGAGGCAAGCCGGGCGTGGCCGTCGCAGAAGAGGCTGATCAGCTTGGCCAGCTGGAGGCGGAACTGGTTGAGAGAGGTCTCTTCCGCAAGGGACCCCCGGATGGCATCGAGGGCCCCGCGGTAGTCCACCGGGCGCAGCTCAAGGTAGGAGAAACAGGTCGCCAGCACGTGCTCAAGGTAGTCGAGGTCCTCTTCCAGATCCTTGCGGGGGATGAGTTCCGAGTCCCTCAGTTCCGGCTTGGTGACGAGGAACTTGTGTTCGGCGGCAACCGTCTTGCTCCGCTCCCGGGCGATGGCCGCGGGGTCGAAGAGAACCCCGGAAAGAACGTGGGTCTTGATGTAGGAACGCACGACCTGCCGGTCCGTGGGGGCCACTTCGTAGGCTTTCTTGACGAAAGGCAATCCGCGCTTCGGTTGGCCGAGCCCCTCGGCGAAGACCTGCCACCCGAGCATCGCCATGGTGCGGGCATACTCGGGATGGTCCGGTGCCATCTGGGCCAGCAGACGGGCCCCCTCCTCCGCATTGCCGCGTTGGAGGGCACGCATGCCCTCCCGGTAGGGGTCGAGGGTTGGCTTCTCGCCCTCGGCCAGTCCCGTGAGCTGGAGATCGAGGTGGAGGTCACTGCTGGTGGGGCCCGACTGGTGGACCTCCACCGCAATCGTGTTGAGGGCTCCGTATTTCAGGGAGGCGGCCGGGATCGTGGTC
>JAKVCR010000089.1 GCA_022448985.1 Roseibacillus sp.
CTGACCGTCACCCACGATGGTAAAAAGATTGATGCCGTAGCCCAGGGAACGAAACACGGACTCCTCTTCGCATTCAACCGTGTCACCGGGGAGCCCCTCTGGCCTATCGAGGAACGTCCTGTTCCCCAATCCGACCTCGTGGGAGAAAAAGCCTGGCCTACCCAGCCCTTTCCCACCAGGCCCGCACCCCTCATGCGCCAGCGCTATACCGAAGCTGACGCATCCAACATCTCTCCCGCCACTCACCAGTTGACCCTCGATCGCATTCGCGCATCCCCCAACTTTGGCCCTTTTCCCGCTCCAAGCCTGAAGGAGACCATCATGTTTCCGGGCTTCGATGGAGGAATGGAATGGGGAGGGGGAGCGGCGGATCCGGATGGCATCTACTACGTCAACATCAATGAGATGCCCTGGATCGTGCAGATGATCGAAACCAAACGGGCGGATGGAACCGGACTCGCTGGCGGCGAACGTGACTATCTGATCAACTGCAGCGCCTGCCACGGAGTCGATCGTAAGGGCAACGTGGCCGCCGGCTTCCCTCCCCTTCTTG
Source organism: Roseibacillus sp. (assembly GCA_022448985.1). GTDB lineage: Bacteria > Verrucomicrobiota > Verrucomicrobiia > Verrucomicrobiales > Akkermansiaceae > Roseibacillus_B. The sequence continues at coordinate 554 of JAKVCR010000089.1, forward strand.
ATATCGGCAAGCGCAAGTCCCGCGCCGAAATTGAAAAGATCACCCGCGAGGGGGCGGGACGGATGCCACCCTACGCTTCCATGCCGGAGAACAAGCGCAAGGCCATCCTCGACTACGTCCTCAACGTTCCCCCCCGCGCCGGACAGAAGAAGAAGCAGTCTGCCCAACCCTCCTACGCCTTCGGAGGATTCCGGCGCTACCTCGACCCGGAGGGCTACCCTGCCATCAAACCGCCCTGGGGCACTCTCAATGCTGTCGACCTCAATACCGGTGAGATCAAGTGGAAGGTTGTCCTCGGCGAGTACCCTGAACTCACCAAGCGTGGAATCCCTCCCACCGGAACCGAGAACTATGGAGGCCCGGTGGTAACCGCCGGCGGAGTTCTCTTTATTGGAGCGACCGCCGATGAAACCTTCCGGGCCTTCGACAAGGACACAGGAAAGCTTCTATGGAAAACTAAGCTCCCCTTCGGAGGCAACGCCACACCCAGCACCTACATGGTGGATGGCCGCCAGTTCGTGGTCATCTCTGCCGGAGGCGGCAAATCAAACCGCCCCCGGGGCGGAATGCTGGTGGCCTTCGCCCTGCCGGAATGACCGGGGATTCAGCTTAAACGCCGCCACGGGAACGCTCCCCCGAAGGAGCCACGACTCCTCGTGGAAAAACTCGGCTAGCCGCCCTTCCCGGAAGGACCAATGAGTTCAATGAAGTTGCCGTCGGGATCGCGGAACACGGTCAACAGATTGGATCCCCCAATAGCAGCTGGGGTTTTCCCGAGGGTCTTCACCCCGGCCTTCTTGAGCCGTGTCATCACGACATCCATGTCGGTCACAAAGAGGGTGAGGTAGGAGACCCCGAGGGTGCTGTGGATGTATTTCTGGTCCGGAGCCTTACCCTGGGCCTTGGGGAAGGCCATCATCTTGATTTTCGAGGAGGGCTTGCCCCCGGCATTCAGGGCAACAAAGACCCGTGCCGTGACATCCTGGTTGTCGGTAAGACCGAAGTCCCCGGTCACCTTCCCGGGAACCTTGAAGCCATTGACTTCCTTCAACCCCACTACCTCGGTGTAAAACTTGGCCGATTTATCGAGGTCCCGGACAACAAGGCCAAGATCGATGACCCCATTGGAATAAAGTGCCTCTTCTTTCTCTCCTGCACAGACAAGGGCGGGCAGGAGCAGGGACGCGAGGAGGACGAGCAAGGATTTCTTAAGCATGATGGGAGTCACGGTAGGAAGATGCACGACCCCTTCAAGGAGTTTATGGCGCAACAATCCAGAAGCTACCCGAACAGTTCCATAATCGGTTCGGTCACCCCGTCCGGAGTAACGTAGAAGGGACGCTGCTCAACGGCATAATGGTGGTCATGGGAGATCCCGAGGGCCCGGTAGATGCTGGCGTGCAGTTGCTGGGTGGTGACCGGGTCCTTCACGGTCGTGCAGGGACGCTCATCCGCAGTTTCACCGTAGACAAATCCCTTCTTCACTCCCCCGCCAAAGAGAAGAACGCTCCCTGCACCGGTAAAGTGACGGTGCATGCCGTAGTGCTGAAGGCCATCGATCCTGGGAGGCACGTTCACCTGGTCCTTGACCCTTTTCTCAGGCTTGCCCTCCATCATCATGTCACGACTGAACTCACTGGCCACTACGATGAGGGTGCGGTCGAGGAGTTTGCGCGCTTCCAGGTCGAGAACGAGCTGGGCGATCGGCGCGTCGATCATCTGCTTGAGTTCCTTCATCCGGGTATGCCCGTTGTCGTGGGTATCCCAGTACTTGAACGGGTAATAACCATGGGTCACCTCGATGAACCGGGCACCCGCCTCCGTGAGACGCCGGGCGAGGAGACAGCCCAGTCCAAAACGGCCCCCCACCTTGTAGGTGTCGTAACTCTCCTTCGGTTCCAGGCTCAGGTCGAAGGCCTTGCGTGCCTTGGGACTGGACAGGAGGCGGTGCGCGTTGTCGATCGACTTGAGAAGGGAATCACGCTGGTGCCCGGATCCGTGCTTCTGGATCGGACTGTCCGCAAGCAGCTTCTTGTAGGCCTGGTAACGTTTGGCAAAACGCTCGTCACTCATTCCCGGGGGAGGCTTCACGGCCTCCACTGCCTGATCCGGTTCCACGAGGAAAAAGGGCCCGAACTCACTCCCGAGAAACCCGGCCGTGTGGAAAGCCTTCAGGGACTCCTTTTCGCCACCATCAAAGGTCTGCCCGATATCGATGAAGGCGGGAAGATCCGGATTGAGTGGCCCGAGGGTCCGGGAGACCCACGATCCGATATGCGGAGCAGCCACCGTGAGGGGCGGTTCGTAGGAGGTATGCCAGTGATACTGGTGACGGCTGTGAAGAATGAAACCAAGATCAGCGGCGCGATAGGTTTTGATAAGCGTGCCGCGGTCCATGACCTTGCCGATCTTTTCCAGGCCCTCGGTGAACTGAAGACCGTCAACCACGGTGTCGACCGCCGGAAAAGTGGAAAGGACCTTCTTTGGATCGAGACCCTTCTCGTAGGGGACGTAGCGTTTCGGATCAAAAGTGTCCGTGCTGGCCATTCCCCCGCCCATCCAGAGCACAATCACGGTATCGGCAGTGGAATTGAGCGAACCAGCCTTGGCCCTGGCTGCAGCGGTGGTGGCAGGATAACCGGCCGCCAGCGCACCGAGGGTGGCTGCCGAGGCGGAGGAAAGAAAGTCGCGGCGGTTGGTTGGATTACTCATCTCACTTGTTTTGCAGGATATGCGCTTAATGAATTAACTGGAATTCGGGATGCATGACGAGCATCCACAGCAAATCTTCGATTCCCCTGGCGGTTGCAGGACTTCCTACCACGCCCAGGGCCGATTTCAGCTCTCCATTCAAGGGCGCTCGCCCGAACGAACTCGCGAAAAGTGCAGTCACCAGGGCTTCCGGGGTCCGCCCTGAATCCAACCACTCCTTTCCGCCCCGTGCCACCAGGTCTGCAACGGACCTGCCATTGGACAACTCGATGAACTGCGCCGTGGTGGCACTGCTTTCCCGGCGGGTAACGACCACATCTCGCTTGGGTCTCCCGAGAGTCCGCATGAGCCGATCCAGGTTTCGCGACCCGGCGCGCTTTCGCCCCGTACCCCGCGCAGCAGCCGGATCCTTACCAGCGGTTTTATCACTCGCGGCCAGGATAACCTGGTCCAACCCGTCAAGAAACTGCTCGGCGGACATTCGCCGCACCACCGGTCCACGGAAGACAAACTCTTCGGCATCCGGGTCAAGGGCAACGGAGGGTCGCTGATAAGCCCGTGAAGTGAGCAACAGCTTCATGGTATGCTTCAAGTCATATCCATGTTCCGCAAAATCCACTGCCAGCCAGTCCAGAAGATCCTGGTTCCAAGTCGGGTTGTCCATTTCATCAACCGGTTCGACCAGCCCATGCCCGAAGAAAATGGCCCAGAGACGATTGACCATGGTGCGGGCGAGGCGCCCATTCTTCGGGGAAGTCATGATTCCAGCCAGTTGCTCGATGCGTTTTCCCGGCGGCGCAGCAGGATCAATCCTGCCCAGCTCCGGATACAGAAAGGCCGGATCCGCCTTCTCTCCGGTTGGCTTGTCGCAACGATGGATGTCGAGGGGTCCTCCGGCAAATATCGCCGCAAAGGAGTAAGTCTGCTTGAGAGTCCAATCGTTGATGAAGGAATCGTGACAGGATGCGCACTTGATATTCAGGCCCATGAACACCTGCGCCACGTTCTGGGCAGCCTGCATCTCCGTGACCTGGGAGGCGTTGACAGTGCCCCGCCAGGCAACTCCCTTGATGAATCCATCGGAGCCTCCCACCGGACTGATCAACTCGCGCACGAACTGATCATAGGGCTTGTTCTCGGAGAGTGAGGCCTTCAACCAGCCGGTGATCGGCTTCCCTCCCCCTCCATGATACTGACGGGTGTAGCTGTTGCGGAGGCTGTCATTCCAGAACGTCACCCAGTGTTCCGCGTAGTTTTGCCTGTCGGCCAGGAGATCCCCCACCAGACGGGACCGCTTGTCGGACTGCTTGTCAGCCTTGAAAGCTTCCATTTCGGCCGGGGTGGGCAGCAGCCCGAGAACATCAAGGAAGACCCGACGTGCAAAAACGGCGTCACTCACCGCCCCGGTCTTTGAAACATTCTCCTTCTTGTAATAGCCTGACAAAAACCGATCACCCGGATTTGGTTCTGGACCCGGCGGAACCGCAACCTTCCGCGGAGCCACCGGGGCGTTACGAAATTCAGCGAAGGTAAACCCCTTCTCCCACTTCAGTCCCTGGTCGATCCAGGCTCGCAGGATGGAAATCTCCCCCGTAGTCAGCGGGTCCCCCTTGACCGGCATACGTTCATCAGGGTCGCTACTGAGGACCAGTTCAATGAGGAGACTTTCTGCACTCTTCCCCGGGATAACTGCCGGGCCGCTGTCTCCCCCACCGATGAAGGTGTGGATGTGATCTATATTGAATCCCCCCTTGCGCTTTCCGTTGGCGTGGCACTTGGTGCAACTGCGGGCCAGGATGGGTTTAACATCCTTGGCAAAATCAATGTTGCGAGAGACCGCAGGAGGCATCTTCCGGGGCGCACCCTCTGCCGCAAGAGCAGGCGGGAGCATCAACCAGATCGCAACCACGGTGGCGGAGCAGATGGAAAGGGATCGAGACATGGCGGGCAGGAGTCCTCCGGACCTGTTCGTGATACGACAGGAAACTCCGCTTGTCAGGCCGGATTGCGGCGGAGTTTTTCCCTGCGCTCTCTCTTCTCCTCTGGTCATGCTACATCCCGTTCTAATTTTCCGGTCGGGGCATTAGATTGGCTCACTTGACTCTGCCTGTCCTCTTCCCGGAAAAACCTTCACTACTTCGACCCCCGGGAGCGCATCGAGAGGATGCTCGTCCCGTGAGTCACGATGCCCGACCCCCCCGTGATGACACGCTTGACCGGGAGGCCGCTTTCAGGGTCGTGAGAGAGCGGTTCATCGGTCATCTTCTGCTGCACCTCGAAACGGCGAGGCTTTTCGTCGGGATTATCCGGGATCGTTTCGTAAACATAAGTGGCCATGAGTCTTGACAGGTTGTACTATTATCCGGGGAGAGTTTAATCCGCCGAGGCCAACTGATCAAACCGAGAAGAAGCAAACCAGATCCCCATGAAACTGGACAAACACGGTAGATTCGTCGGCAGAAGACTGAGAAACGACCGTTTCTTCCAACTCATTCTCGTTCTCCTGGTGGCCAGCGTAGCGTGGTGGTCATTTGACTTGGCGGGCTTCGGGCCATGGCGTGGGGCGGGCAGCAGGACTGGCCATGTCCAGCACGACGATCTTGCCGAGATCTCAGGGATCGTGGTAAGCAGGCGCAACCCGGATGTCATCTGGGCCCATAACGACTCGGGGGGAATCGCAGCGGTCTTTGCCATGAAGACGGACGGCACCCACCTTGGCGTATTCCCGCTTGCCGGTGCCAGGGCCATCGACTGGGAGGACATCGCAATCGGACCGGGACCCGCGCCCAAGACCGACTACCTTTACGTCGCTGATACCGGCAACAACAACCTGAGCCGCAGTATAATCACCGTCTACCGGGTTCCGGAACCCCTCCTTGATGGGAAAAGCTCCGCCACCACGCGGCCGCTGAAGAAAGTGGAAACCCTGTCCTTCCGCTTTCCTGGCAGTCCTCACGAATGCGAAACCCTGCTGGTCGATCCGCTTACCGGTGACCTTTACTTCGTAAGCAGGGATCGCAGCGCCAGAGAGGAAGAGACCTCCTTCGTCTTCCACGCCCCCGCCCCACATGAACCCGGGATCATAAGGACGCTTGATCTCGTCACGAGTTTCACCGCCCCTGCTGAGATAAAAGGTGGGGACATCTCGCCGGACGGCCGCATGATTCTGCTGCGCCCCCATTCTCCCCGCCGACAGGTCAAGGCCCTCCTCTGGCACTGGGAGAGAGAAAACACTCCCCTCTCACGGGTTTTTGCCGAACCGAACCACGGTGTCCCGGTTCGCCACGAACCGCAGGGCGAAGCGATCGCCTTCTCCGCGGATGGCCAGAGTTACTTCACGATCGGGGAGGGCCTGGCGGCCCCAATCTATCGTTACGAGCTCTCCCTTCCCGGACCTGACCGTTGAGGAAGGGAAGAAGAACTCGCCGGGGTATATGGCAGAACCTGTTCCTTCGCCCTCACCCGGTTTGAAACCACCACGCCGGATCCCCACGGGCTCCCCTTGGATTGATCGGCATCGATGGAAAGTGCCCCCATTCCCACACCCCGGGCTATATCTCAAGCTGATAGTGTTCTTAAGAACACGTATGAACGTGAAGGACCTCAGGATTTTGGCGATAGCCATGGCCTTCCAATTCAGTAAAGTAGATTTAACGAATTAGGAAAATCTCTCCGCTATGCTGACAATTGCCGGGACAAAAGGAGAAGCCTTCTGCGACGGGATGACCCGCCGGGGGTTCCTCAGGATAGGGTCACTTGGACTGGGAGGTGCGGCCCTGCCTCAAATCCTGCAGGCCGAATCAGGAACACAAAACAAACCGCTCAATCATAAGGCGGTCATCATGATCTTCCTGGCAGGCGGTCCTCCCCACCAGGACATGTGGGATCTCAAGATGGAGGCTCCCTCCGGCATCCGGGGAGAGTTCAAACCAATCTCAACCAATGTTCCCGGCATCCAGGTCTGCGAACTATTCCCTCAGATGGCCAGGATGATGGACAAGTTCTCCGTGATCCGCTCAATGGTTGGAGCCGGTGGCGGCCATGATGCGGTTCAATGTCTGACCGGACGCAAGGCCCAGGGTCCGCAGCCTCCAGGGGGCTGGCCCAGCATTGGATCCGTCCTCTCCAAGCTGGGGGGACAGGTCACCCCGGGGGTTCCCTCCTTCCTTGGACTGTCCCCGAAGTGCGGCCACGATCAGTGGGGCGATCCGGGCAAGCCCGGCTTTCTCGGACCCTCTCACGCAGCTTTCGCTCCCTTCCGCGGAGGGGGTAAGGAAGACATGATCCTCAAGGACATTAGCATCGAACGCCTCGCGGACCGCAAGTCCCTCCTCAAGTCCTTCGACAGCTTCCGCCGTGATGTCGACGGATCGGGCGCGATGGAAGGGATGGATACCTTCACTGAACAGGCCTTCGGGGTCCTCACCTCGAGCCGCCTCGCAAAGGCTTTCGATCTCAGCGCGGAAGATCCCGACATCGTGGAACGCTACGGCAAGGGAACCGAGAAACTCACCGCGGACGGCCCATGGAAACGGCTCGACCAGTTCCTCATGGCCCGGCGTCTGGTGGAGGCCGGTGCCCGCTGCGTCACCCTCGGTTTCAGCCGGTGGGACTGGCACGGCGGAAACTTCAAACGGGCCCGCCAGGACTTCCCCCTGCTCGACCAGGGCATTACCGCCCTGGTCCAGGACCTGCACGACCGTGGAATGGAAAAGGACGTCAGCGTGGTAGTCTGGGGCGAGTTTGGACGTACTCCCAAGATCAACAAGGACGCCGGGCGGGATCACTGGCCCAAGGTCTCCACTGCCCTCCTGGCTGGCGGCGGCATGAATCACGGACAAGTCATCGGTTCCACTACCCGCGACGGGGGAGAGGCCGACGATCGTCCCGTAGAATTCCCTGAAGTGTTTTCCACTCTCTATCACTGTCTGGGCATCGACGCCCGGCGCACCACCATCAATGACCTCTCCGGGCGTCCACGCTACCTTGTGGAAAACGAGTACGCCCCGATGCCCGAACTCGTTGGATAGCACTCTAGGCCCGCCGTGAAATCAATTATCACTCTCTGCTGCTCCCTCACACTCGCAGTAGTAACAACAGTCAGCAATGCCCAGGAGACCGCGCCTGCGGCCCCTGAAGTGGACCTCCCGCCACCCACTGCTCCTCCGCCTACTCCTCCCGCGCTCTCCTGGAGCAGCGATCAGGAGATCTCAATGGTCGGTCCACACGCCCTCCATCAACTCGTAATCAACGCCCGTCAGGATGGCGTGCCCGATCTGGATGCCACTGCCCTGGCCAGTTACTCGGTTGACCCGGCAGGAGTGGTCAAGGTTGCCGCTGATGGTCTCATCCGGGTCGTTGCGGATGGCGAAGCCACTATCACTGCCAGCTACAAGGGAGCCCCCCTCACTCGCCGGGTAAAGGTGAGCCGAGCCGGGGAAGTCATTCCCATCAGCTTCCCAAATGAAGTCGTCCCCATCTTTACCCGCCATGGTTGCAACGGCGGCGGATGCCACGGAAAGGCGGAGGGCCAGAACGGATTCAAACTGTCCCTCCTCGGATACGAACCGGAGGACGATCACGGGTATCTCGTCCAGGAAGCGCGGGGACGCCGCATCTTCAGGGCTTCCCCCCAGCACAGTCTCCTCCTTCTCAAGGGCAGCGGAGAACTCCCCCACCAGGGCGGATCGCGCCTGGGCAGGGACAGCGACGACTACCGGACCATCGACCGCTGGATCCGCCAGGGTCTCACCTACGGGCCTGAGAATGATCCCACCGTGAAGCGCATCGCGGTCGAACCGCAGGAGCGCCTTACCCTTGCAAAGGCGGTCCAGCAACTTCGCGTGGTGGCCCACTTTAGCGATGGATCGACGAAGGACGTCACCCGCATTGCCCAGTACGAGACCAACGACGAGGAGATGGCTACGGTGAACGGCCAGGGACTGGTGACCATGCATGAACGGCCGGGAAGCACCTCCGTCATGATCCGTTTCCAGGAACATGTGGACGTGTTCCGTGCCACCATTCCGCTTGGCGCCCCGGTCGACAATCTCCCCTCTGCCGCCAATCTGGTGGATGAACGTATTTTCGCCAAGCTTCGCACCCTCGGTCTTCCGCCTTCCCCACTCAGTGATGAGGCCACCTTCCTGCGGCGCGTGACGATCGATATTGCCGGACGCCTTCCCAGCCTTGAGGAGACCGACGCCTTCCTCGCCGAAACGGATTCCGGCAAACGTGCACGGAAGATCGACCAGTTACTTGCCGGCACCGACCATGCTGACTACTTCGCCGGAAAGTGGGCGGCCATCCTTCGCAATAAACGAACCTCTGCCCACCATGCTCGTGGCAGCTTCGCCTTCCATGCCTGGATCCGGGACGCCCTGCACCAGAATATTCCCTACAATGAGTTCGTGAAGGAATTCGTCGCGGCTTCCGGCGAGGTCGGGGAAAACCCGCCGGTGATATGGTACCGCACCGTCAAGGACAGCAAGGAGCAGCTGCAGGACGTGGCCCAGATCTTCCTCGGGCAACGCCTGCAGTGCGCCCAGTGCCACCACCATCCTTATGAGAAGTGGAGTCAGGACGACTACTACGGCTTCCAGGCCTTCTTCTCCAAGGTGGGACGCAAGCCGGGCACCCAACCGGGCGAGGAAGTCATCTTCAACAAGATCGGAATGGCGAGTGCGCAGAACCCGCGCAGTGGCCGGTCACTTGCGCCCAAGCCCCTAGGCGAGGCGGAGCTCAAGCTGGCTCATCACCAGGATCCACGCGATTCACTGGCAGACTGGATGACCAACGAGAAAAATCCCTTCTTTGCCCGGATGCTGGTCAACCGCTACTGGAAACACTTCTTCGGTCGCGGCCTTGTCGATCCCGAGGACGATATGCGGGTCACCAATCCCCCAACCCACCCCGCCCTGCTCGATGACCTCGCCCGGAGCTTTGTCGAGAACGGGTACGACCTGAAGTCCCTCGTCCGCACCATCTGCAACAGCAAGACCTATCAACTCAGCTCCATTCCCAACGAACACAACCTCGGAGACCGGCAGAACTACTCGCGTTTCTACCCCCGTCGGCTTCCGGCCGAGATTCTCCTCGACGGAATCAATGCCGTCACCAATGCCAAGGAGAAATTCAATGGGCAGCCCCCGGGCGTGCGTGCGGTACAGCTTCCCGATGACCAGTTCACCAAGGAATCCTATTTCCTTTCCGTCTTCGGTCGTCCCGACATGAACAGCGCCTGTGAGTGCGAACGGGCCGATGATGTCAACCTGGCCCAGGCCCTGCACCTGGTGAATTCCACCAACATCCGCAACAAACTGGCCTCCAACGACGCGCGCGCGGCCCTCCTCGTGAAAAACAAGGAGACCAACGATGAAGCCCGCATCAGCGAACTTTATCGCCGTGCATTTTCTCGACCACCCGGTCCGGAAGAACTGGCCATCGGGGTCGACTACCTCAACCGGAAGCGAACGCCCCCTGATCCCTCGACCCTGAGCGAGGAGGAGAAGAAGAAACCCAAAACGCCCGAGACACTGGAGCGCGAGCCCTATGAGGATCTTATCTGGGCACTCCTCAACACCAAGGAGTTCCTCTTTAATCACTAACTGTAATCCGGTGTGACCTGCTTGCGGTACAGAGCGCGGATCCTCCTCACCGCGGGCATGATTTTCGGGACGCCCCTTGCCCCCGCTCAACTCCCCCAGCCTGACCTGCAAACCATTTTCCCGCAGGGTGCCCAGATCGGACAGACGGTAGAAGTGACCATCGGCGGAGGCGATCTCGGAGAAGCCACCGGGTTACTCTTCTCTCATCCCGGTATCAAGTGCGCGCAGATCCCGGTGGAAGCCACCGAATTTCATCCCGCAGGTCACAAACCCGTGAACTACCGCGTATCGGTCGCACCCGATGTGCCTCCCGGGGTGTACGAAGTTACAGCCCGTACTCGCCTCGGTCTGACCGCCCCGCGCGCCTTCGCAGTGGGCACCATGCCCGAGAAGATCCACCAGGCCAACCATTCGCCCGAGTCCGCGGAGGACCTTCCCCTCAATACCGTTATCAATGGACACGCCGACGCCTCCGCAGTGGACCATTACAAACTTGATCTCAAGCAGGGGCAGCGGGTCATCATCCGCTGTGATGCCGAGGTCATCGATTCGCGGATGGATAGCACGATTTCCATCGCGGACAGTAAAGGCCACGAGTACAAGCGCGACCGTGATACGATCGGCCGTGATCCCCTTCTCGATTTCACGGCCCCCGGGGATGACACCTATCTCCTCCGCGTTCACGACTTCACATTTGCCGGCGGCACACAGTATCCCTACCGTTTGAGTGCAAGCGATGCGCCCCACATCGACTTTATCGATCCTCCCGCCGCTGCTGCCGGCTCGACCGGAAAATTCAAGATCTACGGCCGCAATCTCCCGGGAGGCAGCACCGGCGAAGGAGTCCGCCTGGGACAGGAGGAACTGGAGAGCATCGAAGTCGACATCCCCGTCAACGGGCACGGAACTCCCGAACTGATTGCGGGACCGGTTCACGCCTCGCTGGTAGCTGGCATGACCTGGCGCCTGGAGGCGAATGGCAGGAAGTCGAATCCCATTCGTATTGGTTTCGCTATCGATCCCGTTGTCCGGGGTGAGGAAGGCCAGGAGCAGGTTATTCCCGTCCCATGCGAAACGCACGGGCGCTTCGAAACCAAGGGAGACCTTGATCACTATCGTTTCGATGCCAGGAAAGACCAACCGCTCTGGATCGAGTGCCTCGCCAACCGGATCCGGACAGGATCCGATCCCGTCCTGTGGATCGACCAGATCACGGTGGATGACAAGGGGATCGAACAATTCAAGGAAATCGCGAGTAACGACGACTCCGGCGGCACCCCCGGAGGGAAGACCTTCCCGATCCGAAACCGTGATTGTGCGTTACTTCTCAATCCCCCCGCCGATGGCAAGTATCGCCTCCGTCTGCACGATTATACCGGCCGCGGCGGCAGCCATGCCCTCTATCGCCTGATCATCCGTCCGGTTGCCCCCGACTTCGACCTGGTGGTCACTCCCTGGTACACCGCCTCGGACAAGGCCGCCAAGGGAGTCTCCCGGCAAGCTGCGCTGATCCGGCGGGGCGGCACAACCCTTCTCCGCGTCTTTGCCATGCGCCGAAATGGATTCAGGGATTCCATCAAGCTCTCGGTGGCGGGGCTTCCCCCCGGTGTCAGCTGTCCCCCCGTCATCCTTCCCCCCGATCGGGACGCCGCCACCCTCGTGCTTCACGGCAGCATGGAAGCGGCCAGCTGGCAGGGATTGGTGACGGTTGTAGGCCGGGGCGGAGAGATTGAGCGAACCGCCAGAGCAGGAACCATTTCCTGGTCGATTGGAAACTGGGACACCGAATTCACCCGGGCGCGCCTCTCCCAGCAACTTCCCCTCTCGGTAAGTGCGGAAGAGAAGGAACCCATCATCATCCAGCCGGCTCAGGACCGCTACGAGATCGAACTGGGAGGAAAAGTGGAAATCCCCTTCAAGCTTGAGAAGGCGATGGGCTTGAAAGGCGACTTCACCATCGTGGTGTCCGGTCTTCCCCATTCCAAGCCTCCCTCGGTCAAGCTTAAGCAGGATGCTGGGGAGGGAAAGCTGGCCCTTACCTTCGCCAAGAGCAACGAATTCAAGGTTGAACCCGGGGAATGGACTTTCAGTCTCCTCGGCAGTGGCACCATCAAATATCGCCACAACCTCTCCGCGATCGAGATCGCCCGGAACGAGGAAGCTCGCATCGCCGGGTTGGAAAAAACCGCCCAGGAGGAAGCCGCCCGGGCCAAGGCCGCCGTCGAACCCGTGCGCAAGGCCCTGCAGGAAGCCGAGAAGAATCTCGGGGCCGCTTCTGACGACGCCAAAGCGGCCCTCGAAAAGACAGTGACTGAGAAAAAGAGCCAGCTCCAGGAAGCCGAGAAGATGGCCAAGGATGCGGAGGAAAAAGTCAAGCGGGCAGCCGCGGCGAAAAAGATCGCCTCGGATCGGCTCAAGCAGGCCAATGAGCAGGCCAAGGAGAAAGATCGCAAGCACGCAACCCACTCGAAACTCATCACGGTGGTGGTTAAACCTCCCCCGCCGAAAGAGCCCGGAAAATGACACCCTCCCGTCCACTCGCATCCCTCCTCACCCTCCATCTCCTTGCCGCTGGCCCGGCCCTACGAGCCGAGGAGGAGCTCCCCGTGGCCGAACTGAAGCGTGACACCCCGGTCGACTTCGCCACCGAGATCGTTCCCTTCCTCCGGAAAAACTGCTTCGCCTGCCATAACGAGAAAAAGGCCAAGGCGGACCTCAACCTGGAATCGCCCCAGGCGATGCTCACTGGCGGGGACAGCGGACCAGCTCTCGTTCCTGGAAAACCCTCGGAGAGTCTCGTGTTCCTTACCGCCGCGCACCTTGAGGACGAGTTCATGCCACCGGCCAAGAACAAGTCGAATGCCGTCAACCTCAACCCCGATGAACTGGCTCTCCTCAAGCTCTGGATCGAACAGGGCGGCAAGGGCACGGCGGCTTCCGTCCTGGCAGGGCCTACCGTATGGGAAACCCTCGAAGGGGTGCATGCCAGCTACGCGGTGGCGGTCTCGGAAAACTCCCGCTTCGCAGCCACCGGAAACGGGAACCGGCTCCACGTCTACGACCTGCGCACCGGCAAACTCGATGGGAAACTGGTAGATCCTGATGGAAGCCCCGGCACGGCCCACCGTGACCTCGTGCACACTCTGGCCTTCAACCGTCATGGAATTCTAGCCTCGGGAGGGTACCGCTCGGTAAAGCTGTGGGAGCGCACGATCACCCCGGGCGCAATCGTTAAACACCAACTGCCGGAGGCTGCCACTGTCCTTTCCACCAGCCCTGATGGCACCAGGGTAGCCGCTGGTGACAGCAAGGGGAACGTCGTGACCCAGGCTCTCACCCCCCCGGGAGACTCGCCTGCCCTCAAGCTCCATAATGCCGCCGTGCGGGCCCTGCTCCATTCCGCCGACGGCCAGCAACTCTTCAGTGCATCCGATGACAAGACAGTGGTGCGCGTGAACCGGGAAGACGCCGCCAAGTCGCCCAGAATCACGCTTCCCTCGGAAGCCCTCTGCCTCGCGCTGCTGGAGAAGGGAACCAAGCTCGCAGTGGGTTGCGCGGATGGCGTCATCCGGATCATCCCCAGTTCTCAATTTGATCTCCCCGCCGACGCACTGGCCGATACCCCGGCTCCCGCGGAATGGAAGGCCCCGGCCAAGGTCATCGCTCTCTCTGCCCTCGGCCAGGACGGTGCCCAGCTTCTCTCCGCCAGCGAGGACGGCAGCCTCCGGATCTGGGATCTCGCCGGGAAGGAAGTCCGGCAAATTGCCCATGGGGGCCCACTCCAAGCCATCGCCGGACACGCCGCTTCCAATCAGATTGCCACCGCGGGAGCTGACGGTGTTATCAAGATCTGGAACACTCCGGATGGCAAGATGCTCCGCGAGCTCAAGGGGGATCTCGACTTCGAGCAACGCCGTACCCGCTCCGCCCAGAAGCGCGATCTCGCTAAACGCCTTGCCGAACTGCGCAAGAAGCAAGTGGGTGAAAACGAGAAACGGTGGAACGACCTGAAGGCCAAGTCCAAGGACGACGCCGCCAAGGTCGCGGCAGCCCAAAAGGACCTCGCTACCAAGGAGGGAATCGCAACCAGCAAGCGGCTGGCCGCCAGGGAAGCGCAGTCCCTTGTAACCGCTCTTGAAGCTGCCAAGGATCCTGGACTGGGTGCGGCCCAGGGGTCCTCCAAGAAGGCCACCGAAGAAGCCACCAAGGCCGATAACGAACTGGTCACCTCCCAGCGCAACCTGCGAAACGCCCAGCGAACCCGCGATCTCGCGGTCAAGGATGGCACCCGGGCCGCCCAGCGCTTCCTCGCCGTCCAGGCCGCCTCCACCGAGGCTGATGCCGTGCTGGCCACTGCCGAAGAAGTGGTCAAGACCCTCGAGGGGGAATCCGCCCAGGTCGGAGCAGGTGCGGTCAAGGCCCTCGCCTTCTCGCCCGATGGCACATCCCTGGCAGTCAGCGCCGAAAAAGTCGGCCTTCGCCTGTGGAATGCCGCCACCGGCCAAGCTCTCGATATCCTCCACCAGTCCTCCACCTCCTCCCTGGCCTATGGGGCGGATGGCCAGCTCCTCGCCGCCCTGCCGGACAAGAAATTGCTCTCCTGGAAGAATACCGCTCAATGGAATCTCAGCTCGCATATCGGCGACCAGAGCAAGGAGGATCCCTTCCCGGACCGTATTCTCGCCCTGGCCTTCCACCCCCAGGGGCATCTTCTCGCCGCCGGATCGGGAATCCCATCACGGGACGGCAACCTCAGCTTCTGGCGCGTATCGGATGGCACCAGGGAAGGAGTGATCGAGAAGGCCCACCTCGACACCATCACCGGGCTGGCTTTCTCCCCCGGTGGCCATCGCATCGCCTCCTCCTCTACCGACCGCTATCTCAAGATCCACGAGGTGGAGACCCTTGAGCTGGCGGACCAGCTGGAAGGCCATACCAACCACGTCCTCGATGTGGCCTGGAGCGCGGATGGCGAAACCCTCGCCTCCGCGGGAGCCGACCACGTGGCCAAGCTCTGGGCAGTCGCTACCAGCAAACAGAAGAAGACTGAGGGAGGATTCAAGAAGGAACTCACCACCATTGCCTTCGTGGGGACCGGTGAAACTATCGTGACCGGGGGCGGGGACAAGATCCTCAAGGCAGGAGGACAGAACCTCGCCGGGGTCGACGACTTCGTCTATGATGCAGCGGTCAGCCCGGATGGCTCCATCATCGTGGCGGGCGGGGAGAAGGGTATCCTCCGGGTCTGGCAGGCCAGCGATCGCAAACTCCTTTACTCATTCCCCTCACCACAGGACACTCCACCCGAGACGGCCGCGAAATGATCACCTTCTCCGATTCCAGCCCCCATAGCCGCCGCTCCTTCCTGCAGGTCGGAGGACTTGGTCTTGGAGGGCTCACCCTCTCCCAGCTCCTCGGATGGAAGGCCGCTGCCGCCCAGGCTGGCATCCCGCTCAAGGACAAGTCGGTGGTATTCCTCTTCATGCACGGAGGCCCACCCCAGCAGGAGACCTTCGACCCCAAGATGGAGGCCCCGGCCGAGATCCGCAGCTCCACTGGAGAAGTAAAGACCACCATCCCGGGAGTCACTTTCGGTGGAACCTTCCAGAAACTTGCG
The DNA here is from genome assembly GCA_022448985.1 of Roseibacillus sp. GTDB lineage: Bacteria > Verrucomicrobiota > Verrucomicrobiia > Verrucomicrobiales > Akkermansiaceae > Roseibacillus_B. The sequence goes on from JAKVCR010000089.1 coordinate 16,490, forward strand.
AAGCGGGCCCACCAACTCGCGGTGGTGCGCTCCTACACCACCGGGAACGGCAACCACGATATCAAACCCATCGTGGGCAAGGACTCTCTCAACGCGAACCTGGGAGCCCTCTACGCCCGCATCGCGGGAGCGAATGTCCCGGCTACGGGCATGCCCCGCAATGTAGCCCTCTTTCCCCGGTCCGTGGACGCAGCCTCCCAGGAGCGGGTCAAGCAATTCGGCAACTTCCTCGCCCACGGGACGGTGGGTTCCGCCTGTGCGCCTTTCGCCCCCGGCAGTGCCAAGAACGGACTGCAGGGCGACATGACGATGTGGATGTCCCGGCAGCGCCTCGAGGATCGCATGTATCTCCTGGAAAGGATCGATGGCCTGAAGCGGGCTCTTGATGACGGCGCCGCCGAGGGCCTCGGCGAACTGCAGCAGCAGGCTGTTAACATGATCATGGGTGGGATCTCGGAAGCCTTCGACCTCTCCCGTGAGGATCCCCGCACCCTCGCTCGCTACGACACCGCTCCCCTGATCAATCCCAACTCCATCAGCAAGTCCTGGAACAACCACAAGAACTACCGCGACCACGGGCAGACCCTCGGCAAGCTCATGCTGATGGCCCGCCGACTCTGTGAACGCGGAGCCGGATTTGTTACGGTAACCACCAATTTCGTGTGGGACTTTCACTCCGACCAGAACAATGCCGGTGCTGCCGAGGGGATGGACTACTGCGGAATCCCCTTTGACCATGCCGTTTCCGCCTTCCTTGATGATGTCCATGAGCGGGGCCTGAGCGACCGTATTCTCCTTGTCTGCTGCGGCGAGATGGGCCGCACCCCCAAGCTCCAGAAGAACGGAGGGCGCAATCACTGGGGCCGACTTGCTCCCCTCATGCTGGCCGGGGGCGGCCTTCGAATGGGTCAGGTTATCGGCGAATCCTCCCCCGATGCCGGGGAGCCAGCCTCCGATCCGGTCACCAACGAGAACCTGATCGGAACCATCATGCATACGCTCCTCGATGTGGGTGAGGTGCGTCTGATGGAGAATCTCCCGCGGGACGTACACCGGGTGGTGACCAGCGCCAGACCTATCAAGGGACTGGCCTGAGATCTCCTGATTTCCTGGATAGCCAGTAATCCCCCCCACCGTCATACTGCGCTCCGATGATCGGAATTGAAGACAAGCGCATCCTCGTCACCGGAGCCAGCTCGGGTATCGGCCAGGCCATCGCCATTCGACTTGCGGCAGAGGGAGCCCGGGTGGGTATCAACTACTTCCGAGGACTTGAGGGAGCTCAGGCCACCGAGGAAAGCATCCGGCAGGCAGAGCCCCGGCACACCCCAACCGTAATCCAGGCCGACCTCGCCAGTGAGGATGCCGTGGACGCCATGTTTGAACGGTTCCTCAGGGAAATGGGCGGAATCGATATCCTGATCAACAATGCGGCCTGGCAGAGCGAGTGTCCCACCCACCAGACCACCCGGACCGATTTTGAAGCCATCCTCGCCACCAATCTGGTCGGGGCCTTCCATTGTGCCCAGCGCACCCTCGCCGACCTGCGCCAGCGGGAGGCTCCCGGGGTGATCATCAATGTCTCCAGCGTGCACGAGATCATCCCCAAACCGGGCTTTGTCGGCTACTCAGTGAGCAAGGGCGGAATGCAGAACCTGACCCGGACTCTCGCCCTTGAGTATGCCCGGCACGGAATCCGGGTGAACGGCGTGGCCCCCGGCGCAACCATCACACCCATCAACCGGGCTTGGATTGATGATCCCGAGGCGCGGGCGGTGGTGGAAAGCCACATCCCGATGGGTCGTTCCGGCAGCCCGGAGGAAATGGCCGCCCTGACAGCCTACCTCTGCTCTGACGACGCTTCCTACATCACCGGGCAGACCATCTTCATCGATGGAGGTCTGACCCTTTACCCGGAATTCGGAACCAACTGGTCGTCCTGATTCCTGTCCCCTCCCCTGCCGGGCCCCGGACTATTCCGCCGGTTGGAGCACCGCCGCGTGGCGACCCGCCCGCGGATCCCCTGCCGCATGCAGGAGGTCGGTCTCCCGGTCATGCAACAGCATGACGGGAGCGGCAATCGCCCCACCCGCGACTCCAACCCGGTGACCGCGACCGGAAAGGGTCCTGCGCACCTCCTCGGGGATCGTATTCTGCAGGGTCAACTGCCCTAACCCGGATATCTCCCTCTTCTGGCTGGGATTGAAGGAGTTCTCGTGGTGGCGTGTACTGAAGCGCGCACAGGAAACGGCTTCCTTCGGACTCATCCCGAATTCAAGGACATTCAGGAGGCAGTTCAGGGTGGTTTGATCCTGCAGGTCTCCCCCCGCCACACTGATTGCCATCACGGGGGTTCCATCCTTGAGGACCAGGGTGGGCGTCAGGGTAATCCGGGGACGCTTGCCCGCCTCGATCCGGTTCGGATGCCCGGGCGTGGTGTTGAGACTGCGAAGGCGATTGCCGTGAGCAACTCCGAGGGGGGCGCAGATGTTGTAGGGACTATTACCACTCGGCGTGGCGGAGACAAAGTTACCCCACTTGTCGGCTACCACGCAGGTGGTGGTGCCTCCCGGACCAGGGCGGTACTTGCCGGGGTCGTCGGCAAGCGCCTTCATGGCGACCGGGTTTCCCGGGCGGACTTCCAGAGAAGCCTTCCCCATGTCGATCAGGCCCCGCCGCAGATCACCATAGGGCTGGGACAGCAATTGTTTCATGGGCACGTTCACGAACCGGGGATCCCCATAGTAGTAGTCACGGTCAGCAAGCCCCAGTTTCAGGGCCTCGGCCAGGACGTGGATATAGTCCGCGGAGAGGTGTCCCATCTTCCTGAGGTCGAATCCCTCCAGGATCTGCAGGGTCTGGCACAGGTAAGGTCCCTGGGTCCAGGTCCCACACTTGTAAACCTCGTAACCGCGGTATTCCACCATGACCGGATCCTCGATCAGGGTCCTGTGGGCGGCCAGGTCGGCCTTGGTTAAAAAGCTGCCCGCCTTCTTGTAATAGGCGACCAGTTCCTCCGCGATGTCACCGGTGTAGAACCGCGCCCGGGCCATCTGAAGATTCTGCACCCGTGTTCCCGCCTGGGCCCGTTCCGCTTCCACCAATTTGCGGAATGTCGCCGCCAGCTCATCGTACCAGTCCTTTCCCCCCGCATCGAGGATCCGCAGGGCGGGCGCCACCACGGTGGCAAAGTCCATCGTCCCGTAGGCCGAGAGCGAATCGAAAAAGAGCCCCACTGCACCCGGAACCGGCACTGCCTTGATCCCACCATTCCCCGGAATGGCATGCTCGTAGTACCACTTGATGTCGTCCTTGTTGAGCGGCGCACGCCCCAGCCCTGACATCGTCTTCACCTGTTTTTTCTCCACATCGTAGATCATGAAGGGCACTTCCGCCCCGATGCAGAACATTCCGTAGTCCATGATGCTGGCCACCAGCATGGTCGCCACCGCGGCATCCACCGCGTTGCCTCCCTCCTCCAGCATCTCGATCCCGGCCGCCACCGCCTTGGGATCTTCCGCCGCCACCGCGCCCCCTTTGCCGGAGGCGTGCCAGCTCAGGTTCTCCGCCCCGGGCAGGGCAGATGATGCCAACAAAGATACCACCCATCCAAGTCGAAGGAATTTCATGGCTCCACCTTAGGTCCTTACTCCCGCAGAAACAGACAATTCAGGTGGATGCGCACGACCCTGTGCGCATCGGGCCGCCGCCACGCCACTGGTCTGGTTCCAGGGACTGGCGCGGGCAGGGACGTTCGCGTCCACCAGGACAAGCCGCCCCCTACTGTCCCCGAAACTCCTTCATCTCCTTCAGGAGCCGCTCCACCTCCTCGGGATGTTTCTTCCCAAGGTCGGTCGTTTCACCGGGATCCTTCTCCAGATCGACCAGCATGGGTGGATCGTATTTCGTGACCGGTTCACGCTGCCGCGTGTCAGGATTGGAGGAGCGCTTCTTGCTCGTGAGGTGAATCTTGTACTTCCCCGAGCGGAACGCGGACCTCCCGTAAAGCCACTGCGTCCGCGGACTCTTCTCACCCCGCAGGAGCACGCCGCTCAGGTCCCGCGACTTCCACCCCGGCTTGTCGCCGGGCAAGTCCTTCGCGCCCGCCAGCTCCGCAAATGTCGCGTAGAGGTCCAGATTGGCGGCCATCCCGTCGACCACTCCCGGCTTGATCCTGCCCGGCCAGCGAAAAATGCCCGGCACGCGCAGACCCCCTTCCCAGGTCGTCCCTTTCTCGCCGCGCAGGGGCTTGGCCGTCCCTCCATGCGGCCCGAACATCGTCCAGGGACCGTTGTCACTGGTGAAAACGATGAGAGTCTTCTCGTCGAGGTCCGCCTTCTTGACCGCCTCCATCACCTGCCCCACCGACCAGTCGATCTCCTCAATCACATCCCCGTAACGCCCCCCGGCGCTCCGCCCCTGAAACTTCGGCGAGGCGAAGATGGGGGCGTGCGGCATGTTATGGGCGAGGTAGAGGAAGAACGGGCCGCCCTTGCTCTTCTCGATCCACTTCACTGCTTCCTCAGCGTAGCGCTTGGTGAGAAGCTCCTGGTTAGCCGGAAACTCGACCCTCTCCCGCCCGCGGATCAGCGGAACGGGGAAAGTGAACTTGTCGCAAGTGTCGAAAACGTCCCGGGTCTGCCGCTTCCCCGGAGGAGCCGGCACATCGTTGCTCCCGGGTGTGCCGAAGTGATAATCGAATCCGCACTCCAGCGGATGCATCGGCGACTTGGAAAAGTCCTTCGGGTAACCCGCGAGATGCCACTTCCCCAGGATCGCGGTGGCATAGCCCCGGCGTTTCAACATCGCGGGCATGAGGCTCTCCCGTGACGCCGGGAGCCTCTCCTTGCCCAGCAAGCCGGGATGGCGCCCGCTCATCAAGCCGGTACGGCTCGGCACACAGGTCGAACCGGACGAGTAAAAACTCGTCCAGCGTTGCCCCTCGCGCGCCAGGCGGTCGAGGTGCGGAGTCTTGATCTTCTCGTTCCCGTAGCAGGCGAGATCGCCGTAGCCGAGATCATCGACGAAGATGAGAATGATATTGGGCGGATCGGCAGCCTGTGCCGTCGCCAGTGGGAACACCGATAGCGAGAGCAGGAACCAAAGGACTCGTTTCAAGATCGTCTTCATGTCCGCAAGCCCAACCCGACGACCGGGAATGCGACTGGCTACTCCTCGGTGGTAAAGGGCGAGGCCGGAATGCCTTCCTTATTGTAGAAATTGATGGTGGCAGGATTGGACTCGTAGCCGAAGCGTACGTGCTTGGGATTCTTCACGCCCTCCTTCCAGACCACCACGGTATCACCGTCGATCCTCGCATTCGCCCAGTGCCACTGGTCGTCGGCACCCTGGATGGCAAAGTGACCCAGTTGTCCCCCCCCTACCTCCATGACGGGCTTCAGTCCCTCCTTACGGCCGACGATAAGGCCCGAACCCACGTGGTCAAAGCTGACCCGGACGGCATCGCCTTCCTTCTTCATGCCCTTGTAGAGCGGACCGGAGCAAACGATATCCCTGCCGTAGTCCTTGGCGAGGGCCCAGAGCGCGAGACGCTTGCCCACGTCCACCTTGTTGCGCGGGTGAATGTCCCGGGCATCCCCAATATCAATGATAACCGCCATCCCGGTCCCCGGAATACGGAGGGCCCGCCGCTGCCCCTCCCGCACCGGTCCCCAGCCACCACCGGCCGGGTTTGCATTGGGGCCCTGGAAATTCGCCAGTTGCACCCAGTAAAACGAAAGCTTCTCGTTCTTGAAGACCGAGCGCCATCCATTCACGAGGGCTTCCTTGAGGTACTCGTACCGCAGGCCGTCTCCCGCGTTCGACTCACCCTGGTACCAGATTGCACCCCGCACACTGAGCGGAACGAGCGGTGCGACCATCCCATTGTAGATTTCAACCGCCCCACCCTTCGGCCGGGGACGATTTCCTCCGTTTTTCTTGGCGGCCTCGATGGCATCGAGGTTCTCGACATAATCCTTCAGGTTGGGGACAGACTTGAATCCCACCGGCGGAGTCCACGGCTCAATGCGGGTACCTCCCCAGTTGGTTCCCACCAGTCCGATGGGAACCTTCAGGTTCTTCTGCAGTTCCCTGCCAAAGCTATAGCCAACGGCTGTGAACCCCGAGATTGTCTGGGGCGAACAGATCTGCCACTGCCCCCTCGGATCTTCCAGGGGTTCGGCATTACGCACGTGCCCCGGAACATTGAAGAGCCGGATCTGCGGATGCTTTGCGCCCGCGATTTCCCTGTCGGGGTTCATGGAGGCTCGGACGCTCCACTCCATGTTTGATTGCCCGGAACAGATCCAGACCTCCCCGATCAGGACATCCTTGAGAGTAATCTTGTCGCTCTCTTTCGCACCCTGAACCGAAAGGGTATGAGCCTTTCCGTCCGCTTTCATGGCCGGAAGTTCCGCCTTCCACTTTCCCTTGTCATCCGCCTTCACGAGGGCATTGCCGCCGCCCGGGATACCGACGATAACCTGCTCCCCCGGATCCGCTGTGCCCCAGATACGGACAGGCGCGTCCTGCTGGATTACCATATGGTCGCCGAAGATCTTGGAAACGGTCACCTTGGCGAATGCACCGGAGAGCCCAAGGAGGGAAGCCACCCCAATAAGGGCGACAGTGGTGAGAGAACGAGTAATAGTCATGATTATACTGAAGGTTTGATGATGCCGGACCAAGGCACAGGAAAAGCCCTTACCGGTCAAACTGCGAATTGAGTCTGGTTGACCGAATTCGCCCACAGGTCGCCAAATCGGACTACTTCGCGAACTGCAAGGACCCTCCATTCCCGGCCCAGACGATTTTCCCGGTCACCGGGGCA
>JAKVCR010000009.1 GCA_022448985.1 Roseibacillus sp.
ATGAGTTCACCGATTTTGAGTTCTCGTGGGAATGGCGTATGGCCCGGGGGGGAAACAATGGGGTCAAATACTTCGTGGACGAAAAACGCGGCAACCTCGGGCACGAATATCAGATGCTCTCCAATCCCGGCGGGAAACCCGGCAAGGGCGCGACCGCCGGATTCTACGCGGTCCTTGCCCCTCAGGATCTCCCGGAAATCAAGGTTGCCCCGGAGACCAACCACTCACGCATCTCCGTGGAGGGCAACCAGGTGCGCCACTGGCTGAACGGCAAACTGGTCCTCGAATACACCTGCGGAAGCGAAACGGTTCTCTCCAACGTCGCCCTCAGCAAATTCAAGAAAGTCCCCGGTTTCGGCAAAAAACTGAAGGCCCGGATCATGCTTACCGACCACGGGAGCGAGTGCGCCTTCAGAAACCTTAAGATCCGCAAACTATCTTCCGCCTCCGGAAAGGAATAAATCTCTTCATCTTTGGAGTCCGTATGGCCCTTTGCCCCTAGTTTTTCAGTTTCAGCCTCTGCAAATCTGACCCCTTGGAACAGCCGTCCGGGAACGGAAATCCTACCTTTTGGGCGCCCCCTCGGGCACTTTACCGGCCAGCCAGCTGACCCGGCGGCCAAGCATTCCCCAACTTCTTGAGCATACACGGAAATTCCTTACTCCTGAAAAGTAATATAATCTTCTCCAATACCCCGGGAGAACCCTTGACCACTGGGAACATCTCGCCTCTATTTTCCCCTCAAGAACCACAATATGCTAGCTCCATCGAGTGGCCGTGGATCTTGCCCAATACTACAAATCACGTAACCAGATGAAAAACCTGTGTCCCCCGGCACTGGCCCTGCCAGTGGCTGCGATCCTCGCGCTCACCACCCTGCTCTCAAACGCCCAGCTGGCCGATTCGGGGACTCCCGGCGACCGGGCAGTCTATACCATCGGTAGCGGTGCCACCCTCCCCACCGGATTTGGCACCAGCGTGACCCACAATTTCGCAACCGCCACGGTGGAAGATACCGCCGACAGTTTTGATCTCCAGGAAGGAGGAGCAGTCAACCTGACCGCCGGTCATCACATTGTCATCTACGGCACCCGCTATCTCAACGGAGCCGGGGGTGTCCGCGGGGGCCTCGACAACACTCTCCTGCTGAACGGGAGCGCTATTGCCTACGGCGCCTCCTCAACCTATTCACGCGATGGAACCAACAACAACCACTTCGTTCGCGGCGGGGCGATTGTCGAGGTCGGCCAGGGCGACTCGATCGCCGTTCAATCCCAGCGGACCGACAACCATCCCCAGACTCTCAACCAGCAGGACGCCGATCTCCAGCTGATCAAGCTCGACGACAGCCTCAGCTTCCTGCGGCTCGGAGCGAGCGCCAATGTGGCCAACCTGATGAGCAATTCCTCCGAGGGACCGGCCCCGGTGATCTATGACGTCCAGGATGAAATAGATGCCGGATTCGCCCACACCAGTGGCACCAGCGAGATCACTCTCAATGATGCTGGAAGCTATCTGGTCTTTGCCAACACCGGCTTCCGCATCAGCGGGGGCAACCGCCACCGCCAGGCGATCACCCAGCGCCTCGCGCTCGACGGCGCCCCGGTGGAGGACTCCAGCACCGTGGTCTACATCCGTTACTCGGGGGGCACTGACGGGCTGGGTGGCCTGATGGAAACCGGAGCCACCTCGCTCGGCACCATCATCAAGACTACCGCTGCCAACAGCGTTCTCCAGGTGGAAGTCCTGCGGGACAACACCGCGGCAAACACCAACACGGCAGTTGCCCTTGAGTCTACCCTGACCGGGCTAACCATCCTTAAGCTCCCCGGCTATGGAGAATACCTTTCCCTTTCCGGCCCCGCCCAGAACATCAATTTCGCCCAGGGCAATCCCGAGACGGCTCTGGATCTCTCTGGAATTTCCCCGGTTTCAAATGCTTCCTTCAGCTACGACGCCGCTGTCAGCAGTTCGTCGGTGACGATCAACAAGGCCGGGGATTATCTCTTCCTTGCCTCCCACTTCATCGACAACTTTGATTCTCCCGACAACAACCTCCGCTCCATTACGCGCCAGGGATTCCAGACCACTCCCAGTGGAGGGTCCGCGGGCAAGATCTCCTACGGCAATGGTGGAGCCTACAACCGCGACGACACCGCCGGTGGTGAGCGTGCCCGGGACTCGGGCGACTGGGCCGGGGCCATCCTGCCTCTCGGGGCTGGTGACCTGGTGGAAACAACCACCGCCCGCTTCGGTGGGAACCCCGCCTCCCTGACCGCCAACACGGTGGGTCTGCAGGCCCTCAACATCGGCAGTATTTCCTCTGCTCCCACCGCCCCGGTGGTGGAAACCAATCTTCCGCTCAACACGGTCGTCAATTCTTCCAGCATCATCACCTCCGCGTCGAACCTGAAAACATCTCACATCAGCGACGAAGCAGCTGCCCTTGTCTACACCATCGACACCGCCCCGGCCGGGGGAACCCTCTCCCTTTCCGGTGCCGCTCTTGGAGTCAATGACACCTTCACCCAGGATGACATTGATAATGATCTTGTCACCTTCGATGCCGGGGCCACCGCCACCACCGGAGGGTTTGATTTCACCGTCCGGGACTCTGCGGGCAATGCGACCTCGGCATCCTTTGTGATCAACGTGGGAGCCGCCACTGCTCTCGCAGATGATTCCGGGTCCACCGATGAGGACTCCTCCATCACTGAGGCCAGTCTGACCTCAGGCGCGGACCTCCTTGCCAACGACGAAGGAAGCTCACTCTCGGTCACCGATTTCAACGACAGCAGCACCAATGGCGCGGCCGTCACCGTGACCGCCACGGGAGAATTCACCTATGATCCGACCGGTTCCGCTATCCTGCAGGCCCTCGACACAGATGACCAACTCGACGACACCTTCACCTATACCGTCACCGACATCTTCAGCCAGCGGACCACGGCCACCGTTACCATTACGGTAGCTGGCGTAAATGACACACCGGTCGCCAATGATGACTCCTTCACCAGTGGAGAACGCTCAGTCATCAGTGGCAACCTCCTGTCAAATGACTCCGATGTGGACGCCAATGACACTCTGTCCATCACGAGCGTGGCCGGAGGGGCCCCCGGGACCATCGTCACCACCAAGGGAGCAGTCCTGACCGTGAGTGCCGACGGCAGCCTCAGCTACGACTCCTCGGCCTCCGCCACCCTGAATGCCCTCGCCACCGGTGAGAGCGACTCCGAAACCATCGTTTACGAGGTCAGTGATGGGACGGCCACGGCAGCAGCTTCCGTCACCTTCACCACCCTCGGCGAAGGTGGTGCCAGCCCTGATTTCGCCACTGTCGAGGCAACTGGCGCGAACAGCACAACCGCCATTTCCGCCCTCGCCAATGACACCGTGGGCGGCGCCCCCGGAACCGCCACCGCCGGAGCTCCTTTCGATCTCAATGCAAGTGACCCGGCCGCCGGGAATACGGATGGAATCTGGAACAACAGCAATATCGGCTCCGGCAATGCAGTGACCATGGAAAATGCCGGGACCGGTTCCGTTCTCCTTACTCCGCTGGAGAACTCCCCCCCCGGTATTACCCACGCCTACGACCTCTCCGGAACCGGCAGTGGCGGCCTGCTGGGGGACACCGACCAGACCGGTGCCGCCAACCACCTCTACGGGGGCAATTTCAGCACCTCCTCCTTCTCGGTGGAGGCCCTCATCCGCCCTGACGACCATGTCGGACCCGAGCCCATCTGGGGATCGGGTGGAAACGGCACCGGATCATCCCTTATCCTGATCGACGACCAGTTGATCTTTACCATCGGCAACAGTGCACAGGTGGCCCAGGCCATTGCAACGATCCCAGCCAATGCCATTGCAGGTGGTGACTACGTCCACGTCCTCGGAACCTTTGACATCGCTGCCGACGTGATCTCCCTTTACCTCAACGGCAACCTCGTTGACACAGGGGGAGCGGTTAATGTCCTGACCGGTGGAGCAGGAAATGTCACCGACTGGTCCGGATCGGACGACGAGGGACTGGGCCGTTCCCAAGGCACCACCGGGGGGGACATCAACGTCGCCCCTTTCCTGGGTTCCTATGGGACCACTGACATCCCGGACTTCAACGAAGCTAATGACCGCTTCGATGGCGAAATCTCCATCGTCCGCGTTTACAGCAACGCCCTGACGGAGGCCGAGATCACCGCCAACGTCGAAGCCGTCTTCGGAGTCTCTGCCGCCGCACAGGTTGGCAACATCGTTGACCTGGCCGGGGAAACCAGTCTCGTGCCCGGCACCACGGTGGTCACCCTCCCCTCCGGAGCCACCGTCGCCCTCGGGGCCGACGGCACGCTCACCTACGATGCCAACGGTGCCTTCGACTCCCTCGGGGTAGGCCTCACCGCGGAGGACACCTTCACCTACACCCTCGACACCGCCCTCAATGCAGTCAACACCGTCAAGGTTACCGTCAACGGAACCAACACGGATGCTCAGATCAATATTCTCCCTCCGGAGACGGTCGGTGGCGAACAGGCCAGTGTGACCGAGGGAAATGACGCCCTCTTCCTGATCACCTCCAGCCTGGAGCTCACGGCTGATGTGGAGGCCAGCCTGAGCTACAGCGGAACCGCCCTGAACGGAAGTGACTT
>JAKVCR010000090.1 GCA_022448985.1 Roseibacillus sp.
ACGGACGCCCGTGGAAGCAGAGGGCAGGCTCGGGACCGGATGCTGAAGTGAACGGCTGGTTCTACAATCTGGGCATCACCGGGATGCGGGCCGAGCTCATCGCCAAGGAGCCGAAGTTCCTGCTCGTCCGGCACGTCTTCGATGGAAGCCCCGCGGCGGGCAAGGTCAGGGTGGGAGATCTCGTGGTGGGAGCCAATGGTCGTGCGTTCGAGACGCCCCATCGGAATGGCTACGGCATGAAGGTGTTCGGGCCGGACGGGCCCCTGCTCGACTTCGCGGTGGCCCTGGAGGAAAGCCAGGGCAAGAACCGGAACGGCCGGCTGGATCTTAATCTCCAGCGGGAAAACAAGACCCTCAAGGTGACCCTGGATGTCGGAACGCAGCACGGCACTTACGGGTCGAAATACCCGGCCGACTGCGCAAAGAGCGCCCGCCTTCTGGAAGGGCTCCTTGATTATCTCGTAAAGACCCAGCGAGACGACGGCTCCTGGGGGAGCCCCCCGCATGATACCTTTGCTCCCCTTGCCTTACTAGCCAGCGGCAACCGGAAGCACATCGACCTCGTCAGGAAGAGCGCGAAGTTTCATGCCCGTACTACCAAGACCAAGGATCGGAGCTGGCTTATCAATTGGCGCTACATGGCGGCCGCCATCGTGATGAGCGAATTCTACCTCGCAACCGGTGAGGAATGGGTGCGGCCGGAGCTCCAGGAGGTCTACGATTTCCTGATTTCGAGCCAGTATGTTGACATGTCGCAGATCGACGAGAAGTCACGCAAGACCCACCCCGGGGCCGTCCCCAAGGACAAGATGGGTGCCCACGGTGGCTGGGGGCACAATCCCGGGTTTGAGGGTTATGGTCCGATCAGCATGCTCACCGGGCAGGGTGCGCTGGCCTTCGCCATGATGAAGCACTGCGGCATCAAGGTGGATCGTGATCGTCACGACAAGGCTTACGATTTCCTGGTCCGGTCTTCCGGTCGCAACGGCTATGTCTGGTATGCGGACAAGGCAGCCGGTCAGGACAACTGGGCCGACATGGGGCGCACCGGCGCGGCCGGCATCGCCAATGCGATGAGTCCCTACAAGGACGACAAGTATCTCGAGCGGGCCCTCGCCCATGCCAAGGTGATCGGCCGTCATCCGGAGAGCTTTCCCGATACCCATGGATCTCCGGTCATGGGCATGGCGTATGCCGCCACTGCCGCTCACTTCGATCCTGCGAGCTTCCGGCGCCTGATGGACAAGAATAAGTGGTGGTTCGTCCTGTCCCAGTGTCCCGACGGAACCTTCTATTACCAACCCAACCGTGACAATGCGGGCTACGGAGCGGATTCCCGTCTCTCGGCCTCCGCCGTTACGGCCTTCATCCTGTCGCTCGATAAGAAGAGCCTGCACCTCTCGGGCAAGAAGATCGAATCGCGGCAGGGTCGATAGCAAAGACGTCCGCCTCCCCCTACAATGACTACGGCTCACGATCATCGGGGCAGGGGTTCGACTCCCCGCACCCTGATGCGGGGGCGTGAGAGGGGGCAATCTTCTGCACCTCTTGCTGAGCGTCTTTAGCAGGTGCTAGGGCATCCTTTCGGCGACGAGGCGATAGAATTCGCTGGCACCGCCGTCGCGGTCGCTGAGGCTCTCAACGCGCATGGTGGGCCCGGCTGGGATGACGCTGAGGGCGCTCCAGTCAATTCCGTTGTCACTCTGCTCGATCCTGTAGCGAATGCCGGGTTGGGCGGTGAATGTCAGCGCGACCTCAGTTCCGTCGTGCGAGAATGTGGAGAACTGGAGGAAACTTGTGGAGTCGGTTGGATCGGTGTTGCTGCGGTATTCGTAGAGGTTCGTTCGGCGATCGCCGTCGAGATCAAGATTCGCGTCGGCCGCCGAGCTGGGATCGAGCCCGTGTGCAGTTTCCCAGGAGTCTGGCATTTCGTCCCCGTCGCGATCGGCATTGGGGCTGATAAGATTGGATCCTCCCGGCGATTGGAACTGTAAGGGTCCGAGATCGGGACCTCCGTCTGTGAGGCGGCCGCTGGATACTCCTTCTTCTTCAACGCCCCAACTGACTTCGTCGATGATCACGGTGCCAGTAGCCTGGTAGAGCCGAAGAGTTTCGCCCATGGCGTGCAGACTGAAAGGAAGATGACCAGCACCGGATTCTCCGTCGGCGAGCAGGGCGAGAAATCCGCCTGGCGCAATGTAGTTGAGTTCCGGGAATGAAAATTGGGCGAGCCCGGTGCTGGAGAGGTCGTCCGTCAGGCGGAGCAGGTGCAAAGCGACAGGGCGATCTGAACTGTTATAGAGTTCCACAAAATCCTCCAGGCCGAGTGGTGCCTTGGCGAGCCATTCGTTGATGGAGAGGCTATTGACCGCTCCAAGCAAAGCGGCTGAGGTATTGGCCTCGCCCGGAGTAGGCGACGAAAGTAATCTCCAACTGCCATCGGGGATGGAGCCAATGGAGAGACCGGGAATCTGTGCGCCGTAGAGCACGCGGTCAATTTCCTGAGCCGCATCATCGAAGAAGTAGATTTCACCGCCGATGCCCGGGAGAGAGCGTCCTGTATTGAGAGCGCCTGGGATCGAAGAGGGCGCGCGGGTAGTGTCGCAGTTGACCACAAGGAATCCGTTCGCTGGAATGGAAAGACCGGGAGGGAAGGTCCAGGGCGTCCCATCACGATTTCCCACGACGAGGGAGTGTCCGCCCAGGGGGAGTGGATCGCTCGTGTCGTTAGAGAGTTCGACCCATCCCAGGCCCTGGTCGTGAGAGTCGGCGTGCAGTTCGGAGATGCTCAGACCGGAACTTGCGCCCAAGTAGTTGGAGGCACCAGGGCTGGAAGAGTTGCTGAAGTCGCGCACCGTGGTCGCGCCATCCGGCAAACGGCCGCTTGCGAGATTCTCGGCCTGCGCAGTGTGTCTGAGATTCTCGATGAGCACGCCGTTCGATTCGATCAGTTGGAGGGTGCCGCCAGAAGCTGGCAGACGAAATCCGAGATGCTCGGGGCCGGAACCTTCATCGGCCCAGAAGCGCTTGAATGCGCGCGGGGCAATGAACGAAATCGCTCCGTAGCGATAGACAGCTTCATCGCTGGCGAGATAGAGATTGCGCAGAGCGACAGGATGGTTGGCGTCCTTATTATGGAGTTCGAGCCAGTCTCCTTCGCCAGCAATGCGGTTAGTGACCCACTCGTTGATGGTGAGTTCGGATTGGGAGGCGAGAGGAACGGAAGTGCCATTTGGGTTTCCAGGGGTGGGGACGGTGAGGCTCCAGTCCTTTCCGTTCCTGCTGATCGAGAAGTCAGCGACCTGCAGTCCGTAGGAGGCGTCGTCGGTTTGAGAGCCTGACGGATTCGTAAGGAAGAGGAACCCGCCTTCAGGGCTTAACTCGAAACCGGAATGCAAGCCGGGGGGAGTGGCGTCGCTGGCAGTCAACCGGGGAACGATGAGGAAGTCGCTACTGTTGTCCCCGTCATTGAGCCCGTGGATGGCGAGCATGTTGGTGCCGGGATTGAGCAGGTGGACGTAGGCGCTCACGTCGAACTGCTCGAACTGGAGGGCCCGGGAGTCGGAATTGTCGGCGCTGGCGGCGGAGGAGGGGCCGGGTTGGCCGGGAGCATTGGCGGAGGTGACCTGCACCCCGTTGAGGTAGGCGATGAAACCGTCGTCATACTTCATCTCGAGGAAGAGACCCCGGGCGGAACTGAGGGCGGGCTGGTCGATGGTGAAGGGAACGCGGACGTAGGCGGAGGAGGTGAGGTCCCGCATCTGTGCCAGCAGGTCCAGTCCGAGGAGGGCGGAGTAGCTGGTTCCTGAGCCGGGGCTCGCTTCATAGCCGATTCCGGTCGTTCCGGCGCTCCAGTTCGCGGCATTGGGCGGAGCGGCCACGTTGGTCCAGTCCGCGACCGAGAGGGTATTGCCGCCATTCCCGGTGGTGGGGACGAGGGCGGAGGCCGCGGCAGCCGGATTGTCGGCTACGAGGACAGTTTCAGTTGCGAAGAGGGGAGGCACGCCCGTGGGAGTGGTGCACCAGATAAGGAGATGTCCACCGCCGTCGATGGAGGTTCCTTGTGGGAAACTAAACTTATGGGGGAGGTCGGCATCATCGCTCAGGCTCCAACCACTGAGATCGACGGCGTTCGCACCGGAGTTGTGGAGTTCGACGAAGGGAGGAAACTCATTGCCGTGTGCAACGGCGCTCTCGTTGTGGGCGAGCACCTCGTTGATGACGACGCTGGAGCGGATCTCGGCGGAATCTCCCTCACCCGGCGAGCCATGGACCTGAGGACTCGCGCTCCAGGAGGTGGGGTCGTTGGAGTCGCCGTCGATGTCACGCAGCACCAGGGAGTAGCCGCCGCCGTCCGCAGAGCGGGGCCAGCCAGCGCGATCGTTGTAACGGACGGAGATGATGTTGTTCCCAAAGCCGTCGACCAGAGTAAGGCGTTCGCCACCATTGGAGAGGCTGCCGCCGAAGGTGCCGTAGGAGCGAACCCCCGGATACCGTTGAGCGAAGGACTGCTGATCATCATTGGAACTCAGGACAATCCGTTGCTGGGGGCTGAGAGTCGCGCTGCCCGGGAATTGGTAGGTGATGCCCTGGAAACTGAAGTGTCCAAGATCGATCGTGCGGCTGGATGGATTGTGCAGCTCGATGAACTCGTAGGTGCTCCCTCCGGGCGGATTATACATGATCTCGGTGATGCGGAGGTTCGGGAATCGGGGCTCCTGAAGGAATTCGGCCTCGGTGAGCGCACTCCAGTCCGTTCCGGAAAGTGAGCGGGATTTAATCGTGCCCGTGCCGTTGAGCGTGAAGGGCTCGGTGTAGAGGGAGGCTTGAGGGGAGACACTGCCCAGTGGGTTCTGGGCAGTGGCTGCCAGACGTGGATCACTTCCGTCAGTGGTGTAGTAAATGCGATCGCCGGTGGAAGATAGCTCGATCGAATCGGTCGGCGCGAGAGGGCCGCCGAAGGGCAGCATTTCCGGTGCTTCGTCAGACCTGTAGAGTCCGGCGCTTCGCATGTGACCGATGATCTCAGCGCGTCGATTGGGAATCCAGTTCCTGAGAACGGAGTCGCTCATGTTGGGAATAACGCCTTGCATTTCCCGTCTGATGAGCCGGAAATTCAGGTTGTGCGTCCGGTCTATCAAGGCGCCGCCGTTGAACAGGTGCTTGTGTGCGCGGTCCGCCCAGCGCAAGCGGAACTCCGGACTACGAACCAGGGCCTGATATATTTGCGCGATCTCAGAACCGCCCCCGAGTTCACTGGTGAGGGTGTTGCCGTTGTGGGCGAGAGCGTGTTCGGCATCCCAGACGTAGAACCGAAACCCCGTGCGCGAGCCACGCTCGCGAGCTGCCCGCCAGTTGTTGTGCGGCCAGTCCCTGGTGCCACAATAGACATTGACCAGGAGGTAGTCGATGAAGTTGTCCATATCGAGCAGCCGGGCGGATCTGCGATAGTTGCTAAGATTACTCTGGTCGCGTCTGACGAGTTCCATCATGCGCTGCCATTCCCTGGCATTGCCTTCCCGGATTTCTCCGTATTGCGCGATGACATCCCAGTCGTTATCTCCGCCGTGCCAGGAGCGCATGAAGTCGTCATCGATGCGTTCCGTGGCGTTGTAGTAGCCTTTGTATTCGCCGTTAATGAAGAGGTTCACGAAATTCCCTCGCGCTCCGACATTGCCGGTCGCGATTTGCATGCGGCGGACCATCTCGTCCAAGACAAAGGGATTGGAGTGATCGTTCATCCCGGCGCGAAGAGTGAAGCGGTCGAAGACCTTCACTTCGGATCCCTCGAAGAAAGGGAAGTGGAGCATGGTGGCCCCGTAGTCGCCACGGAAGTAGATGCGGAACGAGTACTTGGAGGCTGGTGGTGCACTGTTGGGATTATAGCGGGCACGGATGTGGTCGCCGCCCTGCACGCGGATCCCGCAGTTCTCCTGAAAGCCACTCTGGTCCTGGCGGATCAGCTCGACGGAAGCAGGACGTTCCCAGGCGATGCCACGCTGAGCGGCATTGCCGGGGGTCTGAATGCCGGTGGGTCCCCAGAGGTTGGAGTCATCGGTGCTGACGGAGACGATGGGGAGGGATCGAATCGCACTGGATTCATCGTAGAAGTAGCTGTGGGTGATGATCTCCGAGGAGAGGTAGTCCGTGCGGAAGGCAGCAGCGCGGATGATACGGGTCGATTCGACGGGGATGGGAGCTGAATAGATCGTTCCGTTTCTGGAGGTTGGTTCGCTGCCGTCGGCGGTGTAACGAATAACGGCTTGGGGATCGGGGGATGTGAGGCGCAGGTTGAAGGGTTGATCATACAATCCGCGGGGGCTGCTGAAATGGGGTGAATCGAGGAGGCCGCGGATCAGGGGCTGAGGGCCGTTGGAAACTCGCGGAGTGGGGCTTGCGAAATAGCGCCATATTTCACCGTCGCTTTCGCGACCATAGGAATGGTCGTTGCGCTGGACCGGATAAGATGGGGCGATCTCGTCGGCGGCTTCCCGGGGGAGCTCGGGGGGGAAGAGGCCGAGGTATTCGCCGGAGACCGCAAGCTTGAAGTTGGTGTGAATCTCGGCTTCGCCCGCTGGAGAGCGATCTTTGCCCGAGGCCATGACAAGAAGTCTGCCGCCGGGTTGCAGGATTATTTCCGGAAGAATAAATTTCCCGGGTTGATCAATATCGTCGCTGAGGGACCAGCCAAGGAGGTTGACGGCGGAATTGTCCTTGTTAAGGAGTTCGATCCAGTCGGAGTAATCTCCGTCTTCATCGGTCAGACCAGAGCGGTTCGAGGCCATCAACTCGTTGATGACGACATTCGGAATGCGTGCGTTGGCAACCAGGATGTAGGACCAGTCTTCGCTGATCAGTGGATTGAATGCGAGGTCTGCAATGGCGTGGCCGGCCGTCCACGAGAGGGTGACTGGGCCATCGTTGATGGGGTCGAAGGTGAAGAGATAGGGGCCGGCGCCCTCTCCCGTGAGAGAGGTGGCAGGGGCGCCATTGGCGGTAAGGTCTTCGGCCTCAAGGTCAGTTACGGGTTCGGAGAAGGTGACCGAGAGTTCGGACAGGCCGCGCAGTCTGGCATCTGCGACAGGAGATCGATTGATAACGGTGGGCGCCTCCTGATCGGCAACGATGTAGTGGCGGACTTCTCCCGCTACGGCAGAATCGAAGGCATTGGCGGGCGATTCCGTGTCCGTGATATCGTGATTGGGCGCCCACGTCACGGTCACCAGTCCAAGCGGAACAGAGGCGAAGCTGAAGGTGTACTCGTGGCCGGTTCCGGAAACCGCGCTGGCCACTGCCCCGTTCATGATGAGATCGGACGCGTCCACTCCGCTGACAGCTTCCGAGAAGGTGATCGTGATCGGAGAAAGGTCGCTCACCGTGCCGGGGGCGGGTGTGACGCTGGTCACCGTCGGAGTAGCTGCCAACCCCAA
>JAKVCR010000091.1 GCA_022448985.1 Roseibacillus sp.
ATCCTCCTCCAGAGGTGGGTGGAATCCTACCTCCGGAGGGAGGCTGAGGCGCAGGCAGGTGATCCCGGTCCCCTCGTGCTGCGTCGCCTGAACAATGCCGAATACAATTACACCGTGCGGGACCTGACCGGCGTGCCGTCCCTCGATCCCACCCGCGAGTTCCCCGTGGATGGAGCAGCGGGTGAAGGCTTCACCAATGCAGGGGCGGCCCAGGGCATGTCCCCCGCGCTGGCCAGCAAATACCTGGATGCCGCCAAGGAGGTCGCCGCCCATGTCGTACTCACCCCGGAGGGAATCCGCTTTTCGCCCCACCGCACGGAGCGGGACCGGACTGATGCCCTCCTCGCTCGGATCCAGGCCTTCTATCGCCGGTTCACCGAGGATGGTGGCGGCTCGGCAGTAGACCTGCACGGCATCAAGTTCACTACCAATCAGGGAGGACTGCTTCCCCTCGCGAGATACCTGGCGGCCACCCTCGAGGAAAGGGAGGGCCTCGCCAGCGGAGAAAAAAAGGTGGAGGCTGTGGCCCGGGAGCGGGGACTGAGTCCGAAATACCTCCGGACCCTGTGGGAAACTCTATCCGCAGATGAGCCGGATGACGCCACCCTGGTTGGCGGACTGAGGAAACAGTGGCAGGACACGGTATCAAACGACCCCTCGGAACTGGTGACCGAAATAAACCAGGCCCGGGACAAGCTGTGGAAGTTCAATTCCATCGGCCATATCGGCTCCGATGGCAAACCTCCACCATGGATGGAGGCGGTTGGAATCAAGACCCTGCTCACCACCCGTGAGGAGATCCGGTGGGACCTCCCCTCCGCCAGGGGTGGCCGGGACAGCGTCTTCTATCTCATCGCTGGTGACGCCGGGGATGGGAATACAAGCGACTATGTGGTGTGGAAAAACCTGCGCCTCGAGGGTGGAGGGCGTCCCCCCCTGCCCTTGCGGGAGGTGGCCGGACTGCAGAAACTCATCGCTGAAGATCGGCTTGGGATCCTCAGTCAAACCTCCGCATACCTCGCTGCCGCCAGCGTCATCGGTCCCGGCAACGACCTGGCCCGGGTCGCCGCGGCACACAAGCTCAACCCGGAAATCCTCAAGGTATGGCTGACATATCTCGCTCTCGATCGCACTACCGGGGTCAAGGTCGAGGGGCACCTGACGAGAAAGATCAACATCCGGGACGGGATTACGGGCTGGGCGGCAACCACCCCGGACTCCCTCCCCTCCGTGGTTGCAAACTCAACCGACAAGGAGGAACGGATCCCCGGCCTCGCCAAGCCGCACTCGATCGTTGTTCATCCCACCCCCACCCATTTTTCCGCGGTCGGCTGGCAGAGCCCCCTCGACGGGGTGGTGCGGGTTGAGGCCCGTGTCACTGATGCCCATGACACCTGCGGCAACGGAGCCGAATGGGTCCTGCAGCATCGCTCCGCCAGGGCGAGCGTGGCGCTATGGCAGGGCAGTTATCCCCTGGGAGGATCGGCCACCATGACTCCTGCCACGGTCGATATACGCAAGGGCGAGATGCTCTCCCTCCTCGTCGGGCCGAAGGAGCGCTCACACACCTGTGACCTGACCGCCATCGAACTCGTGATCAGCGAAACCGGCGGAGCCAGACGCACCTGGAACCTTGCGCACGACCTGAGCCCCGACCTCCACGCCGGCAATCCGCATCCCGACAGCCATGGAAACCCGGGAACGTGGCATTTCTACCGCGGCGAAATGGCTCATCTTGAGAAAGGGGGAGAACCCATAGTCTCTGTTCCGGAGGGGTCACTCCTCGCCGCATGGCTTGATGAGACGGATCAGGAAAAACGAGAGAAGCTGGCCCACCGCGTCCAAGCCCTGGCCACCGCCGCCCGGAAGGAGGGCCAGACACCGGATGCCCGGCTGCAGCAACAACTCCGCCACCTTACCTTCCCGGTGGATCTGGCGGCGCTGCGGAAGAAGCTGCCACCAGCCGGACGCTTTGGTCGTCACCCGCTGGGAGATCCCGTTGCCCCGGTCGACCTTGTCGTCCAGGCTCCCGAGGTCATTGAATTCCGGGTGCCGGCAGAAATGGCCCGGGATCGGCTCCTTGTCGGTTCTGTTGAGCTGGACCCCGAACACGGCTACCAAGGCACCGCCCGGGCCCAGGTCCTCGCGAGGCCTCCAGCCTCTCCAAGCCTTCCGGCCAGCATTCCGATTCTGATCTGCGAGGGAAGCCCGGCCCGGGAACGGATCGAGGGACCGGTCAGCCGCTTCTGCAACCTCTTTCCCCCGGCCCTCTGTTACGCCCGGATCGTTCCGGTGGACGAAGTGGTTACCCTGACCTTGTTTCACCGCGAGGATGATCACCTGAAAAGATTGATGCTGGACGACCGGCAGGCCGCCGAACTCGACCGGCTGTGGGAGGAATTGTTCTTCGTGGCCCGGGAGCCCCTCAAGTACCAGGTCGCCTTCGAGCAGATCCGGGAATTCGCCACCCAGGACCGGCCCGACCTGGTCAAGACCTGGGCTCCGCACGTGGAGGCGGTGAACAAACGCGCGGAAGAATTCCGGAAGCGCCTGATTGCCACCGAATCGGTTCATCTTGATGCCGCCGTGGAGTTCGCGGCAAGAGCCTGGCGCCGCCCATTGAGCGATTCCGGAGAACAGGGACTACGTATCCTCTACCGGCAACTTCGTGACAGCGGGATTTCTCACGAGGAAGCGATCCGCCTGACCATCGCCCGTATCCTGACCTCCCCGGCGTTTCTCTACCGCAGCGAACAACCTGCACCAGGCAGGGAACCCGCGCCAGTCTCGGGTCGGGAATTGGCCAACAGGCTGAGTTATTTCCTCTGGTCCTCAATGCCGGATCCGGAATTACAAAAGGCCGCCTCGACCGGAGAGCTGAGTCAGGAGCGCACCCTGGTCCAGCACGCAAGGCGCATGCTGGACGATCCCCGCACCCGCCGGTTAGCCATCCAGTTTGCCTGCCAGTGGCTGCATGTCCGCGGGTTCGACCAGAACGATGACAAGAACGAGAGACTCTACCCCGCCTTCGCAAGGCTCCGCGGGGAAATGTATGAAGAGACCGTCAGGTTTTTCGAGGACATGTTCCGCAACGATGGATCCCTTCTTTCCCTGCTGGATGCCGATCACACCTTCCTGAATGAATCACTGGCGAAGCACTACGGAATCGACGGGGTGAGCGGACCAGCCTGGCGACGGGTGGACGGTATCCGGGAGAAAGGACGCGGAGGCGTCCTCGCCATGGCCACGATCCTGGCCAGCCAATCGGGAGCGTCCCGGACCAGTCCGATTCTCCGGGGAAACTGGATATTCGAAACCCTGCTCGGGGAACGCCTGCCCCGCCCTCCCCCCGATGTGCCGGACCTGCCGGACGAGGTGCCCGCTGGTCTGACCGCCCGGCAGTTGATCGAGAAGCACAGTTCCGTCGAGGCATGCGCGAGGTGTCACGCCCGGATTGACCCCTATGGTTTCGCCCTCGAACAGTATGACGCTATCGGCCGCCTCCGATCGCAGTCCGTGAACACCGCAACCACTCTCCCGGGGGGCGGGAAGATCGAGGGTCTCCACGGCCTGCGCGATTATCTCCTCGAGGACCGTCGGGAGGACATCCTGCGCCAGTTCTGCCGCAAGCTCCTCGGCTATTCACTCGGCCGCGAAACCCGCCTCTCGGACGAACCCCTCCTCGACACCATGATCGCCAGCCTCGCCCGAAACGGCTACCGTTTCAGCCTGGCCGTCGAGATGATTGTCAGGAGCCCCCAGTTCCGTATGATACGCGGAGAACAATTTCCCGGGAACTGACTGGACGCTCCCGCCCGATTCCAACGAACCACTGCAGACCCGAGATGAACAATTACCACCTCTCCCGCCGCACCGTACTCCGCGGCCTCGGAGTCAGTATGGCCCTGCCCTGGATGGAATCCCTGCGGGTGTGGGGCGATGAAGCTCCGGCCACAGCGGATGCGAGCGAGGCTCCCACCCGGATGGCGATCCTCTTTGCCGGATGCGGCTTCCATAAGCATGAGTGGTGGGCCAGGGGTGAAGGAAAGGCGATGGAACTCGGCAAGGTCCTGGCCTCGCTGCACGATTTCCGCGAACAGATGGTTTTCATCCGCGGGCTCTACAACGCCGAGGCCCTGAAGGGAAACATCCACAGCTCACAGACCGGCAACCTGCTCTCTGGCGCCCCACTGGCAGCTGGTGGAACGATTCGAAGTGGAACCGGCGTCGACCAGGTCGTTGCGCAGAGGATCGGGCACCAGACGAAGGTGCCGAGCCTGGTACTGGGCTGTGAAAAGGCGAACCCCTCGGTTCATAAGAATTATTCGATGCTCTACAGCTCGCATATCTCCTGGGGGAGCCCGA
>JAKVCR010000092.1 GCA_022448985.1 Roseibacillus sp.
GTCGTCGGGCGCCAACTCGTCGGCAGCAAGCATTTCTTGAATCATGCGGTCGAAGCCCTTGCCGTCGTTGAGGGATTCGACGATCCAGTCGCGCCAATGCCAGATGTGCTTCTGGCTGTTGCGCAATTGTTTGTCGAGGCCATACCAGTCGCTGTAGCGCCAGACGTCCATCCAGTGCCGGGCCCAGCGCTCGCCGTACTGGGGACTGGCGAGGAGTTCGTCCACGATGGACTCCCATGGCCGGGAGTCATTCAACTGTTCACGTGTGGGCGGCAGGCCGATAAGATCGAGGTAGAGGCGGCGGATGAGAATCGTGCGTTGCGCCGGTGGCTGGGCCTTCAACCCGAGCGCTGTCTGGCGTTTTTGCAGGAGGACGTCGATGGGGTTGCCCGCATCATCCGGCAAGGACGTGCGGCGTGGCACCTGGAAAGCCCAGTGCTCGCCCGGGCCTTGTGGAACAGGCTCCCCGGCTGGCGCCTTGGCCCCACCGTCAATCCAGCGACGCAGGAGAGCAATCTCATCGGATTTCAAGGCCGCCCCGTCCTCGGGAGGCGGCATGCGGTCTTCCCCCATGTCCTCGACGCGCTCGATGAGAAGGCTTTCCTCCGCCTGCCCGGGAACAATGACTTCGCCCTTCAGCATGAGGTCGCGCGTATCCAGCCGCAGCTTTGCCTTCTGTTTGAGCGCGCTGTGACAGGAATGGCATTTCGAGGCGAGGAGCACCTTCACCTTGCCGTAGTCCTCATGAAGTTCCCCGGAAGGAGCTTCCTGCTCCCCGTGAACAAGGGGGCAAGCCGCGGTAATACCTGCGACGGCGAGAACAAGGAACGACCGCGATGCACACATAAAGATATTCTTATACTAATGAATCATGACGTTCTGATTAATTGGGGAGCGAAAGTGTTTCCACCCAGATCGGCCCCTTACCCACTTCGTATTGCGTGATTTTTTTTAGTGCTCCGGTATTTTCAATCCGGTACGCGCCCAGTCGCGCGTCGGTTTGGCCAGCGACGTAAAGGAACTTGCCGAGCTTGTCGATGGTGAAGGAGCGCGGCACGCGTTCGCATGGGGTATGGCCGATCTTTTTTAGACGACCGCTTTGCGGGTCAACACTGAAGCCAACGATGCTGTCTCGGCCGGTGGGCGCGTGACGCTGCGTGATGTCGCGGTTGGAGACGTAGAGAAATCTTGCGTTGGGCGTCAGGTGCAAATCGGCGGTGGTGATTTTGCCGGTGAACCCTTTCGGTTGCGTCACGATATTTTGCATGGGCGTGAGCCGGCCTTTCTCCTGATCCCACTGCCACACGCCGACGCCCGGTTGTTCGCGTTCGTTGCTCGTATAGGCGATAGAGAGATTCGGATGAAAGATAAGATGCCGCGGTTGACGCGCCTCATCTTCACCGGCGGGCCCCATGGCAAAGGGCGGGTCGTGTGGCACGGTGGTGCCGACCTGCGCAGTGAATTGGTTGATGAACACCTTGTTCGGGCCGGTGGCAGGAACGAGCAGCCAATGGTTGTCCGGCGAAAACACGGCACTATGCGCCCGTTGTTCGAGCGTGAGTTCGCTGACGGTGGTGCCGCGATAGACCGGGTCGATTTCCCATACGGTCGCCTTGCCTGGGCCGTAATGGTTGCCGGCGAGAAATTCTCCATTGTTATCGGTCATCAAATATCCGGGACGCAGGTTGACGGCGGCGCGATTAAGGAGTTTGAGTTTGCCGGTCTTGTCGATGGCAAACGTGGTGATTACAGGATCTTTCTTTTGTGCGCTCACAGAGGCAGCGACGTACATCAGCTTGCGGTTGGGCGCGAAGGTGAACGAGCCGGCGTCGGGAAGTGGAAACTGCTGCAGTGGCGACAGTTTGCCGGTGGTTTTGTTCACGGCATACATGCTGAGCTGGCCGCCCGCGGCGAGGTACAAGCGCTGTTCGGAGTCGCGGGGATCGCCATCGCGCTGGGCGGGGTCAGGATTGGGTTGTGCTTTCAACACCGCAGCGAGGCGTTGGCGGGCGGCGCTGGATTCTGGAGTGTCCTTGGAGATCGGTCGCTTCTCGAGTTTATCGTTGGGCACATCGTAGAGTTCTCCGTTGCCGTAGAGCTTGAAGCGTTTGTCGCGGGCAAAGCGAATTTTGCGAAACTGATCCTTATCCCAACCCGGCCTGGGATCGTAATGGCAAAACACCCACGGACGCGACTGGGCGGGTTGACCAAGCAGGTGCGGATAAAAGCTGATGCCGTCGAGCTTGGCCCGGGCAGGAATAGGGCGCTGGGCAGCCTCCATAATGGTGGGCAGGAAATCAGTGGAGTCCACAAGGTTGTCATTGATGCCCGGCTGAATCCGCCCGGGCCAGCACACGATCAAGGGCACATGTGTGCCCGCATCGGTGGCGCGTCCCTTGCCGCCAACCACCGGACCGCTCCGGGTTTGCGAGGTGATCTTCCGGTGAGTGCCGTTGTCGCTGTAAAAAATGACGAGCGTGTTTTTGCTCAAACCGAGATCATCGATTTGCTGCACCACGCGACCGACGCATTTATCCATATACTCGACCATGCCCGGAAAATATTTGGTATCCTCGGTGGCCGGCGGGATGCCGTCATTCCAGTCAGCGCTGTCCGGCGTGGGCTCGAACGGACGATGTGGCAGGGCCATCGCGTAATACACAAAGAATGGCTTGTCGCTGCCCTTCTTACGTTTGATGAAGTCGTTGATGAAATCTACCCAATGATCCGGCCCGTACCTGCCCTTCAACTCCTTCAACAGCTTGCCATTCTCGAATGTGGTCGGTCGGGCAAAGCGCAGGCCCTTGTCCTCGGTGTGCCAGGAATGAAACAGGCTGTACTCGTCAAAACCCGCTTCGGTCACCTTCATGCCCTTGCCGCGGCGCAGGTGCGAGCCGGGATAGCTGGGCGGATCGTAACTCTGCAGCTGCCACTTGCCCGCAATGCAGGTGTGATAGCCTGCCTCCTGCATATAGTGGCCGATCGTCTTCGCCGTGGGATCAAGCGTGCCAAAGTATGTCCAGTTGCGGTTGTTATACCGACCGGTCATGAGCTGAATGCGCGTGTTCGTACAAAGCGGCTGCGAATACGCGTGCCGGAACCGGATTCCCCCGGCTGCCATCCGATCCAGTCGCGGTGTGGAATAACTCGTGCCGCCATAACACCCCAGCCCCTCCACTCCGAGGTCATCCGCCATGATTAAAACAATGTTTGGCTTTTCTGCCTCGGCCCAAACTGCAAGCGGAAGCAGTAGCGTAAAGAGGATCAGATACAGTTTCTTCATTTCTTTTATCTACCGTTTTGCGCCCAGGTCGTTCTTCCCTATTTCGCTTAGCTGCGCTTTCAGTTTTGCCCTCAAATCGGCGAGGGTCTTGGCGTATCCGGGATCATTTATGAGGTTAATGTACTGTCTGGGATCTTTCTCCATGTCATAGAGCTCCCCGTCCTTTCCGTAGTCGAGAAAGGCCCAGTTTTCTGTGCGCAGCAGTCTGCCTTTGCCACTGGACAGGGCGGCATCACGGACCTTAACGGCTGGATCATCCAGCATGGCTGAGATGTCCTTACCTTGAATATTTCCGGGAATCTTCAAGCCGCACAATTTGGAGACCGTAGGGTAGAGGTCGATTAATTCCGCCAGGGAATGACAAATCGCCGGATTTTTGCCCGGCACGCAGATAATCAGCGGCACCTTGGCCGACTCCTCGTGAATGCTTACCTTCATCCATAGATCGTGTTCGCCCAGGTGGTAACCATGGTCACTGGTAAAGATGACGATGGTGTCATCACGCTGCCCGGTCTCTTCCAGCGCCTTTAGGACCTTCCCCACCATCGCGTCCATAAAGCTGACCGACGCGTAGTAAGCGCGGACCACTTTTTTTTGCTGGGTAAGGTCCATTTGCCATTTTGCAGAGGTTCTCCTGTTGGCTGAGTTCATGGGAATATCATCCCAGTCACCCGGAATCTTCGGGGGAAGGACGATTTTATTCAATGGGTAGGGATCAAAGTATTTTTGGGGAGCCACCAGGGGGACATGTGGCCGCACGAACCCCACCGCCAAAAAGAACGGCTTGTTAATGTCCTTGTATCTATGGATGAGCTCGACGGCTTTTTCCGCGGTCTTTCCATCCGAGTGGACAAGGTGATCCCCGTTGGCTTCAACAGTCGAAAAGCGGTTACCTCCTGCCGCGCCTTTCTTGATACCGCCGGGATTATCCTGCAGTGTTTCGCCGAAACCGGGTGTCTTGGACTCGGGACCGGGGCTGTTGTAGGCCTCGTTCCAGGAGGCGGGATCGTCGGCACCGTCGCGACCCGGTCCGATATCAGTCGGAACACCCATGTGGAACACCTTTGAGATCCGTGCACTGTGATAGCCATTCTTCTTGAAGTGCTGCGCCCAGCTGTCTTTGTCTTCCCCGACTTCCTTGCGTCCGCTGGTGTAACCCGATGCCTTGCTGGCATAGGGGTAATAACCGAACATAAAGGAAGCCCGCGAAGGCCCACAGAAAGTGGCTTGGCAATACGCCCTGGTGAAACGGGTTCCCTGGATGGCCAACTTGTCGATATTGGGAGTCCTGCAGACCCTGTTACCGTAACAGCCCAGGGCCGTCGAGGTGAGGTCGTCCGAGATGATGAAGAGCACGTTGAGCTTTTTTGCCTCGATCGTCCCCGCCAGGGACAACAACGCGGCAACCAGGCCGAGGACAAAAGGAATTCGTATTTTCATCAGTCCTTTTTCTTTCCAGCTTGAGGCTTCTCCCGAGGAGCCTTGTCGTGCAGCTACTTGATGCGAATGTCTTGTGACTCCGCGACACAGTAGTTTCAGTCCGCGGCAGGAAGATTTCATTCCGAAGGTATCGCCTTGGTGGCCGTATCAAGAAAAGTGGAGTGGGTGAGATTCTTATTCTTATCCCCGCTTTTTGTGTTCTGCAGCATGATATAGATGGTCTTGGTGCTGGGATCGGCCCAGGTAAGCGATCCACCGGACCCGCCTTTCCCGAAGCTTCCCTTGGTCAGCGCCGCAGTAACACCCTGCGGTTCCACGACCTCCTGAAAGGCAAGGGCATGAAAGTTTCCAGGACCGTGCCCGGCAGGTTCCACGTTGCCGGTCTGCTTGCGCGTCAGCTCACGAACGGATTTCTCCGAGAGGTAGCGGACACCGCCGTATTCACCACCGTTGAGAAGCATCTGGCACCAGGGGAAGAGGTCTTCGATGGTGGAGAAGAATCCGCCATCCACCGCGAAATAGCTGCCGCCGGTGCTCCAGTTGAAGTCGCGCATTTTCTCCGCTTCCCATTTGCCTTTCTTGGTCTTGCTATGTTTTCGGACCGCCCGGTCCTCGGGCACATCCTTGATGGTGAAGTAGGTGTTCTTCATTCCAAGAGGATCGAGCATCCGGGTCTTCAAAAACCCGGCATAGGGCATGCCGGAATACTTTTCCACGAGATAGGCCGCGACGTAAAGGCCTTCGCCCCCATACATCCATTTCGTTCCGGGTTCCCACATCAGCGTATCCTTTGCGGATTTAAGCACACGCTCCTTGATGGATTTCGTGGCCCGGTTTCTGATCGGGTTCTTCGGGAGACCATCGAGATGATTGAGCAAATTTCGCACGGTCAATGGATGTTTAGCCGTTTCCGAACTCCTCTTGCCGGTCTTCACTTTCTGCCCCTTGAATTCCGGAATATGTTTCTCCACCAGGTCATCGAGCTGCAAATGCCCTTCGTCGACCATCATCATGATGGCAACTGCGACGAACGACTTGGTGATCGAGGCGGCCCAAAAAACGTCCGTGGTCTCCAGCGACTCCTTACCCATGATCCGCCAGCCCACCGCATCGATGGACGCGATCTCCCCATTGCGGGCCACCAAAGTGACCATGCCGGCGCTCAGCCCGCGGTCGACGAGGGCCTGAAGGTTTTTGGGAACCTGAGACAGCGCCTTCTCATCCATCCCGTGCTCTGCCGCCTCCGAATGGGAAGCAACCAGGAACAGGGCACCTGCGCAGAAACTTGCGATCAGGGCAGCATGTCGCATCACACTACCTGTCTATGGCAAACCCTGAGCACTTGCAAGCTGCCCAGCCTCACACAGTCCAAGCCTTCAGGCCGCCTTCCGCAGCAGGGCCACCATCACTCCCTGGATGACCAACTCACTGAGGGGAATGAGATCCGGATACATCTCGTTCTCGGCCTGCAGGTAGGGCTTACCACGATTGACAATGTAACGCTTGAGGGTGGTCTCCCCATCAATAAGCGCTGCCACAACATCACCGTTACGCGGCTCTCGCATTTCCAGCACAACGGTGTCCCCATCACAGATGTGCGCATCGATCATCGAGTCTCCCCGCACCTTCAATGCAAACACCTTCTTGGACCTGGAAAGACCGATACTGGTCACATCAATGGAAACACAACCATCCCTCTCGGGTTCGACATCCTGGGCCATGCCAGCCGCGATCTCGCCATAAACAGGGATGTCCACAATCTCCTCGCGCTCGAGTTCTTCCGGCAGGACCACCGCACGGGCTTTTCCAGGCAGGCGATTGATGACCCCCTTCCGCTCGAGGGCGCGCAGATGACTCATGGCCGCAGTCTGGCTGGCGAATCCGAAATGGGCCTGGATTTCACGGGTGGAGGGCATGACTCCCGTTTCACGGTGGGAGTGCCGGAGAAAATCGAGTAGTTCCTGCTGCCGGTCGGTGAGTTTATGAGACATTTGAACAGTTGATGTTTACATGAACAGTATTATGCTCCGGGAAGCTGAAACGCAAGTATTTCTTTAAGAGAAGACCTGCAAACTAAGGGAAATTCGCCCTTGAGAATAGTTCAGCCGGTGGGATTATCAACGTCGATGTCTATCGCTTCTGGGCCCCCGTTGGCCTGTCTGGTGTTATCCATGGCCCTCGTTGCCTGCGTCTCTCCTCCGGGGAATCCGACTGTCCAGCAGAGGCCGGTGACGCCGCCACCACCCTCCATAGTCACTCCCCAGGGCACCCCGCCTGCGGTCGTCGCCAAGCGGGTGATCGTTGTCGATGTGACGAGCGGGCGGGTCCTCGCGGCCAAGAATGCGGACGAGCGGTGTGCGGTGGCCAGCACCCAGAAACTCATGACTGCCCTCCTGGTGACGGAAGCGGGCTCCCTGAACGATCGCGTTGTGATCCAGTCGTCTGACACCACGGTGGAACCGACCAAGCTCTATCTCCAGACCGGCCATACCTACACCCGCGGGCAATTGCTCAAGGCCATCCTGGTGCGAAGCGCAAACGATGCCTCCGTAGCCCTGGCCCGGGACGTGGCAGGAAGCGTTACTGGTTTTGCACAGCAGATGAATCTCCGGGCCCGCTCCCTCGGCATGTCCAACAGCAACTTCCTGAATCCACACGGTCTCACCAGGAAGGGTCAATTCTCCACCGCACGTGACATTGCCAAGCTCGCGCGCCACGTCTACCAGCATGCATCCCTCCGGGGACTAACGAACATCCGCGAGTACAACTTCGTCCACAACAACGGGAAGGTCAGTAAACTTACCAATACCAACAAGCTACTCAAACGCCTGCCCTATGCCAACGGGATGAAGACGGGAACCACGAGGGCCTCGGGAAGATGCCTTGTCGCAAGCGGCAGTCTGCACGGACGCACGGTGATCACGGTGGTGCTGGGCAGCACGTCCAGATCGATTTGGAAGGACTCGGAAGACCTGCTGCGCTGGGCGCTCGAATCGCCCCAGCTGATCCGTCCGGTGATGGCATTGAAGGTGGCCAACTAGAAGAATCGTCATGCGCCAGGCGGAGGACGAACTCGCGGCCCTGCGGGAAGTGGGGCTTCTCCGCCAGTTACGGCAGGTTGAAACAGACTGCCCTCCCCTGCTCCGTATCGATGGTAGGCCCGTCGTCAACTTTGCCTCCAACGACTACCTCGGACTCGCCCACGACGAGGAATTGATTGCTGCAGCCAGGGAGGCAACAACCCGCCATGGAACAGGGTCAGCTTCCTCGCGCCTCATTTCCGGATCGTCATCTCCGCATCTTGAGCTGGAGGAATACATCGCGGAGTGGAAAGGGGCCGAAGCGGCCCTCAGCTTCAGCAGTGGCTACGCCGCTGCGGTGGGAACCCTCGACTCTCTCCTGAAGAAGGGCGATGTGGTCATCCTCGACAAACTCTGTCATGCCAGCCTGATCGACGGAGCCCGGCAGTCTGGCGCCACCCTGCGGGTCTACCCTCACAATAACCTCCAGAAGCTTGCGCGCCTTCTCGCCGATAACCGGGCGAACCTCCCTGCGGATGGCCGTCTCCTCGTTGTCACTGAATCGGTGTTCAGCATGGATGGGGACCGTGCCCCCTTGCTGGAAATCGTGGAACTGGTCGAACAACACGGGGCCCTTCTCCTCCTCGATGAAGCCCACGCGGTAGGAGTGCTGGGATCAACTGGGCAGGGACTGGCCGAGGAACTGGGACTGCAGGAGCGCATTGCCTTTCAGATGGGCACCCTGGGAAAAGCGGTCGGTTCAGCAGGGGGCTACCTGGCTGCGGGCCGGAAGTGGATCGATCTTCTTCTCAACGGGGCACGCCCGTTCATCTACTCAACGGCCCCTCCCCCCGCCCAGGTCGCAGCCTCAAGGTGCGGCCTCAAGGTCATCGCCTCTTCCCGGGGACGGGAACTGCGCGAGCGCCTGTGGTCCAATATCGCGACTTTCTCGAGATTGCGGGAAACGGATATTCAAAGCGCAATCGTTCCCCTCCCTTTCGGCGAAAACCAACCAGCCCTGCAAGCCGCTTGCTCGCTACTGGAAGCGGGTTATCTCGCCCCCGCCATACGCTTTCCCACTGTCCCCCGGGGCTCCGCCCGCCTGCGCATCACCCTCTCCGCTCTCCATACGGAGGAGCATCTCAGGGGATTGCACGAGAAGTTACTGACATTCAGCTGACTTGTTTGTCCTCGTCACGGCTACTCTTCTCCCTGACCATGCCCTGAATGAAAATCCTTTGCCCTCTGGCAGTTCTCCCGCTCCTGACTGCTATCCTGTATGGTGAAACAAATGAGGATCCCGAGGTGCCATCCAAGGCAAACCCCAAGGAGTTGAGCGCTGCCGGATTCACTGCCCTCTTCGATGGAACAACGCTGAACGGATGGCGCAAGGCCGGAGGCACCGGAAAATACAAGGTGGAAGATGGTGCCATCGTGGGCTACGGAAAGAACATTCGCGGAAACACCTTTCTCTGCACTGAAAAAAGCTACGGGGATTTCATCCTTATATTCCAGTTTCAGTTCGCTGATCCCTCCGGCAATTCCGGATGCCAGTTCCGCTCCCAGCAACGCAACGGCAATGGCCGCGTCTTCGGCTATCAGTGTGAACACGACAACAACCCGAACCGTTCCTACACCGCGGGCATCTATGACGAGGCCAGGCGGGGCTGGCTCTATCCCGGGAAATTCACGAGCAAGAGGGGCAAGGATGCTGAGAAGGAATTCACTATCCGGGGCCAGGAGAGCTTCAAGTGGGAGGACTGGAATACTGTCGTCATCAAGTGCCGGGGTAGGCGCATCCAGACCTGGCTCAACGGCGTGGCCCGGGCTGACTTCGAGGACACCGACGAAAAGAACTTTACGCCGGAAGGCTTCATCGGACTGCAGGTGCACGGCGGAAAATCCGCCCACGTCAAGTGGCGCCGCCTCTATCTCAAGACACTTTGATACCGTCGACGGCGACACTCTTGCCGGGGAAGCTCACAACAACTGTGTAGTTGCGGAGAGGATCAACGGGGTATTCAATCGGAATCACTTTCCGCGATGAAATCCCTGCTGTCTCTCCTGCTGTTCCTTGCCATGCCCGTCTGCGCCGGACCCTTCATCGTCGCCCATCGGGGGGCGTCCGGGGAGGCCCCGGAAAACACTCTGCCAGCCTTCCGGCTGGCTTGGGAACAGAAGGCCGATGCCATCGAGGGTGACTTTCATCTCACGAGCGACGGAAAAATTGTGTGCTTTCACGACTCCAACACAAAGAAGCTGACGGGCAGGAACCTGACCCTCAGCAAAAGCACGTTTGCCGAACTGCAGACCCTTGATGCCGGGTCCTGGAAGGACAAAAAGTTTTCCGGCACCCGTATACCCTCCCTCAAAGAGGTCCTCGCCACCGTGCCCCCGAAGAAGAAAATTTATATCGAAATCAAGTGCGGCCCTGAAATCGTAACCCCGCTCCTCAAGGTTGTTTCCGCCAGCGGCCTTGTTGATGAGCAAATCGTCGTGATCTCCTTTGACGAAAAGGTGGTCAAAGGAGTGAAAAAGGAGCGTCCGGACTGGACCGTTAACTGGCTCTACGGTTTCAATAAAAGCACCGGCAACGCACCCGACAGGGAACTCCCCCGCCTCCTGTCCGTCCTGAAGACCATCCGGGCGGATGGACTCGGCTCCAGCGCTCATCCGGATCTGCGCAGCAAGCACCTCCAGACCCTGTCCGGGGCGGGGTTTCAGCACCACGTCTGGACCGTCAATGACCCGGCCGTCGCCCGGCGCTTTTGGAAAATGG
The DNA here is from genome assembly GCA_022448985.1 of Roseibacillus sp. Taxonomy (GTDB): domain Bacteria; phylum Verrucomicrobiota; class Verrucomicrobiia; order Verrucomicrobiales; family Akkermansiaceae; genus Roseibacillus_B. The sequence goes on from JAKVCR010000092.1 coordinate 10,523, forward strand.
GATGCCGCTCCATCACCACCGATTTCCCCGGCAGGCTGCGGCGGGAGTTGGAGAAATAAGAACGTCCCGCTCCTTGTGCCACGCCAGGACTTCGATTTCCCGCCGGATTCAAAATCCTTGCCTCAAAGGAAGAATACGAGAACCTCCGGCCCGTCTTCGTGACGCCGTCGTAAACCACTGCCTTCTGCACAATTTCGATCCCTGACCACCCCCTATGGCCGGCTTTTTCAAAAACCTCTACAATAAGGTCGCCAACCGGACGGACGTTGACTGGGAAGAACTGGAGGCCGATCTCATAGCGGCCGACCTGGGGGTGCGGACTTCGCTGGAAATCATCGAGAATCTGCGCGAACTGGGGCGCAAGATCTCGGCTGAAGACGTGGTGGAGGCCGCGCGCGAACGGATCCTGCAGGTATTCCCCGATGACCAGAACGCTCTTGAGCTGCCGGAGGGTGGCAAGCCATTGGTCATCCTCGTGGTAGGGGTCAACGGGGCAGGCAAGACTACTTCCGCCGCCAAGCTCGGCAATCTGTTTGCCCGGCAGGGAGCGTCGGTCCTGCTGGCTGCAGCTGACACCTTCCGTGCCGCCGCAGTGGAACAACTGGAGCGATGGGCAGAGCGCGTCGATATTCCCCTGGTCAAGGGGTCACCCAATGCTGATCCAGCCTCGGTCTGCTACACCGCCCATCAGAAAGCCCTCGCCGATGGGGTGCAGGTTCTTATCTGTGACACAGCTGGACGCCTTCACACCCGTCACAATCTCATGGAGGAACTGGGCAAGATTAGTCGCACGCTGGGCAAACAGGACGAAAGCGCTCCCCATTATACGCTCCTGGTGGTCGATGCCACCACGGGCAGCAATGCCCTTAACCAGGCCCGCGAGTTCAACAAGGCCGTGCCCCTCGACGGTGTGATCGTGACCAAGTTGGACGGATCCGGGAAAGGAGGGGTAGCGGTGGCTATCCAGCAGGAACTGGAAATTCCGCCACGTTTCATCGGGACCGGGGAAGAACCGGAACAGTTTGACGCCTTCTCCCGCTCGAAGTTCGTCGAACAGGTCCTCTAGGGATGCCCTGAGGGAACGAACAGAACCCTCGTGTGCGGGAGAAGTTTCCAGGGAGATCCTCAGGGTAAAGCGACCTCTAACCGATAGAACCGACTCCGGGCTCGAGGTCGATCAGTATCCAGGATCTCGTAGATTGCAGGAAGGACGTCCGCTCCAGTATCAACCGTCGCGCCTAATACGGTCCAACTCACGAGATCTGAACTCCAGGAGAGCGTATAGTGCCGATCTGGAATACTGGAAAACGTCAGCCGGACACCGCCATCCGGATTGGCTGCGATCCGGAGGCTCGGAAACGCCCCCCGATCGGCCTGGTTGGGGTCCAGCCCCACCAGGAATTCAGTGAAATTCAGAATGCCATCGCCATCTGGATCGCCCCCTGGACCGTTCCCTGCACTTCCTGGCCTAGTCCCGTCGTCTGCGTGACTGAGTCCGTGTGCGATTTCCCACCAGTCGGGCAGGCTATCGGAATCGTTGTCCTGTCCCGGTGGAACCGAGGGGCCCAATGCCACTGTTATATTCCGGGTGGTCGTCGCCAGGATTGGGCCATCCGGACTGACTCTCGCATCCACCCGGATACGGTAGAGACCGGGGGAGACTCCGGTCCAGCGGTAGTCCCAAGCCTGTTGTGTAGCGACCGGAAGAACTTCTTCAAAGGTGAGAGTTCCACTGCCCAGCTCAAAGGTGATGGTGAGATGACCCACGCTGCCACCCGTTTCGATCCGAACGGGAATCTCCCTCTGTCCCGGGGTCGGATTGGCGACATCCGGAATGAATTCCACCCAGGGCTGCCCTCCCCCATCGAAAGCTGGAGGCTGCACCACGTTTACGAAGGGCTCCCACACTTCGGCAGCCCGCACAAGCCGGGTGGCCACTAGCTCAATCCCCCCTCTCATGTGGCTCACCCTGACGTGGTGCAGGAAGTCGGGATCCCCCGTCCAGAGCACGGGCACATCAAAGGCCAGGGCATGGTAGTCGACCGTCTCATCACGGAAGATGCGGAAGAGACCCTTGTCCTGATCTACCGCTCCAGCAGGGGATCCACTGAAACGGCTTCCGATGGCAACGGAGAACTCCTCAATGAGTTGCTGGTCAGGAATTCCGTCCCCGAGGCTCTTGGAGAAGTAGGCCTTGAGCACATAGTCATCGCCCACCACCTCGCCATCGGTGGCTGGAAACGCCACGAAGAGTCGCCGATCAGGCCCGTTGGCCGTTACGTTCCGCGTCAGGGTGGTATACCATCCCCGGGCATCATCCGCGGCTCCAACCGCCCCTGTCCAGCTGGAGGGGTCTGCCGAAGTAGCCTCTCTCAGGCGGACATTAATAACGGAGGGAATGCTCCCGGTTGGAATGTTCGCGTAGTTGAAGCGAAACTCACGGGGGAAGGCACTCGGGAGATCCGGATCGGCACTCGTCGCGGAAACGCGCACCCACTTGCCTGTCCCATTGCCGTTCCCGGCCCCGGTCTGGTCATCGTCGTTGGGACCAGCCCCGTCTTCGATATGAAACCAGGCCTCCGTCACACTTTCATCGGCACGAACCACCACCTCGTAACTCTGCCCACTCAAAGTGTCGTTCTCGCCTGGGAATACGATCTCTCCCCGCGGCCTGCTGGCATCGTAGTAGAATGTCTGCTGAAAGGTGTTGAAAAGCGAGGCCTTCCCGGTGCGTTCCAGAAAAGCCCGGGCCCGCAGAATATGAAAGCCCTCATCCAGTCCGGTCTCTGTCACGAAGGAGTTCTGGTCCGGCGTCTTGGCGTAGTCGTTATGCGGGAAGAACCTCACCTCCTCGCCATTGAACCCGGAGATCTCAAAGACGGTCATGCCATGTCGCTTCTCGCTGACCTCTTCTGATCCTCCCGGGAAGAGCGCATTCACGGTCGCTCGGCGCATGGCTGCCACATAACGAATCGTCCCTGCTCTCCGGGGCGCTATGGTTCCCTTCCACCAGCTGCCACCCTCGGCATCACCCACCCAGTTCATGGGGATGGCCATGGTGGAGGCCTTCACCCCCCTCCCACCTGCCCCGAGCGGGACGCTGCGATCGAGAGTGTAGTAGAGCGCGCCCCTGTATCCTCCCAGCCCGGAGTTCGTCTTCGCGTAGATCTCGATTGAGTTTGGTCTCTCCTGGTATTGATTCCCAGTGGCGATCGACCCCGGGAGGGGCGCTTCGGGATCGTGATAGACGAATTGCGCTGTATCCGGCGGAGTGACGTTGTTCCCCCCTCCGTTGACACGCGAAAATGATCCTGAACCAATCCGGATCGTCCAACTCTCTGCCTCATCTGCAACCAGCGCACAACGAGCTGTGTCCTTGGCTGCGAACTTCTCCGGGCCCATCCGCTCCACGAAATCCGGCTGTTCATACCCGAGGAACACATCCGTGCTTAGGGCCGGAGGGTGATCCCGGAAACCTGGATCGGTATTCCCATCTGGACGCGTCCCATTCAGATCAATACCGCCGTCCAGCTTGCACAAGACGTTGGCTGTCGAGCGATCGGCGCGAAATACGAACTTCAGGTTGCTCGCATCGGTCACCCGTGGAATCTCGACCCCATACTCGAAATCATCACCCCCGATCCCACGAAGATCAGAGGGCCTTGGATGAAACCCCGGATTGGCAAAAGGTCCGCTGAAACCGGCATCACCGTCCGGGCCATCGCGCCTCGTCACGGTCATACTGGCCGCCCGCCGGCCATCCTGGAGAATCTCGATGGGCGGTCCCCCGATATCACCCCAGGCCCACGACTCCTCGGGAGTGCGGTAGGAAAAGACCATGTAACTCCCCGGGTCAACCACCACCTCGTCAAGTTGGGAGGCATACTTGTAGAATCCTGTCTGGCTCCCGTAACCGCGGGCATACTGGTAGAGATAGGCATCGTCCACGAAGGGGGTGGAGGGAAAGGTAGTTCGGATGCTCCGGCTGCTACCACTGGCATAATTGTCGTTCACCAGTACGATAGCCACCACACCCGCATCATCACTCATCCCTCCGTTTTCCCTCTTGTCGATGCGCTCGTAGGCTACGAAATCGTTATCTGCCCAGCGCGGACGCTGGAAGCCACGTCCAAAGTGCTGGTGGAGATATGCCAGGTTAGGAAGGCGTTTGTCGCCAAACTGTCCGAGGAAAGAGGTGTTGGCATGCCGCGGAAAAGCTCCCCCGCTACCTTCCAGAGTCCCGGCGTGATAGTTTCCGTCGGTGTAGACCAATGGCAGGCCGTCGCGGGTGAAATAGAAGGCGTGCTGTAATTCTCGGCGCACCGCAAAGTCGTTGTCGTGACTCTGCGCGTGCATGACCGAGACCCTGGGACTGAATCCACCAGCTCCCGGTCGGTCGTAACCCGACAGCGTGGCGGAGGGGTTGCCCAGAATATCATTCAGATTCCTGCGCAGGTCGTTGTCGATGAGTCGCATCCCCGCATCGATGTAGGGGCCGTAGGAAGGTGGCTCGCCCAGATGCTCGCCAAAGAACATGGCGTCGTCACGCGGCGCATCAACGCTGAACACCGTATCGCGGTGGTTTGCATCCAGATAGCCACGTGTAAGATTGAATTGCCGTTGAGCCTGTCCGAGATAGCCATAGTCCGACGTGTCCCGGTCAGCCCCGAAGGTGGCGCCAAAGAAATCTGCCGGGGTGTGCTTGACGGCATCGAGGCGCGCACCATCCGCCTTCGTGCGATCGAGTTGCCACCGGAGGGAACGGTGCAGCATGTCTTCCACGACCTCACGGTAATACGACTCGTTGGCCTGGAGGAAAGAGCGTGTAATCCCATTCTCCCCTCCGAATCCTACATAGGTTCCCTCATTGGCTGCATGGGTTTGCCCCGGGGCATTGGGTTTGTAGCAATAGTACTCCGGGTTGTCGGGATGGCGCAGGAACACCGGCTTCCCCGAGGTATTCCCCTCAAAGGGTCCATGGTTTCGATTAGCCGGACCCGGCTCGTTTGCAATGTCAATGAGACCCGATAGCCCCAGGTTCTGCACCTGCCACTCACTTCCCCAGTCCCGGGTATTATCCCATTTCCGGTAGAACCCGTTACCAGTCTCCCTCAGGTGGAAGTCTCCAGGGAGAAAGCCCGGGTAGACGTCCTCCGGAACGAATTCATCGTAGCGAGGCACATCGAATCCGTTGTGGTTCATGATACTGTCAAAGTAGACCCGGATCCCGAAGCGATGTGCCACTCGGATGAGATCGAGGAGCTCCTGTTCCGTCCCATAGCGAGTAGCCATGGATCCCTTCTGATCCTTCGACCCAAGGTCAAACCGATCGAAGAGATCGTAACCGACGGAGAAGCCTCCACCCGCCTTGGTGGGGGGAGGAATCCAGAGCGATTCATATCCTGCTTCCGCAACCTCCGGTATCTTCTGACGAATTTCCCGCCAACTCGTGTTGAAGTACTGCAGCATCGCTTCGCCCCGGACCAGGGATACGGTCAGGAGAAGCAGGGCGGCAGGACGCCAGTGATATCGCATGCAGAAAGGCAAGGGGTTTGAGGACAGACCAGAGTTAATAGACAACTCATCACAGCACCCCGCAAAGAAAAACTCCCCGACCCAGGGCCTCTGTTTGGGCTTCTCAAACTGGACTCTCTTTCTAGTCTGCCTTCGTGCCGGAGGAAGATCCACAAATTCTCGAGGATTTGAGACAAGCCATCGCAGCGCGAGACGGGAGTGCCTTCCTCTCGGCAGCCGAGGAGGTCCACTACGCCGACCTGACCACGGTTTACGAGGATCTCTCCCGCAAGAGTCAGGCCTGGTTTGCCCGTACCCTTCCCTCCGAGGCCTTTTCCGAGGTTCTCGCTGAAATCCCCGATCCTCTCGTGGAAGAGGCTCTCGACTACCTCCAACCCAGCCAGCAGCGGCAGGTTCTCGAAGAACTCCCTGATGATGACCGCGTGGACGTGCTCCAGGACGTGGAGGACAAGCAAAAGCGCGAAAAACTGATCGGACTTCTCGCCGAGCACGAAGAACGCGAACTGACCCGCACCCTGCTGGAATACGACGAAGACACCGCGGGTGGACGCATGACTACCCAGATCGGCGACATCTCCATCGGGATGACCGTGAAGGAGGCACTCGATCATCTCCGCCCGGATCTCGAAGACACCGAAACTCTGAGCCGTATCTTTGTCCTGGACGAGCGGGACCACTTGGTCGGCAAGCTCCGACTGCGCGATCTTACCTTCAATCCCTGGCAGACCCCGGTGAGCGACATCATGCAACCCGTCGAACACACCGTTCTAGCCGATACCGACCAGGAAGAAGCCTCAACCGCGGTCCTCAAATACGACATGCTCGCCCTCCCGGTGGTGGACGACGAAAACCGCCTCCTCGGGGTGATCACTTCCGATGACGCAATGGAAATCCTGAGCGAGGAATCCACCGAGGATATCGAAAAGCAGGCCGGCTTGACCGGGGAACAATCTGAAGAAGGCTACCTCAACACCCACGTCATCACGCACTTCAGTCGCCGCGTCATATGGCTGGTGGGACTGGCCCTCCTTTCCATCGCTGCTGGCGCAATCATGTTCCGCTTCGAGGAAACCCTCAAAGGCACCCCCCTCCTCATGCTCTTCCTTCCCATGATCATCGCGGCGGGAGGAAACTCGGGAGGACAGGCATCCACCGTGACCATCCGCGCCATGGCCCTGAACGAGTTGGACGCCCGCGATGCGCTCAGGGTCGCCTGGAAGGAACTACGCCTGGGGGTCATGCTGGGACTAATCCTCGGCCTCACTATTGCGGCGGTGGCAATCTTCATTCTCCCACTCTTCCATGACCCAATCTCCTCCGACATCAGTTTCCCCCGTTTCGGCTCAGCGGTGGCCGTGGCGCTTGCCGTGCAGGTGACCTCCTCCACCCTGATCGGTTCCCTCCTCCCCCTCGGGGCCCGTGCCATCCATCTCGATCCCGCTGTCATCGCCGCCCCGGCCGTTACTACGGTGGTCGATGTATCGGGCATGCTGATCTACCTCCTGGTCGCCACAAGCATGCTGGGACTGGGCTTTTGAAACGGCTTCGGTCCTCCCTCCCGGGCACCGGGTGAACCCACGCCCTGTCAGCCTGATATTCCGCTTCCATTCCGGGATAACCTCCGCAAACTGCCCCCCGATCATGAAGAAACATCTCGCCCTCGCCGCTGTTCTCCTGGCCTCCCCCTTCGCCCTCGCTGGCAACCCTGCCCAGGACATGGGCCGGGCTGCCCACAACTTCCTGAAGGGACTCACCGCCGAACAGAAGGCCAAGGCCTCCTTCGAATTCACCAATGAGGAGCGCGAGAACTGGCACTTCATCCCCCTCGACCGGAAAGGGCTCAAGCTCAGCGAACTGAATCCCTCCCAGACTCACTACGCTTACGCCCTCCTCGCCAGCGGCCTTAGCCAGAAGGGAGTCATGAACGCCACTACCATCATGAGCCTGGAGGCCATCCTGGCCGAAATGGAGAACGATCCGGTCAAACGGGACACCCAGAAGTACTACATTGCAATCTTCGGTGAACCTTCCAGTAAGCAGAAGACCGGGATCTGGGGCTGGCGCTTTGAGGGACACCACCTGTCCCTCAACTACACCATCATCAACGGAAACGTGGTAGCCACCCCGGCCTTCTTCGGCACCAACCCTGCCATCGTGAAGAAGGGCCCCCGCAAGGGCACTCGTCCCCTGGGCCGTATGGAGGACCAAGCCCGGACCCTCATGCAATCCCTCAAGGAGGCCGGCAAGCCAGTCGTGTTTTCCGACAAGGCTCCCCGCGATATTCTCTCCAGTCAGGACCAGGTTGCTGCCAGACCCAAATCACAGGGCGTCAAAGGTGCGGACATGAACGCGGAACAGAAGCAACTCCTCCTTGCAATCCTGCGGGAATTCTCCAGCAACGCTCGTTCAGAGGTGGCGAGACCGGCCATGAAGGAGATTTCGGAGGCTGCCGACAAACTGCAGTTCGCATGGGCCGGGGGGCTCAACAAGGGGGACCCCCACTATTTCCGCGTGACCGACGAGGGCGCGTTCATGGTGGAGTATGCCAACACCCAGAACGGAGCCAATCACGCCCATGCCGTCTGGCGGCTCTTTGATGGTGACTTCGGACGTGATATCCTGAAGGACCACCTCGACAAGGAACACCCCAAGGAAAAATAGCTGCCAGATCCTATCGTCGTTCTGTCCACGACGGACTGGAAAACTGATCGACCAACGCCGCGACGTCCTCCCCTGAGGGCTCGCGGCGAATGTTCTTCACCTCCTTAGCCAACCTGCCAGCCAGGGAACCAAACAGGGCATCCCCGTCCACTCCCTCACCAAGCATCACACTTCCCTGGTGCAGGAGACCTTTGCGACTGCGTCGCTGCCCCGCTCCTGCCACCTTGCCTCCCCGCCCGTCTATAAGATCCCACGCCACTGGCCTCTCAAAACAGGCCGGAGATTCTACCAGGGAATCCTCCTGCACCAGGGAGACATCGGCCCCGGCCTTCCGCAGGACTTCTGCCAGCGCTGAGTGGATCACGCGATAGCTCTCGTCCCCCTTTCGCCCCGCCAGGCCACAACCCCGCGGCAGCACGAGGGTGTAAGTCCGGGCATGACGGTGATCTACAAGCCCCCCTCCCGTGACACGACGCACCAGCGAAGCCCCGGACATCGTGGCCCGGGCTTCCGCCACTGCCCCGAAGTAACCCAGGCTCCCCCAATCTCCCTGCCAGTCGTATACGCGCAGGAGAGGCTCCTCCTCCCGCTCCAGAAGCCAACTGTCTACCGCCATATTTTCCGGCCCCGAGCGAACTACCTCATCCCTCCAGAATCCAATGGTGGCGATTTCAGACATGCCGGATCACTCCAATCCCGGAGCGGGAATTTCCCCCCGGACCGGTTCGCCTGCCAACCCCTCTTCACTCCGACGGGCCAAAAGTTCTATCACTCCCGGATGAGTGGCGAAGAGATCACTCGTAAACGCGCGGAGCCCTGGACAGCGCCCTTCCGCCTCCTCGCAGATCCGGGCAATGTCCCCGCCCGGACCGGCATGTCGCCCGGGCGAGATGAACAGCATGGAAAGGATGACTTCCCGGTCAAACCCTTGCCGACCGAGCAGATTCTCCAGAAGCGGCTCATTGAAGTCATAGTCCGAGCCTTCCCGTCGCTCCATGGAGGAGGCCTCCACAACCGCCACCTGGTCACCCAGTAAGGAAGCTAACTGGCCTGCCACGTGATTCCGCACCCGGTTGACCGCCACTCGCGGCGTTCCATGATCGACCAGGCTCACCGCCGGTTGATTGAGGCCTTCCTCGTCCATCTTCTTGACAACCAGCTCGCTCAGAATCTGCGCCACACAAAGATCGCCCTGCTCGTCCAGCTTCACCATGGGAGGCGCCACCCTTACTTCAAGTTCCGGCCAACCTCTGCTCATTTCCCGGATCCGTTGAGGAAGATACTCGTAAATGGCGGCGCTGTGCCCGAAGAAGAAGGGAATCACGAGGAAGGAGTTTCCGCCTTCCACTCGTCGGTCCCGGAGGAACGGTTCAAGGATCTGGGCCGGACGGCCTCCCAGTTCGGCAGGATCGACCTTGGTTGAATGCAGGAGTGAGACCGGATGAACCTCCGCACCAATCCGACCGCCCAGCGCTTGCGCCACATGGCGCAGGCTCAGGGTCGACTCGGCCCGGTGGGAACCGTTGTCCACCAGGAGAATGCAGGGGAGATCACTCACCAAGCCCACTCTATCGCGTCATCTCCCGATGTCCAAACGTCATCACCGGGGAATTGGAAGGAAGCATAAACGGCAACTCCTGCAACGCGCTCACTGCCTCCCGGTTGCAACTCCCCCATCCCCTACTTCTGACCGGCGTTCCTAGTCCAACAACCCGGCCCTCGGATAGGTTCCCGATGAGAAGCTGGATTCCCTCGGAACAAGGCCCATTTCCTTGAATTCCTCAATCAGCTCCTTGGTTGCCCGGGCATCCAGATTAACTGCCAGTTCCACTTCCACCACTTCGGGAGGATCACCCCTGCTCGTCACCCCCGCGAGATAGCCTGCCTTCCGTTCCCGCAGGATCGAGTTCATACGGTCACCTCCAAAATCGGCCGTTTCCAGCATGTTGCCGGCTGGATAATCTATCCAGATACGTTCCACGAAGACCGACTCATAGCTGGGCTTTTCACGATTCACCCACTTCCAGACTCCAAGGCCCAATCCCAACACCATGGTCACACCCAGGATCACGAATACGCGTCTACGGCCATTCATTGCTCTGTGGCAGCCTAACCTCCACCTCGCCTCCCGCAATCCACAAACTCCCCGCTGTCAAGGACCACCCACGGGACTGATCCCGTCAGTTCTCGTTCTCTTCTGGCTCAAGCTCAAAGAGAGGCAACGAATCAATAATCAGCTGCAGCGCCTCTCTGCGCTTAAGATCAGACGTATCGCAACCTTGAAGCGCATCCTGGGCGAAGTCCTTGATATGCAGGTGCGTGAGCGCCCCCCCGAAGGGGGACTCTCTTAATACCATCCCCCAGGTAGCCAGAGCCACCGCGGTCTGGAGGTTGTTACTGGCCGCATCCCAGTCCCGCGAAGGAGTAGTGACAGGTACAATCAGTGCGTTGCTCTCATTTTCAATACTCAAGCTTACCCTCGCCACCACCCGCTGGGCACTGAATGCCTCCGAAGTGGATGGTCGGAACTGGTAGAGCACGTAGTTTGACCTCCCAGGGGACAGTCCTTCCGAAACCGTGCTCTCTCCCTCCGAGGACTTCCGGCCAGCATAGCCGATCAGGCGATAGCTCCTGACGAACTCCGGTTCCACCTCGACCTGCAGAACGGCATCCTCAGCAATCACCCTCTGGGACTCATTCCGCAATAGCACACCCATGAGAACCAATTCTCGGTCCCAGGGACAACGCACGATCTCAACCCCCAACTTGATCCCATCCAGATCGGCATCTCCATCGTCAGGATAGGAGACCTGATTAATCAACTCCTCGGCACGAATACTGTTCCTGGGAGGCAACCGCTTTTCGTTACGGATAAATCTCTCTACCAGATGATAGCTGGCCGTCCCGGAAACGATGGGCACGGTCGAGCGCGCCTCTTCCTCTGTCGAGACGAAGGGATTGTCCGGAAGCGAGGTCATGTGCCCCAGGGTCGGAAGATTGACCTCCCGCGCCGCGCTACGCACCTGGGCGAAAAATGCTTCGGGATCCTCCTGCCAGATCTCGCGCAAGGCGAGATACTCTTCGTCCACAATCTCAGACGGAACCTCTGAAAGGACCGCATAGGCATCATCCTTGGGGGCCCGGGGCAGAGGCGTGATCCCCCCCGCAATGGCCCGGGCCGACCGACGGGTGGGGCTGAGGAGAATATGCATTCGAACGGCTTCCCGCTGCTCGGCTTCGGTCGCCTCCTGCACGAGTTCGTTCTCTCCCACGGGAATCTGCTGCAATATCCAGAGAACGCAGGCCACCAATCCCGCGGCCACCGCCGCAAGTGCTGCCGGACGGAGCCAATCCCGTCTCCGGGACTTGATAGAGACCAGATTCTCCGGCGCCGGACTGCGTCCCGCCCGCCGGATTGCTTCCCGGCGCGCCTCCCCCAGCTCCAAGCTCTCATTGCCGAAACCACCCCGGATCAACTCGGCAAGGGCATGAGTCTCGGCCAGAGCAGCCTGCAGGGCGGGATTATCCTCCGCAACACGGCGCAGTTCATCGGACTCATGTTCAGGCAGCTCGCCCAGGACATACGCCGTCACGCGGGGGTCTTCAGAATCAATAGGCTTCATCACTTTCGAAGGGAATTTTCCAGGAGGTCTTCAGGAAGGAGGGATCGCAGACGTTTCAATCCGGTGTGTAGCAGGAAACCAACATTACCAGGGGCAAGACCGGTCGCTTCGCTGATTTCCCTGTAACTAAGTTCCTGCTGAAATTTCAGTCTGATGACTTCCCTCTGGTTGTCGGAGAGCCGGTCCAGAGCATTCATGACCTGGGCTATCCGCTCGTCCCAGTCCGCAACGCGATCCGGAGTTGCCCCGGTCCCCTCCAGACGAGAGACCTTCTCATCCTCCAGCCCAACCATCCGCTTCTCTCTGCGGACAATATCGAGGGCACGATTCCGACAGACCGTGAAAAGCCATGCTTTGAGGCCTCTCCTTACTTTCTCCCGGTCCTGCTGATACAGCCGGATGAAGGTGTCCTGAACAACGTCACGAGCCCGATCAAGGTCATGAACGATCCCCATGGCATACCCGATGAGCGGCCCCTCGTACTGGGCAAGGGCCTCCTCAACGAATTGCTCGTGAGTCTCTACCATGTCCTGATCGCGCCCCATCAGAGCTCAAACTACATCAGAAACGCCTTGGTAAAGAGATTCTTAGGCCTATTTGCGAAATATTCTTACCGCTATCAGCGCGCGGGGAATCTACCGCCATCGCGGGAAGCCAAGGTTCTCCTCAACCTCATTCCTCGCCCTTGCTCACGAAATAGGAGAGATTCTCCAGTTCCAAGGCGAGATCCACGTTATTGACGGTAACTGCTTCGGGGACCTGTAGCAGGGTGGGAGAAAAATTAAGGATTCCCTGCACCCCTGCATCCACCAGCTCGTTGGCGGCTTCCTGGGCCACCCCACCCGGAACACAGAGAATAGCCAACTTCACGTCGTTCTCCCGCACGAAGGGAGCCACCTCATCCTGCCCGTAGACCGGAACAGAGATTCCCCGCGAAATTACCATCTCCGGCACGGCGTCAAAGGCCGCCACCACTTCAAAACCTTCCTTCTCAAATCCACGGTAACGCAGCAGGGCCACTCCCAGGTTTCCGGCCCCCACCATGACCACGGGCTGCAGTTGCTCCCGCCCCAGCACCTCCAGGATCGCATCCCGCAGCTCCGATACGGAGTAGCCCAGCCCACGTTTCCCAAACTGGCCGAAGTAAGCCAGATCCTTACGCAACTGCGCGGGTTTCACCCCGGCCGCTCCTGCAAGTGCGGAAGAGCTCACCGTCTCCTTCCCATTCTCCTGCAACTTACTGAGGCAGCGCTGGTAGATTGAAAGACGGTAGATCGCCTTCTTTGGAATCTCGACCTTTTCCACGCTCCTCCAGAATCTCTTTCTTAACCCTAAAGGTCAAGGAAAGGATAGAAAACCTCCCGCAGTTCCAACCGGGACGAAGCCGTCTCGGTTCAACTCGACCCCATCCGACCGCACCGATTACCCATCTTCCCTCCTGTCATACTTTCATCTTCCCCTTCTTCCCTGCTGCCTCTTCACTGGCCTTACGTGAAGGACCTCAAGGATGGCATCCGCTCCCACGTCCGCATCGACTTCAAGGGACAGGTGCACAAAACGTTCAGAGGCCACCAAAAGGGTGAACGCTGTGAGAATGAAACGCGTATCCTCAAGGCTCTCGAAGAGCGCGGCTGTCCCTACGTTCCCCGACTTCTGGAGCACCGACCAGAAGATTACTACATCGTTACCACCAATTGCGGACAGCCCGCGCCCGATATCTCGCGCGCCAAGTCCGATGCCCTCTTCGCCGGTCTTGAACGGGAGTATGGCGTAAGCCATGACGATCCCGAACCCCGCAATGTCACCTACTGCTCTCGCCTCGGCCGCTTCTGTCTTATTGACTTTGAACTCGCTGAACTCCTTCCCGAACCCCACGAACCCGGACCGGTACCTCGCGATGTCTGGAAGGTTGCCTGGACCTTCCTCTCTGAAGGTGGAGTCATGCGCGACTCCAACGATGACGCCTGCCTTGCTCTCGAAGTCGGCCCACAGGGGGCGTGCAAATTCGAGGCCCATGGCGAAGCCCTCCTTGAACCATCACACCTCGTCCTCGCTGTTTCTGACGGGATGGGAGGCGGCTCTGCAGGCGAATTGGCTTCCCGTCTTATTCTCGCATCGGTCAAACGAAATTCTGCGGAACTCTACGAAACCCTTCGGAACCATGCCGAGGGCGAAGGTGCATCCGTGCTGCGCCAACTCTTGCAAAACGCCCATGAGGGGTTAAACGCCCTCGCCTTAGAGGACGACTCTCTCCAGGGCATGGGCGCAACTCTCACCCTCGTCTGGCTCAGCCCAGAACACCTGCACATCGCCCACCTCGGCGACTCACGACTCTATCTCCACCGATCGGGGGAGACCACCCAGCTCACCAACGATCACACCGAGGCGTGGTGCCAGTGGCAACGCGGTGAGATCAGTGAATTTGCCTATCGCTCTCATCCCCGACGGAGCGCCCTTTATGAGGCCCTTGGAGGAGGCCACCCCAACATTTCCCCGCAGATCGAATCCCATGCCCTCCAGGACGGTGATCGCCTCCTCCTCTGCACTGATGGCATCATCGATGGCATCTGGGAGCGGGGTCTGGCAACTGAACTGGCGGAACCCGGCGAATCGGCAGACCTCGCCACCAGCATCCTCAACCGGGCACGGGGCAACAGCCGCAATGACGACGCCACCCTCATCGTTGCCAAGATTGCCCAACTTTGAGCTTTTCGACTCGCGTTTTTTACTCAGTTTGGCACGGCCACTGCTACAGCAAAGGGCCTTCAAGGTCCCGTGGCATGAGCCCGTTTCCCGGATTCGTGCCTCCTGAAGCTCCACGGTGATCGAAACCCGATTAGAATACGACAATGCCCAAATACAAATTGGATTACATCTGGCTGGATGGATACACGCCCGTCCCGAACCTCCGGACCAAGTGCTGCGTAAAGGAATTTGCGTCCTTCCCGGAACTCTCTGAACTGCCCCTCTGGGGCTTCGACGGCAGCTCCACCGAGCAAGCCGAAGGCAGCGATTCCGACTGCATCCTCAAACCCGTCGCCGTTTATCCGGATAAGACCAACGAGCAGCAGGCTCTGGTGATGTGTGAGGTCATGTTGCCCAGCGGCGATCCTCATCCCTCCAACACCCGTGCCACGATCCTGGATGACGAAGGTGCCTGGTTCGGCTTTGAGCAGGAATACTTCCTTACCCAGAACGGTCTACCGCTAGGCTTTCCCAAGGAAGGCTACCCCGAACCGCAGGGCGAATACTACTGCGGAGTGGGCTTCAAGAACGTTGCTGCCCTCGGACGCGAAATTACCGAGGAGCATCTCTGGCAGTGCGTCCACGCTGGCATCAACCATGAGGGCATTAACGCCGAGGTCGCCAAAGGGCAGTGGGAATTCCAGATCTTCGGCAAGGGCTCCAAGAAAGCCGCCGACGATGTCTGGGTCGCCCGGTTCCTCCTTCTGCGCCTCTGCGAACAATATGGTGTCGATATTGATTGGCACTGCAAGCCTCTCGCGGGGGACTGGAATGGATCCGGCATGCACTCCAACTTCTCCACCACTTACTTGCGCGAGACCGGAGGCAAGGACTACTTCGAAGCTCTTATGGCAGCCTTCGATGCCAACCGGGAAGAGCACATCGCAGTCTACGGACCCGACAACCACATGCGACTCACCGGCCTGCATGAGACCCAGTCCATCGACAAGTTCTCCTACGGCGTGGCCGACCGGGGAGCCTCTGTCCGCGTACCCCACGCCTTCGTTCAGGACGACTACAAGGGCTATCTGGAAGACCGCCGGCCAAACTCGCAGGGCGATCCCTACGCCATCGCGAGCCGGATCCTCCAGACGATCGCCACGGTCCCCACCGGGAGCTGACCGAAACAGGGCGCTCCCACCAATCTTACACGGCCAACCCTTCATCAGGGTTGGCCGTTTTCGTGACGCCTGCGCGCTTGACAGTGTTTTCAGTCGAATCAAACTTCCGCGCCATGGCAGCAGCAAAACTCGAATACATCTGGCTGGACGGCTATACCCCGGAGCCCAACCTTCGCAGCAAAACCAAGATCTGGAATTACGACGGGGAAGAGGTTCCAGCTCCCGAATCACTTCCCGACTGGGCCTTTGATGGCTCCTCCACCGAGCAGGCCGAAGGGCATTCATCCGACTGTCTTCTCAAGCCCGTCCGGGTTGTCCCCGATCCAGACCGTCTCGACGCTTACCTCGTCATGTGTGAGGTTCTGGCCGCCGATGGCAGTGTGCACCCTTCCAATACCCGGGGCGGGTGGGATGACGACGAAGACATGTGGTTCGGCTACGAGCAGGAGTATGTCCTGAGTAAAGGCGGACTCCCCATTGGCTTTCCGGCCAAAGGCTATCCTGGTCCGCAGGGGCCCTACTACTGCGCGGTCGGCGCCGGAAACGTGGATGGCCGGGATATTGTTGAGGAACATCTCGACCTCTGTCTCGAGGCAGGCCTGGGAGTCAGCGGCATAAACGCCGAGGTCATGATCGGCCAGTGGGAGTATCAACTCTTCGGCAAGGGCGCCAAGCGCGCGGCTGACGATGCCTGGCTGGCCCGCTACCTTCTCTACCGCACCGCCGAGAAGTATGGCGTGACCGTCGAACTGCATCCCAAACCGGTCCTTGGCGATTGGAATGGCTCCGGTATGCATACCAACTTTTCCAACACCTTCATCCGCGAGGAAGGCGGGGAAGAGGGCATCAAGGCTCTCCTCGACAAGTTTGCCCCCGTGCACGACGAGCACATTGCGGTCTACGGATCATGCAACGACCTTCGTCTCACTGGGCTCCACGAGACACAGGCCATTGACAAATTCAGTTATGCGGTCTCCGACCGTGGAGCCTCCATCCGGATCCCGGTGGGAACCGTCCAGGACGGCTGGAAGGGTTACCTCGAGGACCGGCGCCCGGCTTCCAACGCCGATCCCTACCGCGTGGCACAGCGGATCTGCCAGACTGTCAACGGCTAGCGCATCCCTAAGAACTTACGTCGCCATCAACACTGATACAGAACCGGGAACCGCAAGGTTCCCGGTTTTTCTGTAACGTGGAGACTCTTCAGGCCCTGCCTATGATCAGGCTCATCCCCCTGCCGAACCTCTTCCCCAGCCGTATCTATCTCCCGACACTGCTGACTGGACACTGAATACTCAAACCTACCATCCTCTCTCCCGTGACCAGACGCTGGATCCTCGTTCTCTATCTCATCCCTGCGGTTCTCCTCGCAGGAGGATCCCTGCCCTTTCTCTTCAGCGATTTGGACATGGATATCGCCCGGCAGTTCTACAACGAGAAGGCCAAGCTCTGGACCCTCTCCGACAAGTCGCCCTGGCTTCAACTCCACCGCTTTGGTGCGATCCCCGCCCTCGTTACTGCGGTCCTGGCCCTCTCTGTCCTTGTCCTCGGTATCGGGCGGCACCGATTTGTTTCCTCCCGGAAACTCTCCGCCTTCCTCGTTCTTTCCCTCATCATCGGTCCCGGTCTCATCGCCGATTTCCTCCTGCAGGAAAACTGGGGACGTCCCCAGCCATATGAAATCGTTGGCTTGGGAGGAGCGAATACGTTTGAGCGCCTGCTGAAAATTGATCCTACTACTGAAGGTCATTCCTTCGTGAGCGGCCTCGCCTCTACAGGTTTCTATTTTTTCGCCTGCGGTCTCACCTTAATAGCCTGCAGGAGGCGAAAGACCGGGATCCTGGTCATCGTGGCCGCCGGAACCTACGGCGCCACCATCGGGATGGCATGCATCGTCCAGGGCACCCACTTTGCAAGCGATGTCCTTTGGTCTGCTGGTGTGGCCTGGTTCGCCTCCGCTGGCCTGTTCCATATCTTCGGACTACATCGCAAGGCCCTCTATGAACCAAAAAAAGACGTTGCCGGACATATCCCGCCCTGGGCCCGTTTTGGCATCCTGGTAGCCCTACTCGCCACGATCGGCACAACCTGCCTTGCCTATCCCTATTCACGCATCAATACCACCACTCTGGTCAGTGAAAAACTGGAACGCCTGCCCGATACGATCCATATAACCCTTGATCTCGAAGGCTCCCTCGTTCTTGCCGGAGGCGACAAACTCCTCCTTGAAACGGAATCCCGTGGGATCGGGTTCCCCCGGGCAAAGCTGCGAAACAAGCGCATCTTCATCACGGACGGAAGCGAGGTGGTTCACCGCCGAAGCGGTCACTTTACCAAACTCAATGTTCACAACCGGATCATCCTGCCCCCCAACCGCGTCTACCGGATCACCCTGGGAAAACGGGTAAGCTCCGTAGGCGTCCTTCCGCCCGGAAAAGAATCACAATCAGGGCACTTCGCTCATGTCTGGCTCACCTCCGGTTTCGGGACCAAACTCCTCACTAGAGGGAGTAAAGCCGGAGGTGAGGATTTCTTCGGCCGCCGGACCCGCTCTTTCCGGGTCGAGTAGCCTCTTGCCCCTTCAGGAACATTTCCTCGCTTTTGGAGTGTTGGAGTCCGGGGATTCTGGGGTATTGGTCCCCCCGCAGCCCACACCCAGTCCCGACCCATGCACCAGTTCCGCTACCGCCAAGGCATCCTCCACTGTGAGGAGGTGAGCCTGCAGGCTCTGGTCGAGGAGCACGGAACCCCCCTCTACGTCTATTCCGCCCAGACCTTCCGCGACAACTACCAGCAACTCCACACAGCCCTGAAGGGTCTCGATCACCGGATTGCTTACGCGGTAAAGGCCAATTCAAATCTCTCGGTCCTCGGTCTGCTCGCTGAACTCGGCAGCGGGTTCGACATTGTCTCCGGGGGGGAACTCTTCCGTGTGATTAAGGCCGGGGGCGATCCGAAACTCTGCTCTTTCGCCGGGGTGGGCAAGACTGCGGAAGAGATCCGCTATGCGCTGGAACAGGGAATTCACTGCTTCAACGTAGAGTCCATCGCCGAACTCGAATTCATCAACGAAGTGGCTGAAGGTGTTGGTGCAACTGCTCCCATAGCAGTACGCATTAACCCCAACGTAGACGCCAAAACTCACAGGTATATCTCCACCGGCAAGGCGGAGAACAAGTTCGGAATCGACCATGAGGACGCCCACGAAGTCTACGAACGCGCCGCATCTCTCCCCCGGATCCAAATCAAGGGCGTGCAGATGCACATTGGATCCCAACTCACCAGCGTCAACCCGTTCGTGGAAGCCGTCGAGCGGGTTGTTCCTCTTGTCGCCCAGTTGAAGGCCGCCCATGACATTGAGTTCTTCTCCATCGGCGGAGGAATCGGCATCGTCTATAATGACGCCCTCGCCTCCGGTCAACGAGATTGGTGGGACCGGCACGATGACCCGCCGCTATCCCCCGTGACCTACGCCAAGAAACTTGTCCCCCTCCTTCAGCCCCTCGACCTCACAATTCTTCTCGAACCCGGTCGCTACATGGCGGGAAATGCCGGCGTCCTTCTCACCACCTGCCTTTATGAAAAGAAGGGCCATGCGAAGACCTTCAAGGTTGTCGATGCCGGGATGAATGACCTCATTCGCCCAGCCCTCTACCAGGGGCACCACGAGATTGTTCCCGTCCGGGAGGACGAAGCGGGAACCCGCGTCACCGCCGATGTGGTAGGTCCCATCTGCGAGAGTGGCGACTTCTTCTGCCAGGACCGCGAAATCGCCGACTTCCAGGCCAACGACATCATCGCCCTCATGAGTGCAGGAGCCTACAGCTTCACTATGGCATCCAACTATAACTCTCGCCCGATGCCCCCCGAGATCCTTGTCGAGGGCGCACAGGCCAGGATTGCACGCCACCGTCAATCCTGGGACGACCTCATCGCCCCTGAACCGTAGTCTGGCATACCCTCCGCTCCCGGAAGTTACGATTCCACCTCCACCTTCCCGCAAGTTCCACACCCGCGGGCCAGTTGTTCTTCCCAGGCTTTCGATGTCGGCGTGATAGCCAATCCACCGAGTCCTGTGCAGCATATCTCGCGTGGCATGAGATCGCCCACCTGCTTCATGGCGTCTACGACCTCGTCAAAGGGAACAAGGTGCTGATAGTCAGCCAGCGCCATGTTGGCGGAGGAAAGCGCATTGGAAGCTGCAGTTACATTGCGACCGAGACAGGGAGCTTCCACTCGGTTGGCCAACGTATCGCAGGTCATGCCCAGGGAATTCTGCAGAGCCATGGAAGCAGCTCCCAGCTGCTGCCCGAAACTCCCTCCCATCAGAAGGACAATTCCTGCCGCGGCCATGGCTGCGCCCGATCCGCACTCTGCCATGCAACCTGCTTCTTCTGCCGCGAAAGTCGAGTGGGCTGCAATGAATACGCCGATCATTCCCGCCGCCAGCATCGCCTCAATCCTCTCCTCGCGGCTCTTGCTCAGGGCATCGGCCACCCCGAGAACCGCCCCCGGAAGAGCTCCGCAACTTCCCGCCGTCGGAGCCGCCACGATGACTCCCATGGAACTCTTCATTTCCATCATGGAAGAAACATACATGATGATCCGGTTAAGCACGTCCCCCGGAACGAGTTGTCCTGCCTCAAGCTTCTCTGCGAACAGCGGCGACTGTGCCGGCAGGATTCGGTCAGCAAAGCTGGTCCCCTGCAACCCATTCCGAATCGACCCCTCCATCGTCTCAATCAACTTCCCCATACGCTCCCGCACCTCCTCCACCGGAAGGCCTCCACGCTCACCTTCATAGATTGCCCCAAGCTCCCCAAGGGTCGCCCCTCCTCCATTCTCCCGGTGGAAGGCTTCCATCTCCACACAGCGCAACCAGGGGACGGAGAGATTCCGTCGGGACAACACCGGCAGGACCGGATGGAGCACCCGAACCGCCGAAACAGCCGGATTACCCCGCAGTTCTTCCAGCAGATCCCCGTCGAGATTACTGCCACTCTTGATTTCGAGCAAAACCTCCCTGCTCCCTTGTCGAACGACGACCTCGTCGAAGGAAAAATGGTCCGAGAGCCAACCGGACAGTCCATCGGCAGCCCCCACATCGGAGAGGAAGACAAGGGTTTCAAAATAGTCCCCCTCCATCCGGATTTCGGCACCCTCAACCTCCTCCACCACGATCATGCCTCCCCCGGTCGAGATCGCCCTCATCGAGCGCTCCTCGTCGGGGTTACGCAGAGTGAGCTTGTAGGTATTGGGGTGCTCTGCCCCGTAACTCACGTAGCGGATCTCCACCTTGATCCCTGCCTTCTCAATCTCCTCGCGGAAGCCCGGAAGACGCTCGTCATCCGTTTCCCAGCCCATCAATCCACCAAAAAGACCCAGGTCAGATCCCTGCGGCTCATGGGTGGTGACCAGCGAACCGTTGGGGTCATACTCCACTACCACCTCTCTGAGATCACCTCCCATCAGGTCGCGGGCCAACCGCCCAATTCTCAACGCAGCCGCGCTGTGCGAACTGGAGGGCCCCCGCATCACGGGTCCAAGCACATCGTTGAAGATACTGGGAGGCGTCACCGGTCCACTCTATTGCGGAAGAAGGTCAAGATCAAGACGTCCGTAAATCAAACCAAGGATACAGTATTCAGTGGACAGCAGATGGACGACCCGCAATCTGGAAGCATCCTGCCCCCCTCTCCCTTCAAACCAGCATAAGGCCCTCACCGACTTTTCCCATAAAACCGTTAGTCCAATACCACTTCCTCGTATTCATCCTCGCTCTGACCGCGGTGCTGGGGCGAATCATATCCGTCGAAGCACCCTCACTCGTTTTCTGGAGGGTCTCCATTGCGGGCCTTGCCATGGCCGTCTGGCTGGCAGCTACCAACCGCGCGCTCTTTTGTCTTCCCCGCCGCCGATTGCTGGCCGTCCTCGGACTGGGACTGCTCCAAGGAGCACACTGGGTCTGCTTCTTCTGGTCCGTCTCCCTCGCCAACGTGTCCGTTGCCCTCGCGGCCTTTGCGACCATCTCCCTCTTCACCGCCATTACCGAACCCCTCATCGAACGAAGGGCCATCCGACCGGGGGAGTTGCTCTGCGGAGGCATCGTCATCGCAGGAATCCTTCTCATCGCTGGCAAACTTGAAGACCACCACCGCCTCGGCCTCGCCGTGGGCCTGGTGGGAGCCTTTCTTCATTCCATCTTTCCTGTCCTCAACCGGCGACTGGTAGCCCGGGGAACCCCGTCCCGCAGCATGCTCCTCTACGAGATGGCCGGCGCCTGCCTCATGGCTGCCCTGGCACTCCCCTTCATCACCCCGTATCACTTCCAGTTCCCCACAGGAGGCGACTGGATTCCTCTTCTTGTCCTCGCCCTCCTTTGTACCACCGTGGCCCACACCTGGAACATTCATCTTCTCCGCCGATTAACTGCCTACACCGCCAATCTCACCATGAACTTTGAGCCTGTCTGGGGCATTCTCCTCGGAGCAATCCTCTTCCATGAGTATGAGCAACTACATTTCGCCTTCTACCTCGGCACCGCCCTCATCATCGTCGCCAACTTCCTCGATCCCTGGTTGAAGAAATGCCGTAAATCTCCCCCAGAGGCGAGCAGCCCCACCCAGAACCCAAACTGAACCCCCCGCTACATGCGGAAGAGTCCGCCGCGTTTCCCAGCCAGCGAAACCGCCCCTACGATCGAGATTCCCAGGAACACCATGGCCCAGACGCCGAGAGCGGAGGCCAGTTCATATACGTTCCCCAGCGTGTTGAGCAGGGCATAAATGGCCTTTGTAATCGGAAAGTGTTCGGCCTGCTGAGCCAGAATAAGGCTGTCACTCACCTCCAACATGGCAAAAGCGAAGGCCAGGATACCACCGGCCAGCAGATTGGCGGAAAGGAGAGGGAGAGCAATCCGTCGCATCATGCGCAGCGGCGTTGCCCCCAGGCTGAGAGCGGCCTCCTCAAGGGTGACATTGCTCTGCTGCAATCCTGCCACCGCAGCTCGGACAACGTAGGGAAGACGCCGCACCGCGTAAGCGATGACAAGGAGGATGGCGGGGTTCCCGTTAACTCCGACCAGGAAGGAGAAGACCCGGCCTTCCTGTGCCAGGGCCAGATAACCAAAGGCCAGGACGAGTCCAGGCACTGCCAGGGGCAGCATTACAAGAGCGTCTAGGAGAGCCCGCCCGCGGATCGTGCTTCGCACAATCACCCAGGCAATGGCAAGTCCAAGCAGGAGGTCCACCAGCATCGCTCCTGAAGCGTAGAGAAGGCTGTTCTGGATCGAGGGCACCACCAGGGGATGCCCGAGAGCCTCGTCATAGTGCGCCCCGGTGAGTTGCTCCGGCAGAATGGTGCCATACCAGTCGGTGGCCACCGAAAGCAGGATCACGCCCAGGTGCGGCAGGGAGGCGAGAAGAAAGACCCCCAGGAAGAGGGCCGTAAGCAACCAGCCTTTCCCTCCCCGCAGCACCTTTTCCGCCTGCCTCCCCTTGGGCCGGGGGGCAGTCCCCAGCCTCGAACGCCCGAGGAGGGCCTTGGAGAGCAGAAAGACTGCCGAGGAAATCACCAGCATGACCGCCACCAGGGCGTAGGGAAACGGATTGCTCTCCAGGTCCTTGAGTCCGTCGTAAATCTGCACCGGGGCCACCCGCGAATAATCGAATACCAACGGCACACCCAACTCGGTAAAGGACCAGATAAATACGATTGCTCCCCCCGCAAAGATGCCGGGCATGGTAAGGGGCATGGTGATACGCCACAGTCGCCTCCAGGGGGAGCACCCAAGATTCTGCGCGGCCTCCTCCATCGCAGGATCAAGGTGCGCAAGCGATGCCGCGATGTTCATGTAGAGAATGGGATAGAGGTGCAGGGCATTCATGATCACGATACCCCAGAAGCGCCCCTCTCCCAACCAGTCGATGGGCGCGGCCGGATCCATCAGGCCGAGCTTCTCGAGAAAGGCGTTAAGAGCCCCCTTCACCCCGAGCATCTGCTTGACTCCCACGGCCCCCACAAAGGGAGGCAGGACGAGGGGGACAAGAATAAGCGCAGAGAGGGGCCCCTTCAGCGGAAAACGATACCGATGCGTGAGAAGGGCCAGGGGGAAGGCAATCAACAGCGCCGCAAACGTGCTCGTCACCCCGAGCAGAAGAGCATTCCAGAGCCCCTCAAGGTAGACCGGGTTGGCAAAGATCTGGACCACATAAGCAATCGTGAAACCGCCTTCCTTGTCCACGAAGGCCTCGCCAATCACCATCACGACCGGAAAGAGGAAGAACACCCCGAAGAAGAGCGTCACCATCGTGGTGAGAATTATGGCCTTTCTTGCACTCATTTCCCCTCCTCCGCCAGACGCCGCGCCTCCCGGTAATTTTCCCGGAAGAAGCTGCCGAGTTCATTCATCAGCTTCACGGCCTCGACCTTGCTCTTCTTCAGGGTCGACTTGATCGGACCTCCGGCCCGGTCATAGGCCACCGCGCTGACATCATGGAACCTGGCCGTCGCCTGTGGAGGGAAACCTGCCTCAATCAAGGCATCCCAGGCTGCTTTCATCTCATCGTGAGGATCGATGCACATCACCCGGATGATCGTCCTCAAGGGAGAGAAGAGGTGCCCGGTCAGCTTCCGGTCATAGCTGAACTTCCGGGCCTGTTCAAAGGGCAGGGCCTCTCCGTCAATCATGGCGGCCAGGGTCTCGCCCTCATAGAGATCGGGCCGGATGGGAAGACGGCGCAGGGCACGGTATCTTGGACCGGGCAGGCTTCCCGGTGCAGCTGCCCAGAGCATTTGACCCTCCCTTGAGAGGACAAATTCCACGAAAGCCTGCGCAAGCTCGGGATGAGGGGCCCCTTTCAGGACCGCGACCGGGTCCACGCTGATGGAGCTACCCCCCGAGGGCATGATGTACTGGAGACGTGAAGATCCATCTTCCTTCTTCAGCGTCTCGCTGGTGGTCCGGCCGTAGAAATCAATGCACATTCCGGCCACCGCATTACCCTGCGCCACATCGCGTGGAATCTTGGCTGAACTATCGGTGAAGTAGCGTGCGTTGGCCCCAATTCGCTGGATAAGATGCATGCTGGCATCCCAACCCCGTGCAACCACGTCAGCGTGCTCCTCCGCGGGGTCACTCAGGGCCAGTTCGTTCTGGATCTTCTGCTGGACCAGCATTTCAAACGACTTGGTCACCGACGAACTCTTGGTCGTATCAGCCAGTGCGATCCCGCGGACGTAGCCGGGATCCCCCAGGTCATCCCAGCTCACAGGAGGAGAAAGTCCCCGCTCGGCAAGCAGATCGGTGTTGTAGGCGATTCCAAAACTTGAAAGCACCGACCCGATCCAGGCGTGATCGGGATCATAGAAGGTCTCTCCACTCAGGGTGGCGGGGATACCGTTCTTACCGAACAACTGGGGATGGGTGTCGAAGATCCGTAATTTCTCGAAACGGCCCAGCTTGGCCTGGATGGCGAAGTCGTAGGCTCCCCCGCCGAAGAATACATCGATATTACACCCCGAGACCCCCCTTTCCCGGGCGGCCTCGAAACCATTCCCGATTACGCGCACACATTCCGACGTTCCACCCGGGACGAGAAAGTTCACATAGACACTCTCGCCTGTTTTCTTCTGCCAGTAATCCGCGAAGGCCTCCCCGAACTCACGACGCAGCGTCTCGGTGTGCGGGGTGATGACGTCCAACCGCAGGACTGCCTGGTCGGACCCCTCCGTTCCGCTGTCACGCAGCACCAGCGGCGCTGCAACCACCACCATGAGCGGCACCACGATCAGGAGAATCTTCTTCCAGCTGTTCATGCCTTCTTCACCCGGTAGCCGGAATCCTCACTCGCGCAGGACCACCACGTCCTCCGGATGAATTTCAATCTTCACCCCTGCTCCCTGCGCCATGACCTGGCGGGGGTTCATCTCGGAAATCTGCAATTCCAGCCCCGACACCATCTTGACCCGGTATTGAATGATCTCTCCCAGGTAAGTGGTCTCCAGGATCTCTCCCTGGGAATCATTCCCCGCCTCCTCAATCCTGACCGCTTCCGGACGCACCGAAACCGATACCTGATCCCCCTCCCCCGGTGTCCAGTTCCCAACCGTAAGTCGGCCCGCAAACTCCCCCGCATCCGTCTTCACCACCACACATCCGGCGTCCGCGGGCCCTTGAACCGTTGCCGTCAGGAGATTGGTTTCCCCGATGAAGGAGGCCACGTAGGAAGTGGCCGGATTGCGGTATATGTCCTCGGGAGATCCAACCTGCTGGACCCGGCCGCCGTCCATCACTGCCAGACGGTCAGCCATGGAGAGAGCCTCCGCCTGATCGTGGGTGACGTAGACACCGGTCAGCCCGTTCTCCTTTACGATCCGCCGGATTTCCGATCGCATTTCCAACCGCAACTGCGCGTCGAGATTGGAAAGCGGTTCGTCCAGCAGAAGGCACTTGGGCTTCACCACCAGGGCCCGGGCCAGCGAGACCCGCTGCTGCTGGCCCCCGGACATCTGGTCGATCCCACGCTCCTCGAAACCAGGCATCTTCACCATATCGAGCGCCTCGCGCACCCGCTCGGCAATCTCATCGCGGGCAACTTTCCGTTCCTCCAGCCCGAATGCGATGTTCTGCCCCACCGTCATATGAGGCCAGAGGGCATAGCTCTGGAAAACCATCGCGGCTTCCCGCTTGTGGGTGGGGAGGTCGGTGACGTCTTCCCCCTCGAAGAAAATTCGCCCCGCAGTTGGCTGCTCCAGGCCCGCGATGCAGCGGAGCAGGGTTGTCTTGCCACAACCACTCCCCCCGAGGAGGAAAAACAACTCACCCGGTTCAATCCCGATACTGACCTCGTTCAGGGCCCGGACCTCGCCGAAGTCCTTTACGACCGAATCTGCGCGAATCGCCTCCATAAGTGAACAGGACCAGTAGTAGTCCGCTGACCACCGCAATTGGCAAGATCAATTCCCGCCGGTCCTTCCCATCCCGCAGGAAAGGCGGCGATGCCCCCGGGGCTTCGCCGCCTTGAAACAATCAGATCTGACCCCTCAGTCTGCGCTCAGTTCGAAATTGTCGAGGGACAACCCACTGAAGGCGTCCGCACTGCCATCACTGACAAACTGGAATTCAATCAGGACGGACTCGCCCAGGGCAGCCCCTGGAACCGCAACGGAAGCTGGATTCCAGTCGGTGTCGAGGGCCGTCATGTCGATGGGGATATCCCCACCAAGTTGAGTCTGATCACTGGCGCGCAGGAAGCGGATGGTGGCTGTATCGGCAAATCCGTCAGCATCCCGGTACTGATCGAACTTCAGGACGGCCGCAGCCAGCCCACTCAGGTCGATCGCTGGCGAACGGAGAGAAATATCGGAGTCCGGGCCATAGTCTCCCAGGCTGGTGCTCCAGGCCGAGGCAGAGCCATCGGCACCGTTGAGTGGGCCAGTCGTGCCTCCAGGCGTTCCCAGTTCCCACACCGTGTTCCCGGATGGATCGTTCACGATCGTGGTCCAGCCAGTATTGCCACCCTCCAGGTCATCCGAGAAGAGGGCCGGGACGGGACCTGCCACCAACTTGAAGAACCGCAGGTCTCCGGCGGGCCTTGGAATGCTGTGAGAATTCAGCGGCGGCGTGGCTGCCAGGTTCTCAAGGCCTGCCACCGGTGCCCAGGAATCCGGGTCCGGGCTCCCTGCTGGATCCTCGGTAGTCACGATGGTGTAAACCTCCGCTCCCGAACTATTCCACTGAAAATCGATCGTCTCCCCACCGTCTGCACTCGATACCGTGAACCCATAGGGATCACCTTCACTGATTGCCACCCCATCGAAGAACAGGGGTCGCTCACGCTCAAAGGCCGTCTGGATTTCCTCATCCGTCCACGGCTGATCGTAGACTTCTACCCGGGCAATCGTCCCGGAGAAAGCTTGCGGGGTGTTATTGACTCCTCCGGCGTCACTTCCTGCCCCGAGACAGACCTGGGCCGGGGACCCGTCCTGGTACACCCCGTGGACGTTGAGAAGATTGGGGTGTTCCTCCTGGTTGTTGAATTCGCCGTCGATAAACACCCGGTCGACCAGACCATCATAGACGTAGGACAGCTGCGCCCAGCGGCCCTGTGTTTCCAGGATATCCGTTCCAGTTCCATTGGGACCCCATCCTACATCTGGCTCCGCGGGATTAGTCACCGGCCCCCCTCCCCAGTGACCGATAGCGCCGAAGGTTGGATGAGATCCCTGGTTAAACTGGGCATTGCTCCCCAGCGGTCCACCCCGGCGGCCCCATGAGACGAGAGTCTCCTCGCCGCCAAAATCGGTATTATAAACCCACGCCCGGACCGTGTAAGTCTGGTTCCCCACCAGACCTACCGTGGACGCGTCGACCGCAGCTGTCATTTTATCTCCCTGGAAGGCTAATCCCTGGACTTGAACATCAGGATTGTCATTCGCCGGATGACTGACGACTTCAACCTGCCCGATCAGGGTAGAGAATTCGCCGGCCTGCCCTGCATTTGCCAGGACGTCTACAATCGTTCCATCGGGCTGGTCGAGGTTCGTCATATCCACCTTCACGATCTGGCTGGCCGAAAAATCGGGCGTACTTGTGGGATCAAGCGGATCCGTTCCCTGGGAAATTTCACTCCCGTCCACAGCGCCATCCCCGTCGGTATCCGGGTTGGAAGGGTCTGTCCCTGCCGTGATTTCCTCTGAATCGTTGAGCCGGTCATCATCGGAGTCCGCGAGCAGCGGATCAGTCCCCCGGTCCGTCTCACCCAGGTTGACTCCAGTCCCCGTTTCCACGCCATCCGGCAACCCATCGCCATCACTATCCGCATTCACCGGATTGGTAGGAGCCGCTTCGCCATTGACCACCCGACCCAGTTCATCCCCATCACTTACCCCGTCCCCGTCACTATCCGCCTCGCAGGGATTCGTCCCGGAGAGCAGTTCCTCAGCATTGCTCAGGCCGTCCTCGTCCGGGTCCTCATCCGCATCCGGAACGTTCCGGTCGAGGCAGGCATAGCGGTCCTCGATTTCATCGAAAATTCCGTCTCCGTCCGAATCCTCCACAATGAGAACTCCATCGAAAAAGAGAGGCCTTTCCGCATTGAAGGCCGCGAGAATCTGGGCATCGCTCCGGGCAATGTCCTCCACCCGCACACGTGCGATGGTTCCACTGAAGGGAATGGGCGTACTGTTCACATTTCCGGCATCACTCTCCGAGCCAAGGGCGAAGACGGAAGGCGTTCCGTCGCCATAGCTCTGGTGGGGGTTCAAGGGGATGTGCGCTTCGGAGTTGTTGAACACCCCGTTGATGAAGACGCGGTCTTCGCTCCCATCCCAGACGTAGGCCAGGTGGGCCCATTGCCCAATGGTTGCGTTGATGTTGGAGCCCACACCGTTGGGCCCCCAGCCGACATCCGGTTCGTTGGGATTACCTACCGCGCCCCCTCCCCAGTGACCAATGGCCCCGAAGGTGGGGTGATTCCCCTGGTGGAAGCCCGAATTCGATCCGTTTGGTCCCCCGCGGTGCCCCCAGGAGACAAT
>JAKVCR010000093.1 GCA_022448985.1 Roseibacillus sp.
CTGGCAGCGTTTCAACCTTTGGTTGAACCAACTTTGCAAACTTCCTCGGAGCAAGTCCGCGCAAGCGCTTCAAGTTGCCCAGATGCGCTGTCTCATTCGCCAGGTTCCGCCATTCATACGGATCGACCTCGATATCATAGAGTTCCTCCCCTCCCCCGGCATAATGAATGTAACGCCACTTGGCAGTGCTCAGGCCATAACTGCCGGGAGAATCAAGATGCGTCACTGCCGGGTGGACCCAGTCGGCCTTCGGGTCAAGCAGCAAGGGGAGGAGACTGGGGCCATCGTGGTGCTCGACAGGGGGAAGACCGGACAGCGCGAGCAACGTTGGGGCCAGACTGAGCAAACTCACCGGTTGGGAACAGGTCCCGGGAGTTGTCCCTTTCGACAAACCGGGCGTCCCCCCAGGCACGCGGATGATCAATGGGACCCGGGAGCAGGCCCGCCAGGCCGTGAATTTCTGCCAGTGCTCTTTTTCCCCGAGGTGCCAACCGTGATCAGACCACAGAGCAACGATGGTGTTCTTTGCATTTGGCCCTTCCTCAAGGGCCTCCAGGACCCGTCCCAGCATGGTGTCGGCAAAATAGATGGAGGCGAGGTAACCCTGCACCGCCCTCTTCCACTGTTTATGTGCGCGGATATGGGCGAAGTAACGGTTGGGACCCATCCGCTTGCCCGCAGGGGGGAGATCGTCCAGGTCGTCTTTCCGGTATCCCGGCGGCAACCGGATCTCCTCAAGCGGGAAAGCGTCGAAGTATTTCTTCGGTACAAACCAAGGCTCGTGCGGGCGGTAGATGCCACAGGCGAGGAAGAAGGGTCTGTCGTGTTTCTTTCGCAACTGTTTGCCGATCCATTCGGAGACAAGATAGTCCCCCCCAAATTCCTCATCGGTAGCCTCGAGAGGCCCCCAATCGGTCTCGATGTATTGCCAAGGACCGCCACGTGGGAGATTTAATGGCCGACGCTCCGGGTACAAGGTACGCGGAAAGGGGTTCTCCGTCTCTTTGGGAGGGAAGTATTCATCCCATGACCGGGCATCGATGAAGTAATGCAGCATCTTGCCCGAACCTGCCGACCAGTAGCCTGCGCGGGAAAAGGTCTTGGGCAACAACTCCGCCATCGGCAGGACCTGACGCATCTTCTGTCCGTTCCGGTAGAGACCGGAGCGGTGCGGAGAGATGCCCGTGAAAATCGCGGATCGCGATGGGTTGCACGCCGGTGCGGGACAGTGCGCGTTGGTGAAAAGCAGCCCGGAGGCAGCCAGTCGGTCCAGGTTCGGGGTCCGCGCCTGCGGGTGCCCCCCCATGCAACCAACCCAGTCATTCAAGTCATCAATGGCAATAAAGAGCACGTTCGGGCGGGAGGCCCATGAAATGACAGGATAGCACGTTATGAGGCACAGAACGGTTAGCCACTTCATTACGGGGGGCGACCCTATACCAGCATTCGGTTGCCATCGAGAAGGGAACAACCTCCAACGCAAAATACGAACTATGGCAAATTTTCCGGATCCATCTGCATCCTCCGCATCGCGCCTTACGCGCTACTGACGATACCTCTGGAGGGGTATAATATTGACACCGGGGATCACTCCATAATCAAACGAATGATCCCGTTCCACCTAGAAACTACCGTTCCACTGCCCATGAATGTCTTTTGGTAATTTTCCCGGGAAAAGCTGTATCAGCGAGTAGCACCCCCAAGGCAATGGCTGTAGCATAGGTCAAAATGATGATGCCTTCCTTGTTTTTCACCCTCAGCAAGGACGCCCACCTGAATAAAAAAAACGACCCAATCGTTTTACGGTTAAGGGAAAAACAGACTGAAGCGCTATGAACATTCCGGCTCATTTCAAATTCCTGCTCGACTCAGTGGAGGTGACCGCTCGCCGAACCGATGCCGTCCTTCATCACGACAGCCATCACCTCTGGGATGACATCATCGACAGCTTCGAGGACCGCGAGGAAAAGCCGAATTACTGGATCTTCTGCACTCGTTGGATGCGGGAGGAAATGCTGAAAGTCATGCACCGGGGATCACCGCGGGCGCTCCTTGGAATCCTTTCGGTCCTGCGTCCAAAGGACATCCCCGCTCCGAACCATGAGGGAGAACCCTCGGCCGCCATGAAGCGACGCGTGGCCGCAATGCTCCTCCCGGTCCTGATGACTGAGTTGGTTGTCCGAGTGCGAAATGCAGCAATAGAGCGCCTCGGGCCCTACAGCACTGCACCTGAAATCTATCATCCGGAAGATCACCGGGATTGATTTTCCGACAAACGGCACGGACCCGGAGATAGTTTCGCTGGGACCGAAGTCTCGCATGGACCACCCATTCAAGCGACTACACGGAGGGCCTCATCCAGTCGCGCGAGAAGATCACCAACTGGCTCCCTGCCCACGGAGAGACGAAGCAGCTTGGCGCTGACTCCACATGAACCCGCCCAGGGAATCTCACTGTAGTGTGCGAGCAGGGTATAGGGACACAGCAGGGAGTAATCCGTTCCAAGGCTTGGCCCCTTGCTGAAACGCATGGCTCCGTAGAGTTCGGGAGTTTTATCCGGGTTGTTCAAGGTGAAGCTGATCAACCCTCCATAACCGCCGTCGGCACGCCGAAGCGCGTCGTAGGCTACGCGATCGACCAGGGCCGGGTACCAAACCTCCGCGATCTCAGCCCTGTCATGAAGAAACTCTGCAATCTCCAGTCCATTCCGGTTACATTCGGAAACCCGCTCCCGGAAATCCGCGGAATTCCGAATAAGAGTCTCTCCGTCCCGGGGGTAGATGCGGGAACCTCCGGGCACTTCTTCGTCAAGGGCGCAACGAAGTTCATCGGCAAAAGCAGACGAACGATTGAGTCGGACGCTCCCGGCCAGAACATCGCCGACTCCGGAGACCCACTTGGTAAGGCTGGTCGAAACTGCGTCAGCGTGGGAAAGGGTATCTACATTGAGGTGACTGCAAACGGTGTCGTCTACCAGCAACGGAGTCGATGAGGATCGGCAGGCCTCTGCCACCGCGGGCAGGTCCACGGTGTGGAGCAGAGGATTGCTTGGGACTTCGCAGAACACCGCGGCGTAATTTCCCTCGCGGATGGATACAAGGGCCTGAGCAAGCGCCTCCCCGGTGGGAGAATTGACGAAGTCGACGCCGGCGCCGAAATGCTCCTGCACCTTCAGAGCGTCGACGTAGGGAAAACAGAGTTGCAGGGTCTTGAGGTCGGGGCGCCGGGCAGTAACGGCTCGGAAGAGGGTAAAGATTGCTGCCATCCCGCTTTCAAAGAAGAAGGCGTCCTGCTCATCGACCTCAAGAACCCGTGCCAGGTCGGCCCGTAATTGACCTGCCCCTGAGTAATCCACGATCTCCCCGTTCAAAAGATCCTCCGCCTGGCGACTGCTGATCAACTCCCCGGTATGCCGCCAGTAATCCCGGGCAGCTTCATACCCATCTGCAGGCATCACAAGGAGGGGCGACTCGGCCTCGATCAACTGTCCGGTCAGTCCGGTCCGATTACGGACAAATTCTGCGGCTCGTCGAGCTGCCTGAGGCGAAGAATAGGCTATCACTCGCTCCCCTTCCCCTGCATACCGGCCCTCCAACTGGTCAAGATATCGCTGAGTAACCGGATGGATAAAAAAGCGGGGGTAGCCCGATCTCATCTTGCCAACGACCGCCGGGTCGTTTTCCTCGTAGCCGATCACCGATTCCCAGGTGGGCAGGCTCACCACGCAGGCATGCGGCGAATCAGGCAAGGGAAAGCCCATGTCATCTTCCTGCCAGGCAGGGTCTTGCAACAGGTTGCGCACCGGCGCTTTCTGCCCAACTCTGGCCAAAGCTCAAGAATCTTCGTGCCAGCAGGCCAACCCGTGATGTAGTCAAACTGCCGGATTGGGTTTTGTTTCGAATGGAGGCGGGGCTATATTGGCTTAGGCAAGTGCAAGACTTTCCATCGCGAAGCAGGTTCTATCAATATTGTGAGGAAGCAGCAATCCAGGTATCTCATGGGGGTCGCGGCTCTTCTGTCGGTTGTCCTCGGCCTCTGGCTCGCTTGGGATATCGTGGCTAGCGTTCGCGGGACCCGCGATGGCAAGGGGGCGACTGGACGCCCGGGGCCTTATGTGCAGTCCGACGCACCCAACCAACCAAGCAAGGCTCCCTGGCGCCACGACAGCCTACGCGCACCCGCCCTCGACGAGATCCTCTTCGGGGTCCCCGGGGAGCGCCTCGTCCGATTCGAAAATGAGAAGGACTACCGCGATTTCCTT
This sequence comes from Roseibacillus sp., assembly GCA_022448985.1. GTDB lineage: Bacteria > Verrucomicrobiota > Verrucomicrobiia > Verrucomicrobiales > Akkermansiaceae > Roseibacillus_B. The sequence goes on from JAKVCR010000093.1 coordinate 4,262, forward strand.
GCCAGGATCAAGGGCAGTAAAATCAGGCTCCTTGGAAGCCTCGATCAATTGCGCTCGGCGCGCATTGGCTTTGACCGCAGAGATGATCTTGAGGGGTTGCTTGATGATGAAAGCTTCCCGAATTTCCGTGTCTCCATCCCCGATTTGCCTCAGGTCGACGCTCAACCCGGGGCCATTGGCTTCGGACGAAACACCCTCGAATGGCTGGGCATCAGTGTCGATAACTCGGCCTGGGGAGAAGGCGTGCGGATGGCGATGCTCGATACCGGAATCGGGCAACATGAAACCCTGGGATCCCGGGTGCGCCAGATCGACCTGATAAGCGGAGATGGCCCTGCCATTGATCTCCACGGGCATGGAACGGCTGTCGCGGCCCTCATGATAGGGAACGACGGCGTGAGCCAGGGTATCATTCCGGCCGCTAACCTCCTTTCCATTCGAATTGCAGATGAAAACGGAAGCTCCAATTCATTTCTCCTGGCAGAGGGAATCGTGAGAGCGGTCGATGAAGGGGCTCAGATCATAAATATCTCCATGGCATCCTACGGAGACAGTCCCCTGGTCCAGGACGCGGTCGCTTATGCAACAGAAAAACAAGTCCTCATCGTGGCCGCCGCCGGCAATGAGGGTTTCAGCAATCCGGCCTACCCGGCGGCTTACGACAGCGTAATCGCAGTAGGAGCCATTGACGCTGCAGGACAACACCTGACCTTCTCTAATACGGGAGACGCCATTGATGTTGGAGCGCCTGGATTTGAAATCACGTCTGCTTGGCCCGGCGAGGAATATACAAGTTTTACGGGCACTTCTGCGGCCGCCCCCCTCGTGGCAGGGGCCCTTGGGGCAGCCCTCACCGAAACCCAGTCCGGAGTTCTCTTGCCCCAGCAGGCCCTTGCTATTCTTGAGAACAATCTGAACGCTTCGGGAGCCCCCGGGGACGATCCCTTCTATGGAGGTGGCACCCTCGACGTTGACCGCATGGTCAACGCACACACGCCTGGACGTTTCGACCTTGCGGTAGCATCCAACTGGTATGAACCGCCTGGCCAGGATGAGGTGGTGGGCACCCTCCAGGTCACTATCCAGAACCAAGGGACGGAGGCGATGGCCGGCACCACGGTGGATGTCATTATTAATGACGACATCTTCACCATGACCCTGCCACGCCTGCAGGGCGGCGCTTCCCACCTCGTTTCACTGCCCATCAATGAACCAGCCGAAGGCGAGCAAATAGCAATCCGAAGCACCATCAATCTCAACGGTAACGAAGACCGGGATCCCAGTAATAATGTCCTCGCAGGCAATGTTGGGCTGATTCAGGAATTACCCGCGGCAGGGACAGTAAATTCAGGTCCCGGCGACGGGAATGCCAATCCTGATTAATATTCGACTGCCGGGGCCGGGAGCTTGCGGGCGATCTCCCCAATCCGGTAACCAAACCCACTGCCCCGGATACTGCCTAGTTCCAGTTCCCCGCCTTGTCGTCGATAAAGCCCAGGGTGGACTGCAGCCTCAGCGGAAGAAGCCTCGGGATAGAACTGCATCGAATTCGTCTCCACCCCCATGATCGTACCCGCGCGGGCTCCGAGCAGGACATGCGGGATCTGAGCAAGCATCGGATTAGTAAGATCCTGGACCATCAGACTCATTCCATGAGCCCGCGCCCAACAACAACTCAGGAGAGCTCCGCTCTGGGTCTTGCACGTTTTCAGTGCCACCCCGGTCCATCCCAGTTCTCGTCCCATCCGGACAAGCTTCCAGTCATGGGCGCTTTCGTCCAGGAAGAGCGGTTTACGTGACGAGACGCTGTGAACATCAATACGGTTCTCTTCAAGTTCGTAGGGAAAGGGCTGCTCTACATAGAGCAGCATTTCATGAAGGGATGGATGTTCGGCCTTAAGCCGGTCGAGGATTTCGTTTACGTAGGCGGGATCGGTTACCGTGCAATTGAAATCAGCACTAAGCCAATCGACTCCGCCTTCCTGTCCAACCTGTCCCACCTTCACCGTTCGCTGGTAGTCCCAAGCCGCATCATTACCCCGCAATTTTATCTTGAGACATTTCAGGCCATCGCGGTCAATCCAGTCTGCAAGCTCGATGGGATACCCATCTTCCGGTTCCTCCCCGGTGATTTCTTCCTTCCCGACTGGATCCAGTCCTCCCACGAGATGCCATGCGGTAAGCTGCAATAGAGGTGCTTTGAGGAATTCCTCCGGGAATTTCCCCGCGAATGAAATGGGCGGATCGTCGGGCGATTCAAGAAAGGCCGCCAGGTCACGATTCAGATATTGGGAGCTGTAAAGATCGTAGATGCTCCGACCGTGTAAATTCCCGTAGGCATCATGAAGGGCAATATCGAAGAGCGAAAAACAGACCAACCCCGCGAGCCAGGGCATGGCCGGGCCGGGCCGGGCGAGGTTGAAGGTCTCCAGGAGCCCCCGGAGCTCACCCTCCATAAAGTCATGTCCAAGTTCGAGCGGGTGACCTTCTGCTCCGAAGCTGCTCCATGCTTTGGCAAGCACTTCACAAAAGGCCTTCATCGCCTCATGCCGTTCCTCATAAGGGAGAGATCCGGGCCAGACCCAGGTCACGCTGAGAGGGGTTTCTCCCCACCCCGCTGCGGTTCGCCCATCCCTCCCTTCGACCGTCACACAGGCCCGCCCACAGGTGACTGAGGTCACCGTTTCATTGCCGAACTTCAGAGGCATGCGGGTTTCCACCGGAAGATAATACAGAGTCACCCCCACACAGCGGATATCAGTCAGCTTACCCATCGCACGACATCATCTTAGATGGCCGCCTTTTGACAAGCGCGCCGGTATTCCCCTATCCATGATCCGGGCAACCAGGGGACACTCCTCGCATAAGAACCCAATAAGGAAACCTTCACTACTTTCCGGGAGACCTTCACTCTGTTTTCAAGGTCGAGCCAGGAAGCAACTGCTAACTGGTCCAGTGTCCGCCCTCCGAGGAGAGCAGGCAATCCCGTCGACATCCGGAGCCTGCTGCCCCGCAATGCGGCGGTGTAACGAAAACCATCGGCCAGCAGTTCCCTGGCACGATGCTGCCAGCGGGGCAACTCGTTAGCCAATACCTCAACTTCTACGGAATCGCCTCCCGGCAAATAGCACCTCCCCCTCGCAAGATCCTCCGGCACATCCCGCAAAATATTAACAAGCTGCAATCCCTTGCCATAATTGGCCCCCCACTGTCGCAGGGTAGATTGATTCTCGCGGGAGAAGCCCTCGGCACTGCAAAGGAATCCGATTTCGGTCCAGAATTCGCCCACGCTGCCCGCTACCTGGTAGGCATAAGTCTCCAATTCCTCGTCCTTGGATAGTCGCACCACGGACTCGCCTTCAAAACGCCGAAGATCCCAGGCCTGGCCTTCGGTAATGATTTTTACGACCTTGCGTATCTGGGCGCTGAATTTCCCATCCATGGAACGAAGCCACTCGAAGCAATCGGCTGCCCGCAACACCAGGTCCCATTCGCCTCGCTCCAAGCCCGATTCCTCCAGTTCTCCAGGTAAATCGGAGGCAAAAAGGCGCTCCTCCCTGTTTTGCACCTCTACCCTCAGGATGGCGCCGAACCTGTCCAGAAGGTCCTGCCTCCGCGGAAGCTCAAGAGTGCCTGCATCCGCAATAGTGTCACTTAACCGGGCCAACAGGTAGCCCAGGCTCAGTGGTGCCCGAAACTCGCTCGGCAAGAGGCGAAGGGTGAGATAAAATGAGCGCGATACATCTCGCAGGATATCGGTACCAAGATCTGCCGTGTTCATCGCCCCCGCGAGATTGCCCGCTCGCTGGCTCAATCACCAATACCAAATCGCGCTAACCCTCATTCATCTCTATCTCCATATTCCCTTCTGCCACCATATCTGTCCCTACTGCTCGTTTTACAAACACACCCCGGGAAACACGGATATGGCGCGGTTCATCGACGCCCTTCTCTCTGAGGCCGAAGCGCGTGCCCCCAAACTCCCAACAATCAACCTTGAGACGCTATATCTGGGCGGGGGCACGCCCAGCATGCTTTCCCCAACCCTCCTTCGTCGTCTCTTGGAAGGCCTCAATAAAATCTTCGTAATCCTTCCTGCTGCCGAAATCAACCTTGAGGCGAATCCCGCGACCTTTGGCAGCCAGACCGCCAGTGTTTACGCGGATCTTGGAATCTCCCGGGTATCGTTGGGCGCGCAATCGTTCGACCCCGCCATTCTCGACACCCTCGGAAGAGACCATGACTCAGCAGATATCATACGGTCCGTTACGCTATTACGAGAGGCCGGGATCGAAAACGTGAGTGTCGACCTCATCTTCTCCGTCCCCGGGCAATCCCTGGACCAATGGGAGGCCAGTCTGGAGGAGGCCATGGGACTCCTGCCAACACACATCTCGGCCTACAACCTGACCTACGAAGAAGATACGGTCTTCTTTGAACGGTTTCAGCAGGGCATGTACCAAGAGGTCGAGGACCTCAACGCGGACATGTTCCTCCTGGCCCACGAGTTTCTTACCGGTCGGGGGATGAGGCATTACGAAACCTCTAATTATGCTCATCCCGGATTCGAGAGTCGCCATAATCGATCCTACTGGGCGGGCAAGGATTACCTCGGCATTGGCCCTTCTGCAGTTTCCACGATCGGAGGACGCCGTTGGAAGAATATTCCAGATACGGGGAAATATCTGCACACGGTTGAACAGGTAGGCCACGCGGAATATGAGGTCGAAGACCTGACCGGATCCCAGCTTGATCTCGAACGACTTGCGCTCATGCTGCGGACGGATGAGGGTGTCCATCGCAGACATCTCGGCGAAGTAGAGCCAGAACGTATTGAGCATACTGTCGAGGAGGGCCTTGCCGAATGGAATGGAGAGTATTTCCGCCTCCTTGGAAAGGGGCCTCTCCTTGTCGACTCCATCGTTGACCACTTGGCAAGCTGAGGCGTCTTGCCACTCGCTTCTTGCCCCCAACCCGCTCGTCGAGCATAACAACCACAGGAAAACATGCTCGAACGCACCTATCCACTGGCGCGCAAGATTCTGTTCCGCCTTAACGCCGAACGGGCCCACCGATGGTCACTCTCCGCTCT
>JAKVCR010000094.1 GCA_022448985.1 Roseibacillus sp.
CGCCTTTCTCATTCATGTATTGCTCGGGACATTGTTCCTGGGCGCGGAGACGATTCCCGTTTCCGTTGAGTCGGGTGTCGAGATCAGCTGGCAGTCTTCGAAGGAATTTGAATACCAGGTCCAGTATGCCGGGTCTGATGCAGGCGCCCCGTGGGAGGATCTTGGACCGCGCGTAGCCGGGAGCAATGCGAGGCGCTCGGTACTCGATCCGGCGACTGGGCTGGAGCGGCGCTACCGTGTCCTGCAGATGCGCCCGGGGTTCGTCCCCGCCTCCTCTGTCCTGGCGAATGGGAGCTTTGAGGAAGGCAACGAGTCCTTTGTCGATGACTGGACCGGGGCGGCCAGTCATTCTCCTGCCAGGAGTAAGGAAGAAGCCCACAGCGGTTCGTTCAGCATGCATTGCAAGCTGGTCAATGTTGGCGCCGCGCCGCAGGAAGGGGTGCTTGCTCAGTCCGTCGGTGCCGGTGGGAAGAAGATCAAGGGAGGTGCCTCTTATGACCTCTCCTTCTGGACTAAGAACATCAGCGTCGGTCCCTCCTACATTCAGCAGTATCACCTCGACTGGCTGGGAGAGTCCGGCGAGGTCCTGGCCTCCAGGAACTTCGTGCCCTTCCAAGCAAAGGCAGGGGGCTGGAAGAAAACCTCGGTTCCCGGACTCCGTGCGCCCGATGGTGCGGTGGATGCCCTGATCAAGTTTCGGTTTGTGACCGGGGCGGTTGCCAACGGTCATGGGGAGGTCTACCTCGATGATGTTGCTTTCGAGACCGGGGATATGGACCCGGCTACTCAACCGAGATTCGTCAAGGTTGTGACCAATCCCACTTCCCGCATAAGCTGGCCGACGAGGAAGAACTGGATTTACCTCCCCTTTGAGACCGTCATTGATGCCTCGGGGGTCCGCTCGTCGTTGAAGCCAGCCATTACCGGCGATGGAACAACTGCCGGATTCAAGGTTTCCGCCGCCATAGCAGCCGAGTTCGAAGCCCTGCGGGGATCCAGGATCTCGCTTCTTTCGCCGGGGGACCTTTCGGTCACGCAGTCCAGAAAAGGCCAGTTGACCCTGGAGTGGAAAGAGGTCGAGGGGAAGAAGGTGACTTACCGGATTCTCCATGGCACCGACGGGGGATTGTTGTCACGGTCCGTCGATACCGGCAGGGTAACGATGGGGAACATCAAGGAGGTGAAGGCCGGCGAGACGCATTATATTGCGGTCCTGATCGTGGATGCTGGTTCGCAGTAGCCTCCGGGGAAATGCCTTTGGTGTTGAGTTTGTCGTGGTGTCGGGGCAGGGTGCGCCCGCCCGGGTGAAGAGCAGGTCATGAGCGCAGTAGGAAAACAGGTGTCCCTTTACGACACGACTCTCCGTGATGGGACGCAGGGGGAGGGATTCCAGTTGTCCGGACTGGACAAGTTGCGCATCGCCCATCGTCTCGACGAGTTCGGAGCGGATTACATCGAGGGCGGCTGGCCTGGTTCCAATCCCAAGGATGTGGAATTCTTCAAGGCGGCAGCTGACGAGGAATGGGCTCATGCCCGGATTGCAGCCTTCGGGTCGACCCGCCGTCATGACCAGGCGGTGGAGGATGATGCCCAGGTGAAGCTTTTGATCGATGCCTGCACCCCGGTGATCACGATCTTCGGGAAGAGCTGGAAGCTTCACGTGACCGAGGTGCTCAAGACGACCCCGGAAGAAAACTTCGCCATGATTCGTGACACGGTCCGTTACCTGAAGGAGGCGGACCGGGAGGTAATTTACGATGCTGAGCACTTTTTTGATGGCTACAAGGATGACAGCGAGCATGCCCTGCAGACCCTGGAGGCGGCAGCGGAGGGAGGGGCGGAATGCCTTGTCCTCTGTGATACCAATGGAGGAACCATGCCGGATGAGATCGCCGCGATCTGTACGGTGGTGAAGGAGCGGGTGCCAGGGGTGCCCTTCGGGATCCATACCCATGACGACTGCGGGGTAGGGGTTGCCAATGCCATCTCGGCAGTGGATGTCGGAGCGGTGCAGGTGCAGGGAACGATTAATGGCTACGGGGAGCGCACCGGAAACTGCAACATGACATCCGTCATCCCGATCCTGCAGCTCAAGCGCGGGATCGAGGTGGTCGAGGATCTTACCAAGTTGAAGGAGTTGTCCTACTTCGTGGATGAGATCTCCAACAATTCTCCCCACCATCGAGCCCCCTTCGTTGGTCGGACTGCCTTTTCCCATAAGGGGGGAATGCATGTGAACGCGGTGCAGAAGGTGGCGCACAGTTATGAGCACATTCGACCCGGGGAAGTGGGTAACGCCCAGATCATCCTGGTCAGTGAGTTGTCCGGGCAGTCGAATATCCTGATGAAGGCGGA
>JAKVCR010000095.1 GCA_022448985.1 Roseibacillus sp.
GCCAGCGTGGAGTTCAAAGGAGATGGTGGCCCGCTGGTCGTCACGCCGCCGGAAGGAGATGCCCAGGATCTGGGTCTTGTTCCAGGGCGCGTGGACGAGGGCGGTGCCGTCGTCACGACGAGAGAGCTTGATGGCCTTCGATATCCCATCCTCGCCCACCTCCCCTTCTGGCAGGGGGAGGCGGGCATTGAGGATGGGAACCACGACCTTACTGAGAAAGGTGCTTCCGTTTACGGTTGCAGGATGGGCTTCATTGCGGGTGCTCTGGGGCATGGATGTGCGTTCTGGGAGGGGTGTGGGTTTAATGGGGGAGGGGTTAGCTGTCCTGGTCGCCCTTTTTCCTTTTCTTCTTCACGATGACCTCTTCCTCGTGGGCGATATCCTGCATCGGGGCTACCAGATCTTCGTCGGATATGCCGAAGGCCTGAAAGTCACGAATGGCTCTCATCTTGCGCGACATGCTGGAGGAGGAGGAGTGAACCCCGTCCTTCGAGAACTTGACCGTTGCGGCCATTTTGGGGTCGATCCCCATGCGACCGGCGGAGGCGATGGCGTCCTGGTTGGCGGCGAGGAAAAGGAATTCCCAGCCGTGTTCCTCGCGTTTTTCGCGGATGAGGCTGTTGATCCCGTCCAGCGAGAATTCCTGGGAGGCGTTCTCAAGGCCGTCGGTGAAGATGGCGACCATGACCTTGCCGGGGCGCTCGGCCTCCAGCATGGTGGCCAGTTTCTGGTCGATCTCGTTGATGGTGCGCCCGATGGCATCCAGCAGGGCGGTCATGCCACGGGGGACATAGGTGGTGGTGTCGAGTTCAGGGACCTCACCGAGTGGGAGGCGATTGCAGGGGATCTCATACTGGTCATCGAAGAGGATGAGGCTGAGGCGGGCATCGCCCGGGGCCTCGCGTTGTTCGCTGAGGAACTGGTTGAAGCCGGCGATGGCGGGTTCAACCATGCGGGACATGGACCCGGAGCGGTCGAGGATGTAGGCGATTTCGAATAGGTTCTTGTTCATTGTTGCGCTGATGATCTTTGTTTGACTTTTATCTTACAGAAGGGGGTGGGACATTGACGGGGGGAGGCTTGGAGAAAGGGGGATCTTGATGATTTATTTTTCCGTTTTTCGTCACGGATTGTCGGCCGTGAGGCCAGGGACCTGGTTGGCCAGGTGCGGTAGTGATAGATTGTTTACGGTGGTTGGTGATGGAGTTGCATGGTCTTGGTCGGGCAGCGAAATTTGCACCTTCATTACATTAGATTGAAATGCGGGTGCCCGCGTGAGGAGGGCTTCCGAACCGGGTGGGTATGGGTGTCATTCGTCTTCCTCAGCCCACTCCTCCTCATCCGCCTGCGGCCGGGATTCCTCGCACCATTTCTCGTGCTCGGCATCGTAGTGGTTGAAGAGGTCAGGGTAGATCGTGGAGCTCACGGTGGTGAAGTGGCGCAAAGTGTCAGGATCTGATAACTCATTGTTATTCATTATGTTGTAACAATGGGCGAGCCCCCCTTCTTCTCCCTCGTTGGTGGTGTCGA
>JAKVCR010000096.1 GCA_022448985.1 Roseibacillus sp.
GCGGACCAGGCGCTGAGGACCTCCAGCTGGATCCGGCATTCCTCATGGCGCTTGGACCAACCTTCGCCGAATTGCTCCTCGGCCGGGGTTGAGTCCGCCAGTTTGGGGCTGACCGAGGCCAGGTCGCAGGCGATGCCATCCGGCTCGATCGTGCCCGCGGTCTCGATCGTAATATGATAACCGCCCTCCTTCAGCTCCCGGGCAAGCTCCCCGATCCCCTTCGCCAGCATGGGCTCGCCTCCGGTCAGGACCACATGCCTTGCGGGATATGCCCTCACCCTGCTCATGATTTCCTCCACCGTCTGATGCTCCCCTTCCGGCTCCGAGGAGGCGTAGGGCGTGTCACACCAACGGCACCGGAGATTACACCCGGAGGTCCGCACAAAGACGGAAGGCACCCCCGACAGCAAGCCCTCCCCCTGCACCGAATAGAATAACTCGGAAATCAGCATGACTCCTCCCCCGTTCCCCTCGATGGCAACTCCCCGGTCTCGAGGTATTCCGTCGGATCACTGAGCCCCGCCAGCTGAAAGGCCTCCCGGCGCTCCACGCAGGTCCCGCATTTCCCGCAATGAACATCCCCTCCCTTGTAACAGGACCACGTCCGGGAGAAGTCCACTCCCAGTTCCGCCCCGCGGGCCGCGATCTCCTCCTTGCGCAACGTAATGAACGGACGCAACAGGGCCACATTCTCATAGGTCCCCAGTTCGATGGCCTCTCCCATGGCAGTCATGAACTCGCCCCGGCAATCAGGATAAATTGCGTGATCCCCGGAGTGGGCCGCAATAACCAGGCCTTCTGCTCCCCGGCTTTCTGCCAGGCCTGCGGCAATCACCAGCATGATACCATTCCGGAATGGCACCACCGTGGCCTTCATAGTCTCCTCCTCGTAATGCCCCTCGGGGATCTCTCCCCCGGATTTGAGCAGGTCGGAGCGGAAAAGCTCATTCATGAACCCCAGCTCGATCACCTCATGGGGCACCCCAAGCTCCCCGGCGTGATGTCGCGCATGGGGAATTTCCCGGTGATTGTGCTTGGACCCGTAGTCGAAGCTCAGGGCCAGCACCACCTCATGCTCCCGGTGAGCCTCATAGAGAGCCACCACCGAGTCCATGCCCCCGCTGACCAGCACTGCCACCTTCTTCCCGCTTTTCATGACTTGCTTGCTAGAAATAAGAGCCCACGTGAACGGGAGCCGTATTACTCACCATCCGGGTAGCTCGCCGAGGCCGTGAGGCTGATCCCGCCCCGGGGAGAAAACTGCCCCACCACCTCCATCCGGGCCGGCTTGATCGCCTCCACCAAGTCATCCAGGATTCGGTTCACGATCTCCTCGTTGAAGGACGGCAGGTTCCGGAAGGACGCCAGGTAGTATTTCAGCGACTTGGTCTCCACGCACCATTCCGCGGGAACGTAGCTGATATGGATGTGGGCGCTGTCCGGCTGGCCCGTCACCGGGCACAGGGAGCTGAACTCCGGGCAATCAAGATCGATAGTATAGGCCCGGCCCGGGGATTTGTTGGCAAAGGTCTCCAGCTTCGCCTCCTCCGGGGAGGCGGGCAACCTGCTCTCGTGCCCGAGAAGGCTGAAATCATCTGCCGATCCGCTGCTCATCAGGCCGAAATGCTAGAATAATCCCGCATCCGGTCCAATCCCGAATACTCAGACCCGAAAGCCCTTCCCCCGGCTCCTAGTTCGACGACTGCGCCTCACTGGCACTCTCCAGCTCAATCAGGTTGATCTCATCCCGCACCAGCTTCTTCAGCTCCGGTGGTCCCAGCACCTTGGCCTTGCTTCCCCAGCTCAGCACCCAGCGCAGGATTTCCTCGAGGCGGCTCACATGAAAACAGATCTCCACCCGGTTCCCGGCCCGGTTCAGGAGCCGTAACTCCTGGGTCGGGTGCCAGCGCCGCTCCTGGGCCACACGGGCAGCGTAATCCCGCAATTCCACCCGCACCACATGCAGGGCCTCATCCCCGGCGTCGGTCCACACGCCGAAGGAATTCTGCAGGTATTCCGGCCCATCAAAGTCCTCCGGACGCTCAAAGGAACGCGTCGTCACCCGGCACCGCGTCATCCGGGG
>JAKVCR010000097.1 GCA_022448985.1 Roseibacillus sp.
CTGGCAGAACTACCAGATGCTGAACCATGCACGGAACCAACGCGGGTGGTGACAAGGCCGGCCTAGAAAAAAACCAGACGACCCCCGGCAATCAGGGCAAAGAGAATCACAAGCCACTCGAAGAGGCGTTGCGAGACGGCGTGGACGAGGTGCCGGCCCAGGTAGATTCCCAGCAGGATCACTGGCACGAGCTTGAGGTTGAAGAGCAGGCTCTCCCCGTTGATATAGCTCATTCCCCCGAGACAGGGAGCCTTGAGGATGTTAACCAGAAGAAAGAAGCGGGCTCCCACCCCGATGAGCTCAAGCTTCTCAAAGCGGCGGGAGAGCAGGTAGAGCTGGAAGATCGGTCCTGCGGCATTGGCCACCATCGTCGCAGTGCCCGCCGCAAAGCCAGCGGCCAGACCTGCCTCCCGGGAATGGGCCAACCGCTCGAAGCGCTCCTGCCCGAACCGTCGGAAGAGCTGCAGGCCCACCATCACCATGATGATCCCCCCGATGATCGAGCGCGCCGAGTCCTCGGGCATCCAGTCGAGAAAGAAGTAGCCCGCCACACATCCCAGCAGGGTGGGCGGCAGGATTCTCCAGACCGGGGTCCAGGAAGCGTATCTCCGGAAAAACGGGTAGACCGAGATATCGGCGAGAATCAGCATGGGAAGCAGGATTCCCACCGAGGGCTTCCCGAAGAGATCCACCATGATACAGACCGCCACGAGCCCTATTCCCCCGAAGCCGGTCTTGGAAATGCCCACCGCCAGCGCGGCAACAATCGCCCAGGTCCACCCGGCCGCCGACAACTCAATCTCCATGCGTGGCTAATTGTGGGCCCGGAATCATGAGAGACAAGCACACCCGCCTGATTCCCCCCATTCCACAATCTGTAATCTTGGTTCTGGACTATCAGCCCTCTCCTCTTAACTTCCGCGGCCATGAAAATCGTCGTCGCCTATTCCGGAGGACTGGATACCTCCGTCCTGCTGACCTGGTTGAAGGAGACCTATAACGCGGAGGTGATCGCCTTCTGCGCGGACGTTGGCCAGGGAGAAGAGCTGGACGGCCTTGAGGAAAAGGCCCTCAACACCGGGGCCAGCAAGTGCTTTATCGGCGACATGCGGGAGGAATTCGCCCGCGATTACATCTTCCCCATGTTCCAGGCCAATGCGGTCTACGAGGGCCGCTATCTTCTCGGCACCTCCATCGCCCGTCCCTGTATCGCCAAGGGAATGCTGGACATCGCCCTCCAGGAGGGTGCGGATGCCATGGCCCACGGGGCCACCGGCAAGGGCAATGACCAGGTTCGTTTCGAACTGAGCGCTGCCAGCCTCGCCCCGCAGGTGGAAGTCATCGCCCCCTGGCGCCAGGAACGCTTCCGCGAACAGTTCCCCGGACGTAGCGAAATGATCGCCTACGCCGAGGCCCACGACATCCCGATCCAGGCCTCCCTCAAGAAGCCCTACTCCATGGACCGCAACCTCCTGCACATCTCCTTCGAGGCGGGGATGCTGGAAGATCCCTGGTATGACGGAACCACGGAAGCCGACCGCGGGATGTATGTCCTCTCGGTCTCCCCCGAGGAAGCACCCGACCAACCCCTCTACCTGCAACTCCTCTTTGAGAAGGGCAATGCCATCGGCTTCCAGTGCGAGGGCCAGGACGAAGTTCTTGCCGGCCTGGCGGATGTCTCCATCGAGGGTGAGCGCGACGGCTACGCCCTCCTCTCACCCTACGGTATCATGCGCGTGCTCAACACCCTCGGGGGTCAGCACGGGGTCGGCCGGGTCGATATCGTGGAAAACAGGTTCGTGGGCATGAAGTCCCGCGGCATCTACGAAACTCCCGGGGGCACCATCTTGCTGGCGGCCCATCGCGATCTCGAAACCCTCACCATGGACCGGGAAGCCATGCAGGTCCGGGACAGTCTCATTCCCAAGTATGCCCAGCTGGTCTACAATGGGTTCTGGTTTGCCCCCGAACGCCTCGCCCTGCAGGCCCTCGTGACCGAGACCCAGAAGACCGTGACCGGGGAAGTACGACTCAAACTTTACAAGGGCAATGTCATGAACGCGGGCCGCCGCTCCCCCCTGTCCCTCTACAGCGAGGATGTAGCAACCATGGAGGGAGGCGCCGAGCATGCCTACAATCAGGATGATGCCTCCGGGTTCATCTCCCTCAATGCCCTGCGCCTGAAGGCAAACGCACGACAGAATAGCTAACCTCGCCCTGCCTCTCTCCTGTCAGCTGCAGGCGTAGCTTCTCAGGCCACCGCCAGGTTCATGATATCCTCCTGGGTGGCTCCCTTGACGTCGGTGATCTCACCCGTCAGTCGTCCCTCGTGCATCACCAGCACCCGGTCAGCCATCCCAAGAACCTCCGGCAATTCCGAGCTGATCATGATGATAGCCTTCCCCTGGGCGGCCAGTTCCTGGATCAGCAGGTAAATCTCATATTTCGCACCAACGTCGATGCCCCGGGTGGGCTCGTCAAAGATGATCACCTCACAGTTACGCTGCAACCACTTGGCCAGCACCACCTTCTGCTGATTACCTCCCGAGAGATTCTGCGCCAGCTCCTCCTGGTACGGAATCTTGATCCTGAGCGAATCGACGAAACTCCCGAACCCCCTGCGCTCTTGCCTGCTGCTCACAAATCCCCAGCGGGCAAACTGACCGAGATTAGGAAGCCCGAAGTTCTCGCGGACCGAGTGAATCAGGACCAGCCCCTGGCTCTTGCGGTCCTCGGTGAGCAAACCAATGCCCGCCCGGATGGCATGGCGCGGGCTGGATAGTTGGAGCGGCTTTCCGTCCAAGGAAATCAATCCGGCATCAGGCCGATCGGCCCCGAAGAGCAGGCGCACGGTCTCGGTACGCCCCGCCCCCACCAACCCGGTCAGGGCCAGGATCTCCCCGGCGCGGACGGAGAAGGAAACATCCCGAACCACCGAACCCCGGGTCAACCCGGTCACCACCAACCGTTCCTCTCCGATGCTGGGAGTGCGGGAGGGAAACTCATTCTCCAGCTTGCGCCCCACCATCAGTTCAATGAGGGAACCCCGGTCAAGCTCACCAACAGGTCTGGTCGCTACATGCTCACCATCCCGCAACACAATGATCCGATCCGAGATCTCGTAGACTTCCTCCAACCGGTGGCTGATGTAGATGATCCCCAGTCCCTGGTCCCTCAATTCCCGCACGATATCCAGGAGACGCTCTACCTCCTGAGGTGTCAGGGTGGCACTCGGTTCATCCATCACGAGGATCCGGGCGTCCTGGGAAAGAGCCTTCGCAATCTCGACAACCTGCTGCTGCGCCACGGTCATCTCGGAACAACGCTGCTCTGGATCAATCACCGTCCCGAGGCGTTCGAAGAGCTCCATGGCCCTGCGGCGTTCCTCTCCCGCATCGACGAATCCCCCCCGGGTCTTCTCCTGTCCAAGGAAGATATTCTCACGGGCACTCAGATGGGGCACCAGGTTGAACTCCTGGTAGATAATCCCGATCCCCGCGGCCTGGCTGGCATGCGGCGTAGAGAGGTCCACCGGATCCCCATTCACCATAACCCTCCCTGCGGTGGGACCATGGGCCCCTCCGAGAATTTTGATCAGGGTGCTCTTCCCCGCCCCGTTTTCCCCGAGCAGGGCAAGGACCTCCCCCGAATGAAGGCTCAGATCCACCCCCTTCAGGGCCTGGCCCCCGGGGAAGGACTTGTCGATCCCCCTCATCTCGAGGAAGGGGACCGATTCAGATGGGGACGCAGTGGCCATTGGTTCAAATCACCCCGGCCTGGACTCCCGCCACATGGGCCGGAGCCTTCAGTTGCTGAGGATCTTCAGCAACTCGACTTCAAAGACGAGCAT
>JAKVCR010000098.1 GCA_022448985.1 Roseibacillus sp.
GCAAGGTTCCTGATGAAATGCACCTTCTCCACCTGGGAGGCAAGGAGCCGCTTGTGGGCCTTGAGAGCCCCCCCGATCCGGACGTGGTTGGACTGCTTGAGCCTGAGGGAGCCCGCCCCGAACAGCTTCTTGTGGAGCCCCGTCTCGTCGGCGGTGAGAAGCTCCCCCCCCGGGGAATCCCCCGTCCCGCTCATGTGGTTGATCATCTTGGCCAGGGCCCCTTTTCCGATGCCCTTGACGCGCAGGACGTCCTCAACCTTTTCGTAGGGGCGGGCCTGCCGGATATCTTCCGCCCGCTTCATTGAGACGCCCTTGAAGGCCTCAAGCTCCTTGACTTCCCCCTCGTTGAGAAGCTCCAGCAGTTCCCCCTCCTGGGCAGGTGTAAGCGTCTTGGGATGGAGGACATACACCTTTCCATCCTTCTCGATCGTGGCCTGCCCCTTGGCCGCCAACCCAACCACCCCGGCACTGAAGCACTTGTTGTCGTGGCCCATCTGGTCAATGTAACGCACCGCAGCGGCCGAGAGCCCCTCGGGAGGGTCGAAGAGCGGGATAATGGTCCCCTTCTCCGGGTCCTTCCCCACCTTGATCCAGGCCACCAGGTAGTAAACCAAGGCCCCCGCCAACAACACCAGCCCCAGGGCGGCCAGGGGATGATCCCGGAAGAGCGACACCCGGGCCTCCTCGTAGGCCCGCTCCTCCAGCAGGCCGGGAGGCCATTCCAGCACCACCGACAGGTTTTCCTTCGACCACAACCGCCGGGTGGCCTCGATGGTGGCCCCGGTCCCGGTCAACTCGGCCTTGTAGTCCTTGCCCTTTGCCCCCTGCTTCCCGGTATAACCCCAGACCTTCGTCCCCCTGATTCCCTCCGGCAACACCACCGTGGCGCTCACCTTGCCAGCGAGAAATCCCCACTCCGTGCCATTGACGTTCCAGTAGAGGGCGTCCCGCCCCTTCTCAAAGTAGAGCTGCTGGCCGGTCCGGTAGGTGATCTCGTAGGTGTAGGAGCCGGGCTTCAGGAATACGGACCTGCGCCCGATACGGATCCGGATCCCCCCTTGGCCGATCTCCGACGTCCGGTAGTTCTCCGGCTTCCCATCCCGCTTCACGGAGAGGACTTCAAAGGGCTTCTTCGTTTTGAGCCCGAACTTGGTCGTCTGCAGGCGCGGAATGTCACGATAGATCCCCCGCTTGATCTGGACCCCCTCGGCCCGGACCCTGATGGTCTCGGTCACTATCAGATTCCCACTCCGCTCCACCACGATGTGGCTGTGGAAGGACTCGATGCGTTCGGCCGCGAGGGCGAGCGTGCCTGCGAGAGCCAGAAGAAGCGATACGGCAAGAAAGCGGAACATCCTGCCGCCTTTCTATCTTCCGCCCTGCCAAAGGGCAACCTCCCTACCAGCCGCCGCCGCCGCCACCGCCGCCACCGCCGCCGGATCCTCCGCCGCCTCCACCACCTCCACCACCTCCACCACCGCCGACCGAGGGGGCGGCTGCAGAGGAGGAAAGGGAGCCGGTGAAACTGCCGGAGAGGCCGCTCATCATCCCACTCATCCCGGTCATGCCACTTCCCCCTCCTGAACCGCCAGAGTAGAAGCTCGGGCTGTAGGCGTCCCCCGAAGGGTCAATTCCTGCTGCCCTCAGGACCTCATCGAATTGATCGGCCCACTGCTGTTCGCAATCCAGCGCCAGGGCATAAGGCAGGAACTCCTCAAAAAGATCGAGGGTCTTTTCCGGAGTCTCCGGGGGTGCATAAAGGCGGAGCCGGTCCCCTTCC
>JAKVCR010000099.1 GCA_022448985.1 Roseibacillus sp.
ATGAGATTCCAGTGACGAGAGGTCAGCGCCGGACTGGGGATCCGCCGGTCCTGGTCGCGTCCAGTTCGAAGGCTGGGTCCATTCTGGACTGGGCGCCTGCTGCTGATCTCGAGGAAATGGTTCGGAGTGCGTGGGCATGGCATAAGGCCCATCCTGGAGGATACGGAGATTGATTGTCATGCGGGGAATCTTCCTGCATTCTCGGTCTCACGGGCAAAGGGCCTGGTATCCCTAAGGATCATATGAAGACAAAGACCATCATTCCCCTCCTGACCACGATTGCCTCTGCTCTCGCCCTGTCGCTGTATCTCACTGTCAGCGCCCCAGCGGATAAGGAAAAGGATCAGAGCGCAGCTGATGATCCCGGAAAGGCCCTCAAGTGCCTTCTGGTTACCGGAGGATGCTGCCACGACTACGCATTTCAGTCCAAGGCGCTCACGCTGTCCTCATCCGCAAAGGCGGATATCGACTGGACGGTGGTAAACAAGGGGGGAAGGGGAACCAAGGCCGAGATCGATCTCTATGATGATCCGAAATGGGCAGAGCAGTTTGATGTGGTGGTGCACAATGAGTGCTTTGCCAATACCAAGGACCCCGATTACATCCGGAAGATTGTCGACGGCCATCGGGGGGGCACCCCCGCAGTGGTCATTCATTGTGCGATGCACACCTACCGTGCTGCTGAAATCGATGACTGGCGCAGGTTTCTGGGCGTGACGAGCAGGAAGCATGAGCACCAGGCGCGCTATCCGGTCAAGACTGAGAAGGCAGACCACCCTATCATGAAGGGAGTGCCGGCGGACTGGGTGACTCCCAAGGACGAATTGTACGTCATCGAGAAGATGTGGCCCAATGCCACTGTGCTTGCGACTTCCAAGAGCGAGAAGAACCAGAAGGCTCACCCGGTATTCTGGGTGAACGAATTTGAAGGGGCCCGGGTGTTTGGCACGACCTATGGCCACACCAATGACACGTTTTCCGACCCGGTGTTCCTCAACCTGCTGACCCGTGGGATTCTCTGGTCGGCTGGAAGGCTGTAGTCCCGCCGGTTACGGGAAGTGCTCAGTGATCTTGCTGCGTAGGAAGGCGATAGAGCGCGTCAATTGCTCTGGTCCGTCCACTCCGTCCTCAATGGAGACCCAGCCGTCAAACCCGGCTGAACTGAGGGTGGAAAAGATGGCATCGTAGTCATTCATGCCCTGCCCGATTTCCCCGTGGGCGAGGCGCTCGGCATATCCGGTGACGCCTTCCTCCCGGGAGAGGTCCTCAAGGGTTCCGTGTTTCAGGTAGCGGTCACTGGCGTGCATGGTGACCACGCGGTGCTTGACCCGGGCGAGGAGTTCAAGGGGATCCTCGCCGGCGAGCAGAGTGTTGGAAGGATCGTAGTTGACCCCGAAGCTGGGATGTTCGCCCACCGCTTCCAGGAGATCGCAGAAGATGTCCATCGGCTGGGCAAACTCGGGGTATTCCCAGAAGCCATCCTTATAGTGGTTCTCGATGATGAGGGTCACGCCATGTTCCGCGGCAAATGGAAGGCAGGCCTGGATGGAAGTGGCGGCGAGCTCAATACCCTCCTCGCGGGAAATTTCAGGACGGCGCTGGCCGCTCAGGACGCGGCAGAAGCGGGCCCCCAGGGCGTTCGCCATTTCGATCCACCGCTTCTCTTTCTCAATTTCCTGCGCCCGGAAGGCGGGATCGGGATGGGTGAAGTCGGGAGAACAGCAGAGCATCGGGATCTCAAGGTTCATCTCCCTGCACGCTTGCCGATAGCTGGACCAGGTGGCGGGATCCTCGAGGTCGACGATGAGGGGATAGAGTTCCACGCCGTCCACATCGAGACCGGAGATAAAGTCGAGATAGTCAGAGAGGCGCATGGAGCCGTCGACGAGGGCCTCCAGTTCCGCCTTGGGGAAGGTAGCGAGCTTGGGCATCTGCAGAATGAGGGATGGGCGGGGATGTGTGGAGGGTGAGAGGAGCGGGATGAGGAATGGTTGTCGCCGGAAGCTCCCGGGGTTTTACAGCCCCACCTTGTCCGGGTTTCGCCCGTGGGCGGGGTACTGCTCCAGTTCCACCACGCAGCCACTGACCGGGCCAGTGGCATCATCCAGCCAGTAGAGAGCCCCGGCGGCGATTTCCTCGGACATGAGGATGCGCCCGGCGGGGGCATAGATCCTGGGAAGTTTGGTGTGCCAGTCCGGGTCGAGACCGTCTTCCTGCTTGCGGGCCGACTCGTTCTCAGTGAGGACCCAGCCCGGGTTGATCTGGTTGACGACTACTCCGTAGTCCCGGTGGAGGGTGTCGCCGAGATTACGAGTCAGGGCCATGAGGGCCCCCTTGGAACTGGCGTAGGCGGCAAAGTAGGATTCCCCGCCGTGGGCGTTTACTGATCCGATATTCAGGATGCGGCCCTTGTTTCTGGCAAGTTCCTCAAGGGAAGCCTGGATGAGGAGGAAGGGGGCTCGCACGTTGATGGCGTAGGTCCAGTCCCAGATCTCGAGGGTCATGTCGGCAGGTTGGCGTCGTGTGACGACCCCGGCATTGTTGACGAGGCCGTCCAGTCCCCCCAGTTCCCCGATGGCAGCTTTCACCAACTGTTCGGGAACGGCGGGATCGGACAGGTCAGAGACGTGGCAGGGGGCGCCACCCAGTTCGGCGGCAGTTTCCCGGGTCAGGTCGTCCTCCAGGCCGTGGATGAGGACGCGGGCGCCCTCCTGCACGAATCGTTGGGCGATGGCCTTGCCGATCCCGGTGGAGGAACCGGTGACGAGGATGCGTTTGTCTTTCAGGCGCATGGTGAGTTGCTGGGAGGTTGGGCGGATTCCGGGTTCAGGAGCTGCCGTGCACCTGGTTGCAGATCATCCGCAGGGATGATTCCAGATCCCCGGAAGCGGTCTGGAAGGAGTCGGCGTCAATGGTGAGGGGTGCTCCGAGGACGACGAGGGGAGCGCCATGGGAGGGACAGGCCACGGCCTGCTCGATGGATAATCCGCCCACCGCCTGCACGGGGACGGAAACCGCTTCGACCACCTCCTTCAAATCATCGAGCGGACTGGGCATGCGATTGCCGGCCGCGGCAATTCCCCGGCGTTCATCGTAGCCGATGTGGTGTACGATGTAGCCGCAGCCCAGTTCCTCAAGTTTCCTGGCCCCCTCTACCATGTCGGGGCAGCCCAGGTTGTCGCCCATGACTCCTACCCCGTAGTCCATCCCGCACTGGACCACACACTTGACGGTTTCCTCGTGCGCCCGGGCCATGACCACCACATGGGTAGCGCCGGCCTTGGCCATCATCTCGGCCTCAAGGTAGCCCCCATCCATCGTCTTCAGGTCGGCCACGATGGGCGCATCCGGAAAGTTTTCGCGGAGGGCACTGACGGAGTGCAGGCCGTGTGCGAGGAGAAGCGGTGTTCCCGCTTCCAGCCAGTCCACGCCAGCCCTCAGGGCCATGGCAGCCGTTTCGATTGCTTCATCGAGGTCGATGAGATCGAGGGAGATCTGAACGGTTGGTTCGTGCATGGGCAGTGGCAGCTCTAGAGGTCACGGCCGGGAAAGTCAAAGACCCAGAGATCAGGCGACCTGCCGGAGGGAGGGAATTGCGATAATGGTCGTCAAGGACTGCGATTCGTGGTCCTGTTTCCGCTTCCGCGAAGGAGTTTCCCCATGTGTCTCAGATTCCGGTTCTTTCTTATCCTGGTTGCACTGCACGGGAGCAGTGTTGTGACTCCGGGTGAGCCCGAGCCCGACCCTGTGGAATTACCACGAATCCCCCCCCGGGAGCCGGCATCTGCCATCCAGTCATTCCAGCTTGCCCCCGGATTCCGGATTGAACTTGCGGCCTGCGAACCGCAGGTGGTCGATCCGGTGGCGATTGCCTTTGATGAGGATGGACGGCTCTTTGTGGCCGAGATGCGGGGTTACCCCGAACGCCGGGAGCAGGCACTGGGCCGTATCCGGCTTCTTGAGGATCGTGACCGGGATGGGCGCTACGAACACTCCACCGTTTTTGCAGACAATCTGAAATGGCCTACTGGGGTGGTCTGCTGGAAGGGGGGTGTATTCGTCACGGCCTCACCTGATATTCTTTATCTTGGGGACCATGACCAGGATGGAGTGGCCGAGGACCGCAGGGTCATCTTCACTGGATTCGGGGAGGATCTGGACCCCCTCAACATGCAGGCCCTGGTTAACAATTTGCAATGGGGGCCGGACGGGCGGATTTACGGTTCCACCGCACCGAATGGAGGAACGGTAAGGCTGGGGTCTGAAAAGGGCGGAGGAATGGATCTACGGGGGTCGGATTTTTCCTTTGACCCGGAGACCCTCGTCCTGCGCCCGGAGTCGGGAACGGCGCAGTATGGGTTGACCTTCGACGACTTCGGGCGCCGCTATGTCTGCAGCAACAGCCGGCACCTCATTGCGGTGATGTACTCGTGGCCGTGGAATCGTACGGGCGGTCTACCGCATCCCCTGGTGGACATCCCGGTGGATGGGGGAGCGGCGGAGGTCTACCGTATCAGCGGGGTGGAGCCATGGCGGGTGGTCCGGACGCGGTGGCGGGTGCAGGGCAGGGTTGATGGTCCCGTGGAGGGAGGAGGCCGGGCAGCTGGCTATTTTACCTCGGCGAGCGGGTTGACGGTCTACCGCGGTGATGCCTTCGACAGGGATCAGCACGGAACTGTTTTTATCGGGGATGTGGGGAGCAACCTGGTGCACCAGAAGTTGATCGAGTTTCCGCAGGGCCGGGTGCGGCCGGTGGCGAGGAGGCCGGATTCTCTCCAAAAATCGGAGTTCCTGGCTTCCAGCGACAACTGGTTCCGTCCGGTGCAGTGCGCCAATGGCCCGGACGGTGCGCTCTACGTGGTTGATATGTACCGGGAGACTATTGAGCATCCCTGGTCGATCCCGGAGTCGATCAAGAAACACCTTGATCTCTACAGCGGAGCGGACCGGGGTCGGATCTGGCGGGTGGTTCCGGAAGACTTCAAGACCACTGCCCCGGTGGAGCGGTCCCGGCTGACGGTAGACGGTCTGGTAAAGTTGCTGGGAAGCGGCAACGGCTGGGAGCGTGACACGGCCATGCGTCTCCTGCTGGAACGGAATGAGCAGGATGTTGCCGGGCTGGTAGCCGGGCTGGTGGAGGACCGGACCGGGGACGTGCGGGCACGGGTGCAGGCGCTCCGCCTTATGGCCCGGCTCCGACCACTTAAAGAAGAGGAGGTCCTTCAGTTATGGGCGGATGAACCCAGTTCCGAAGTGCGCCGACAGCTGGTGCGGATGTGGAGGGAGGTTGATGCTGGTCTCCTGCAGTCCTGGGCGCGGGATGGTGATCACAAGGTACGATATGAAGCAGCGCTACGAACTCTCACTCCCGGGACAGGAGTGACCGCGGAACTCCTGGGGCAATTCCTTGAGAAGGACTGGGAAGACCCGTGGACAAGACGGGTGCTTCTGGCTGCTGCCAGGATACATGGAGTCCTGGCCGAAGTGGTTGGCAGGGAGGGCCATTTCGTCCGGGCTGTAAAGCTCCTGCAGGATGCGGGGATTGCAGGCGATGATCCCATGGCCCGGGATCTGGTTGTCCAGGCGCGGGAGAAGATGAAGAAGGGAGAGCCACCAGGTGCGGAGCGGGACTCTGCCCTGTGGATGCTGGCAAATCATCCTGAGACCGGAGCGGAGGATCTGCTGGCGTGGGTGGTGCGGGGTGAAGCGGAGAATTCTGCTCTCCCGGCACTGTTGGGGCGGTCGGCCAGTGAGTGGGAGGGGAAGGCCCTGGAGCAGTGGGAGCAGATTCCGGTGCGGGCGAGGGGAGGCCTGTTGAGCAGAATGTCGGCGGCTACTGTTCTCGCCGCCATCGAAGGGAAGCGCCTGGCAGCGAGCGAGGTCGGGTTCCAGCAACAGCAGGATCTGCGCTCTCATGGAGATGAAAAATTGAGCGAGCGGGCGGTAGCGATTTTCGGGGAGGAGAAAACCCTGACACGGGACGAGGCCACGGCACATTATCGTCCAGCGCTCAAGTTGGAGGGTGACGGCAGGGAAGGGAAGATTCTCTTCGGGCAGCGCTGCGCCCTGTGCCACAGGAGTGGACAGAGTGGAGCGGGACCGGGTCTGGCGACCCTGCGCAACAAGGGGGCCCCCATGTTGTTGGAAAACCTTCTGCTACCGGATCGCGAAGTGGCTCCGCAGTACTCGCTTTGGGAAGTCCATCTGCAGGACGGAGTAATGCTGGCGGGTGTGATCTCGGAGGAGGATACCAGGGAATTGACCCTCTGGTTCGCGGACGGGACCTCGCGCAAGGTCGCGCGGGAGGAGATCACGAAGCTGGTGAACCTGAACCGCTCCCTCATGCCGACCGGGCTTGAGGGTGGATTGAATCTACAGGAGATGGCAAACCTGCTGGCCTATATTACGGATGGGGGGGAGTGAATTTCAGTCCAGCGGGAGTTGGGTGTCTTGAAGCAACGCCCTTTCGAGCGTAGGGTTTCACTGATATTCGGGGAGATCTGTCCTTGCCGGTTGCGGGGGGTGATCTCACAATTCAAGCTCCCCACCCCACCACAGCTATGGCCCAGGCAATAATGGATCCGGACGAAGTCCGGCGGTTCGCCAAGGAACTGAAACGTTTCAATGATGAACTTCAGGTGAAGGCTTCTTCCCTGCAGTCCCGGTTCACTGCTCTGGGGGATACCTGGAAAGACCAGGAG